>JALOOU010000125.1 GCA_025454255.1 Desulfobacterales bacterium | reverse complement strand
CAACGAGGCCGAACTCGCCGCTCTGCTCGGCCACGAAATCGGCCACGTGAACGCCCGCCACACGGCCGAGCAGCTCTCCAAGGGCCAACTCACCAACATGGTCGTGGGGGGCCTGTCCATCATCGCCGACGTCGCGGCCCCCGGCATGGGCCAAGTCGCCTCGGCGCTGGGCGGTTTCGGGGCAGGGGCCTTTCTCGCGAGCTACAGCCGCGACAACGAACGCCAGGCCGACGCCTTGGGCATGGAGTATACGGTCAAAGCCAACTATGGCCCCGACGGCATGGTGGGGTTGATGACCATGCTGAACAACCTCAACAAATCCAAGCCGAGTTCCATCGAGCTCATGTTCGCCACCCACCCCATGAGCGACGAACGCTACCAGAACGCCGTCCAGGCGGCGCGCACGACCTTTGCCGACGCCAAAGGCCTGCCGCTCCACCGCGAGCGCTACATGGACCGCACCGCGCGGCTGCGGGCCATCAAGGGTGCGATCGAGGAGATGCAGAAGGGGGACAAGGCCATGGGTTCCAAAAATTTCAGCCAGGCCGAAACCCACTACCAATCCGCCCTGAAACAGGCGCCCAACGACTATGCCGCTCTCGTCTCGATGGCCAAATGCCAGCTCATTCAGAAAAACTATGCCGAAGGGGCCCGCTATGCGCGGCAAGCGCAGTCGGTCTTCCCGCAGGAGGCCCAAGGCCATCACTTGAGCGGGTTTGCGCAGCTGAATCTCAAACGTTTCGACGCCGCGCTCGCCGATTTCCAGACCTCGCAGAGTCTGCTGCCGGGAAACCCCAACACCACCTTCTTCATCGGCTATTCCTATGAAGGGATCGGCCGCCGCTCCGAGGCCGCCCGCGAATACCAGCGCTTCCTGCAGCAGGTGCGCCAGGGGCAGTACGCCCAGCACGCCGCCCAACGGCTGCGCGAATGGGGGTATGCGCGCTGACATGACCTTTGACCCCATCGGGGACTATCGGCCATGAACCCGCCGGGCGCACTGCCGGAGGCGTTGAAGACGACGGCGGCCGCCGTCGGCCGGCTGCTCGAAGCCTGCCGCGACGCCGGGGTCTCGCTGCCGCAGGACCCGGAGTTCAGCCGCCCGCTGGCGCAGGTCTTGGCCTTCAGCGATTTCGTGGCGGAAAGCGCAACCCGTGAGCCCATGCTGCTCGCGGAGTTGGCCGCCAGCGGCGAACTGCAGCGCATGAACGGCGCCGGCAGCGTGGCGGCCCGACTGGCCTCAGTCCTGTCGGAAACCGCCGATGCCGATGACCTCGGCGGCCGGCTGCGCCGGTTCCGACGCCGCGAGCTGGTGCGGATCGCCTGGCGCGACATCGTCGGCCTGGCCGATCTGACCGAAACCACCGCCGACCTCTCCGCCCTGGCGGAGGCCTGCCTCGATCAGACTCTTGCCTGGCTGCACCCGCGGCTGTGCGCCGAGCTGGGGGAGCCGCACTCCGACGCCGGCCGCCCCCAGCGCCTGGTGGTGGTAGCGCTCGGCAAGCTGGGCGCACGCGAGCTCAATTTCTCCTCGGACATCGATCTGGTCTTCGCCTACCCCGCCCCCGGCCAAACCCGGGCTGCGGCCGCCCCCGTCGACAACGAGGAGTTTTTCACCCGCCTCGCCCGCCGGCTGGTCCAGCTGATCGGTCAGGTCACGGCCGAGGGGTTCGTCTTCCGGGTCGACCTGCGGCTGCGTCCGTTCGGCGACGGCGGCCCGCTGGTGATGAGCTTCGACGCCATGGAGCGCTACTACCAGGAGCAGGGGCGCGACTGGGAGCGCTATGCCTGGATCAAGGGCCGGGCCGTGGCCGGGGACATGGCGGCCGGCGAAGCCCTGCTGCAGCGGCTGCACCCGTTCGTGTACCGCCGCTACCTGGATTTCGGCGCCTTCGAGTCCCTGCGCCAGATGAAGCAGTTGATCTCCCAGGAGGTGACGCGCAAGGGCATGCAGGCCAACATCAAGCTCGGCCGCGGGGGCATCCGCGAAATCGAGTTTTTCGGGCAGATCTTCCAGCTGATCCGCGGAGGGGTGAGCCCGGCGCTGCAGCGGCGGCGCATCCGCAGCGTGCTGGCCGCTCTCGCGCGCCAGGGGACCATCAGCGCGACGGTCCGCCGTGAACTCGACGATGCCTACGTGTTTCTGCGCACCGTCGAGCACCGCCTCCAGCAGGCCGCCGACCGGCAGACCCACTCGCTGCCAGCGGATACAGAGGGCTTGGCCCGGCTGGCCGCAGCGCTGGGGTTTGCAACGTGCGAGCAGTTTGAAGCGGAGCTCAAGCGGCACCGCGACACGGTGCACGGCCACTTCCGGATGCTGCTCGAAAGCGGAGAAGCGGAGGGCACGGAGAAAGCGATCGAGAGCCAGTTGAGCAGCATCTGGCTGCAGTCGGTCGACGAGGGCCACGCGGGCGAGCTCCTCGCCGGGCTGGGGTTCGACCCGCCCGCCGAAGCGCTGGCGGCGCTTCACGAGCTGCGCGGCGATGCCGAGACCCGGGCGCTCAGCCTGACCGGACGCCAGCGGCTGGACCGGCTGGTGCCGCTCCTGCTGCTGGAAAGCTCCCGCACCGGCCACCCGGTCACCGTTCTGAGGCGGATCATCGATCTGGTGCGGGCCATCGAACGGCGCACCAGCTATCTGGCGCTGCTCGTGGAATACCCGGCGGCATTGGCCCACCTGGCGCGCCTGGCGAACGCCAGCCCATGGATCGCCTCGTTTCTGGCCCGGCACCCGGTGCTGCTCGATGAGCTGCTCGATGCGCGCACCCTCTACCGGCCGCCCAGCCGCGAGTCGCTGGCGGACGACATCGGCCGGCGGCTCACCCAGGCCCCGACCGACGACCTCGAATCCCAGATCGAAGCCCTTTGCATTTTCAAGCAGATCCAGGTGCTGCGCGTAGCCGCCGCCGACGTCAGCGGGACCCTGCCGCTGATGCGGGTCAGCGACTACCTCTCGGACATCGCGGAGACCATCGTCAACGCCGTGGTCAACCTCGCCTGGGAGCACCTGAGCGCAAAGCACGGGACGCCCGTCAGCCGCTTGGGAGACGCGCCCTGCGAGCGGGGGTTTGCCGTCATCGCCTACGGCAAGCTCGGCGGCCTTGAACTCGGCTACGGGTCGGACCTGGACCTCGTCTTTTTGCATGCCGGGGTGGACGGCCAGACGCACGGGGGGGCGCGCCCCATCGACAACGCCCAATTCTACAACCGCCTGGGCCAGCGGGTGATTCACCTGCTGACCGCCCACACCCGGGCCGGGCGGGTGTATGAGATCGACACGCGGCTGCGCCCCAGCGGCATCTCCGGCATCCTCGTGCGGCACATCGACGCCTTTCGCGATTACCAGCTGAACGAGGCGTGGACCTGGGAGCACCAGGCGTTGATCAAGGCCCGGGCCGTCTGCGGCGACGAGCAGATCGGTGTCCGCTTCGAGGCCATCCGTGCCGAGGCGCTGGCGCGACGCCGACCGGGCAAAAAACTGATGGCGGAGGTCGCCGAGATGCGCCGGCGCATGCGCCGGGAATTGAGCCGGCCCGAGGCCGGCCAGTTCGATCTCAAGCACAGCCCGGGAGGGATGATCGACATCGAGTTTCTGGTTCAGGCCCTCGTGCTCCTGCTGGCCCACCGCCATCGGGAGCTGGTCCGTTGGACCGACAACGTCCGCCTCATCCAGGCGCTGATCTCCGCGGCGGTGCTGAACGAATATACCGCCCACCTCCTCAAACACGCCTACCTCATCTACCGTGCCGCCGCCCATCAACTGAGCCTTCAGGAGCAGCCGTCGCGGGTGCCGCAGGAAAAATTCGAACGGCTGCAGCAGCGCATCCACCAGATCTGGCAGGCGGTTTTCCGGGAAGCCTGACCCCGCCGACCGGAGCATCGGCAGATGCCTGCGGCCGGCCGAACAGGCCGCACGCCCTGCCGCTCCTGGGAGCCCCGCACGGAGTTCAAGGCGCCACGCTTCGCAGCCGAATAAATATTACAATATTGTTTCCATTCTGATTTTATTTATAACATATTTGTATAAAATTTACGAGGGCTTCGCCCGGCCGGCTTGCCGGTCAACATTACGAATTAATACGAAATATTTTTTTGTCGGCCCGTCTGGCACAAGCCTTGCTCAATTGGGCGAGAACGCTTGGAAGCAGGCATGGCCCATCCCCGCTTGGGAACATGAGGGGCCGGGCGATGCGCCATCGGTTTTCACGGAAGGATCCCCAGCGCCCCATGCTTGGCCTGCACGAACCCGCAACCCGATCGCTGAAGGAGAAAGTCGCCGAGTTGACCGGCCGCTTCCTGAAAGGCCGTCAGCCCGACTTCCTCAAGCAGCACTCGCGGGCTCTGGACGACTACTTCGAACAGGCGTTTGAAACCAGCATGATCGGCCCCCGGCTGGAGATCAACAAGAACCCCTACGCCATCGTCGCGCTGGGGGGCTACGGCCGCGAGGAGCAGTGCATCCACTCCGACGTCGACCTGCTGTTTCTTTTCGGAAAGAGCGTCCCGGCCCACGCCGAGGAGCTCATCCGGGAGATGATCTACCCGCTGTGGGACATCGGGTTGGATGTGGGCCATGCCACCCGCGCTCTCAAAGAGTGCCTGAGCCTGGCCGCAAAGGACCTGAACGTGTTGACCCCGATCCTGGATGCGCGCTTCATCTGCGGCGCTTCCATGCTTTTTTCGGAGCTGATGGGCCAGCTGCGGGAGCGGGTGATACGAAAGCACGCCGGCAACATCCTCGCTGAGCTGATCGCCGCCACCCGCTCGCGCCACGCCCACTACGGCGACTCCGCCTACCTGCTCGAGCCCAATCTCAAAGAGGGCCAGGGCGGCCTGCGGGACTACCACACGATGCTCTGGTTCGCCCGCCTGGAACACGATTTGCGCCAACCCCGGGATTTGGAATACCTGGGACTGCTCTCCCACGCCGAGTACCAATCGCTTTGGGAGGCGCTCAGCTTCGTCTGGCAGGTGCGCAATCACCTGCACCACCTCTGCGGCCGCAAAACCGATCAGCTGCACTTCGAAAACCAGATCAAGCTCGCCGCGCGGTTTCGCTACCGCGAGGCGAACGGCCAGCAGCCGGTGGAGCGCTTCCTGGGCGATCTGCACGCGCACATGGATCGGATCAAGCAGCAGCACGCGGCGATGCGCCACGAACTGAACCTCGACGGTGCCCGCAAGCGGCGGCGTTCGCTCTCCGCGAAGAACCCCGCGGAGGGCCTCGCGATCGACGCCGGGGGGCGGTTGAGCTTCATCGGCCCGGAGGCCATCGTCAAGCGCCCGGAGCTGCTGATGCGCATCTTCGAGGAGAGCATTTCGCAGCGCGTGCCGCTGAGCGCGGAGGCCAAGCGCCTGATCCGCGAATTCACCTATCTGGTCGATGCGGCCTTCCGCTCGGCACCAGAGATCGTGCGCGCCTTCGAGCGGGTCCTGCTGGCGCCGGCGGCTGCCGAGGCTCTGGACGACATGCTCACCACCGGCTTTTTGACGGCCTTCATCCCCGAGTTCGAGCGCATCACCCACCGGATCCAGTACGACGAATACCACCTCTACCCGGTGGACAAGCACCTCTTGCGGACCCTTCAGACGATTCACGACCTAGCGGGGCCCGGCGACGACGCCGAACCGCTGTTCGCCCGAATATACCGCGAGGTGAAGGGCAAGCGCCTGCTGCTCTGGGCAGCCCTGCTGCACGATATCGGCAAGGCCAGCTCCGCGGAGGATCATTCGGCGGCGGGAGCGGAGCTCTGCCGCGGGATCCTCGCGTCGAAGGGTCTCTCACCGGAGGAGGTGGCGGTCGTGGCATTTCTGGTGCGGGAGCACCTGCACCTGATCAAGACCGCCACCCGCCGCGATATCCACGATGAGGAGACCGCCATCCTCTGCGCACGGCGCATCAAGGAGCTCGAGCGGCTCAAGCTGCTCTACCTGCTCACCGTGGCCGACTCGATCGCCACCGGTCCGGCGGCCTGGAACGACTGGACCGCCCACCTGCTGCGCGAGTTCTTCCTGAAGGTGGTCAACACCCTGGAGCGGGGCGAACTCGTCTCGGAGGAGGCGGTCGCCACGATCGAACGCAAACGCAAAGCGGCGATCGCCTCCGTCGCGACCGCCGACGAGCGTCGCGGAATCGAAGGTCTCTTCCCGGCCCTCTCGCCGCGCTACCTGCTCTCGGTGACGGCGGAGGCGATCGCGGATCACGCCCGGCTCTTCGCACGCCTGGGGGACAAGAACGCCGTCTGGACGGTGGTTCCTTCCGCCGACGGCGCCACCCGCACGGTGACGATCTGCGCCAAGGACCGGCCGGGCCTGATGGCCAGCCTCGCCGGCGTCTTCACGCTGAACAGCATCAACATCCTGAGCGTCCAGGTCTTCACCTGGCGCAACCGCACGGCGCTCGACATCTTCGAGGTCTCCCCGCCGCCCGACCGTCTGTTCGAACAGGAGAAATGGCGCCGGGCCGAGGGGCAGCTCCAGGCGGTGCTGGCGGGGCAATTGGAGCTGGCCGCGGCGCTGAGGCCGCGCCTGGAATCCCCGCGCCTGTCCAAGCCGCGCACCGCACGCCGTGCGCACCGTGTGCGGGTCGACAACACCAGTTCGAGCTTTTTCACGATCGTGGAGGTGTTCACCTACGACTTTCCCGGCCTGCTCTTCAGCATCGCCGATGCCCTTTTTCGCCTGGAGCTGGACATCTGGGTGGCCAAAATCGCGACCAAAATCGACCAGGTCGTCGACGTGTTTTATGTCCGCGACATTTCCGGACAGAAGGTGGACGATCCGCAGCGGGTCGCCGCCGTCCGGGAGGCCCTGCTCGCCAGGCTTCCAAAAATGGATGAAGGAGGTTGACGTCGACATGAGAGGCAAAGGGGGACACGGCCTGGATGATCGTGGCCACGGCCCTGGTGATGATGATGACCCCGGCGGGGCTCGCCCTTTTCTACGGCGGCATGTCGCGCTATAAGAATCTTCTGAACACCCTGGCCATGACGTTCGTCGCCTATTGCCTGACGAGCGTGGTTTGGGTGCTGTGGGGCTTCAGCCTGGCGTTCGGGCCCGATCAGGGCGGGATCATCGGAGGGCTGGATTACCTGTTCTTCTCCGGGATCACCCCCGCCAGCCTGGAGGGGACCATCCCGACCAACGTGTTCGGATTGTTCCAGATGACCTTCGCCTGCATCACCGTGGCCTTGGTCTTGGGCTCGGTGGTCGATCGCATGAAGTTTTCCGCCTGGATCGTCTTTGCGGTGCTGTGGGTGAGCTTCGTCTACGCCCCGGTCGCCCACTGGGTGTGGGGCAAGGGCTGGATGGCCGATATGGGGGCCCTGGACTTCGCCGGCGGCACCGTGGTGCACATCAACGCCGGGGTTGCCGGCCTGGTGCTGGCGCTGGCGCTGGGCAAGCGCATCGGCTATGGCAAAGAGGCCATGTTCCCCTCGAGCATCGCCCTTACCGCGCTCGGCGCCGCTCTGCTCTGGTTCGGCTGGTTCGGGTTCAACGCCGGCAGCGCCTTGGTGGCCGACGGGCTCGCGGGGTCGGCCTTTCTCGTGACTAACACCTCGGCCGCCGCGGCGGCGCTGTCCTGGATGTTCGCCGAGTGGCTCGTCAACAAGAAGCCCACCGTCCTCGGCATCGCCTCGGGGGTGGTCGCCGGGCTGGTGGCAATTACCCCGGCGGCAGGCTATGTGGGCGTCGGGGCCTCCATTTTGATCGGTCTGGCCGCCGGCGTGCTGGGCTTCTTCTCCGTGGCCAAGATCAAGCACAAGCTGGGCTACGACGACTCCCTGGACGCCTTCGGGGTCCACGGCATGTGCGGAACCCTGGGCGCGCTTGCCACGGGGCTCTTTGCCGACCCGGCCATCAATTCGGCCGGGACGGGACTGTTCTTCGGCAACCCGGGTCAGCTGTGGATCCAAGTGATCTCGATCGTCGCCACGGCGGCCTTCACCGCCGTCGGCACCGTGGTGGTGGTCTTCGTCACCAAGGCCCTGACCCGCGGGCTGCGGGTCGATGAGGAGAACGAAATGGTCGGCCTGGACAGCGCCGTTCACGGCGAGCGGGCCTTTGAAATTCAGTAAATCGGGCGGAAAAACTGCAAGGAGGCACTCGCCATGATGAAAAAAATCGAAGCCATCATCAAACCGTTCAAGCTGGATGACGTCAAGGAAGCGCTCAACGAGGTCGGCATCCAGGGCATGACCGTGTCCGAAGTCAAAGGCTACGGGCGCCAGAAGGGGCACAAGGAGGTCTACCGCGGCGCCGAGTACGTGGTGGACTTCATCCCGAAGATCAAACTCGAGATCGTCGTAGACGCCGACCGGGTGGACCAGGTAGTGAACAAAATCCGGGAGTCCGCCTACACCGGCAAAATCGGGGACGGAAAAATCTTCGTGGTGACGGTCGAGCAGGCCGTGCGCGTGCGCACGGGTGAAACCGGTGCGGACGCCGTCTGACGAAAAATCCTGAAAAATACCATATACCCTACTCAAACCCCAAAAGGAGGAACACGAAATGAAACCCAAAGAGGTCGTGGCGTTTGCCAAGGAAAACGGCGCTAAAATGGTGGATCTGCGGTTCATGGATTTCCCGGGGCTCTGGCAGCACTTCACGGTTCCGATCAGCGAGCTGGACGAGGGCAGCTTCGAGGACGGCTTCGGCTTCGACGGCTCCAGCATCCGCGGCTGGCAGCCGATCAACGCGAGCGACATGCTCGTGATCCCCGATCCGGCCACCGCCAAGATGGATCCCTTTTATGCTGCGCCCACGCTCTGCCTGATCTGCGACATCGTCGACCCCCTGACCCGTGAGCCCTACAGCCGCGACCCGCGCAACATCGCCAAAAAGGCCGAGGCGTATTTGAAAAGCACCGGCATCGGCGACACCGCCTTCATCGGCCCCGAGGCGGAGTTCTTCATCTTCGACGACATCCGCTACGACTCCACCAGCTACGGCGCCTTCTACGAGATCGACTCGGTGGAGGGCACCTGGAACACGGGCCGGGACGAGGGCCCCAACCTGGGATACAAGCCGCGGCCCAAGGAGGGCTACTTCCCGGTGCCGCCCATGGACAAGTTCCAGGACCTGCGCAGCGAGATGGTCCTGGTGCTGGAAAAGCTCGGGATCGACATCGAGGCCCAGCACCACGAGGTGGCGACCGCCGGGCAGGCCGAGATCGACATGCGCTTCAAGCCCCTCGTGCAGATGGCGGACCAGCTGATGTGGTTCAAGTACGTGCTGAAAAACGTCGCCGTACGCAACAACCACACGGTGACCTTTATGCCCAAGCCGCTCTTCGGCGACAACGGCTCCGGCATGCACACCCATGTCAGCATCTGGAAGGGCGGCAAGCCGCTGTTTGCCGGCGACAAGTACGCCGGGGTCTCCCCGCTGGCGCTGCATGCCATCGGCGGCATTCTCAAGCACTGCCGGGCCCTGTGCGCCATCACCAACCCGACCACCAACTCCTACAAGCGGCTGGTGCCCGGCTACGAGGCGCCGGTGAACCTGGCCTATTCGAGCCGCAACCGCAGCGCCGCCATCCGCATCCCGATGTACTCCACCTCGCCCAAGGCCAAGCGCATCGAATTCCGGACCCCGGACCCCTCCTGCAACGGCTACCTCGCTTTTTCGGCGATCCTGATGGCGGTCATCGACGGGATCCAGAACAAGATCGACCCCGGCGACCCGCTCGACAAGAACATCTACGACCTGCCGCCCGAGGAACTCGCCAAGGTGCCCTCGGCCCCCGGCTCGCTGGATGAGGCGCTGCAGTGCCTGAAGCAGGACCACGCCTTCCTGCTGAAAGGGGATGTCTTCACCCAGGACGCGCTCGACATGTGGATCGACTACAAGACCGCCAACGAGGTCGACCCCGTGCGCCTGCGCCCGCACCCGCACGAGTTCTTCCTGTACTACGACATCTGATCCGCGGCGTCACCCGGCGAGGAGGGAGCTCTGCGCACCCCCTCCCCGCCCCCGCGGGCATGCGCCCTTCCCCCTCCCTCCGGGGCGCATGCCCGCCTCTTTTGCGCGCCGCCGTTTGCCAACCCCGCCGTCTCGGCCCACGCCGACCTTCAGGATCTCTCGCGCCGCCGCGATCCGGTGGTCGTTTCAAACCGGCAACCCTAAAAGCCCCGATCGAAGCCCCGCCCATCCGGCCCCACCCGGCGGGAGGCTGTTTGACTCAATTGATTTAGCGGAGTAATAGAATTGCCTCCGGGCGGTCGATTGGAACCGACCCTCACCGAGGCTGCCGCCGGGACGGCCGGCAACTTTGCGATCAACCCCAAACTCCAGATGCGGTTGATCGCCGCGGAGCACGGTTGCGGGCAAGGCGCCGGCCGAATCGAACGCGCCGCAACCTCAATCGGGCGCGAGCACGTCCGCGCGGGCGGCAATCCCGCCAGGGCGGGCCCTCCGGCCGTCAGACGGGTCTATAAACCAATTCTATGAGGAGTCTTGCGATGCAGAAATGGCGTTGTGTCCCCTGCGACTACGTGTATGATCCGGCGCAAGGCGACCCCGACAACGGGGTTGCGCCCGGAACGGCGTTTGCGGACCTGCCCGAGGAGTGGGTGTGCCCCGAGTGCGGCGCAGGCAAGGAGCTGTTCGAAAAGGCGGATTGAATCCCCCCCTGGCCGGCAGTCCGCGGCGGAGGCGGTTGACGGGGTCGAGTGCCGCCGCCATCGACGGCGCAGCGCACCCGCGCAAAAAGGCGAGCCGAGTGTATGAACGTCCAGGTTTTGCAGCATGTTCACTTTGAAGGCCTCGGAAGCATCGCAGCGTGGTTGGCCGAACGGGGCGCTGTTGTGCGGACCACTCGATTCTACCGCTCGGAGAGCCTGCCCGACCTGCGTTCGGTCGACTTCGTGATCGCGATGGGCGGTCCGATGAGCGTGAATGACGAACCCGAGCTTCCGTGGCTGAGGCCGGAGAAGGCGTTCATAAAAGAAGCCGTGGGTCGCGGGCTCCCCGTTTTGGGCGTATGCCTGGGCGCACAGCTGATCGCCAACTCTTTGGGCGCGCGGGTGTTCGCCAACGCGCACAAGGAGATCGGCTGGTTCCCGGTCCAGGCGGTTGCATCGGACTCGGCGGCGTTCCGCCTCCCGCCCCGGGCGATCGTCTTTCATTGGCACGGTGAAACGTTTGATCTTCCGGCCGGGGCGGTTCATCTGGCCGAAAGCGCCGGCTGCGGCAACCAGGCGTTTCAAATCGGCCGAAACGTAATCGGCCTGCAGTTCCACTTGGAGGCGACGCCGGAGTCCGTCGACCAGATCATTCGATACTGCCGCGGCGAGCTGGTCGCAGGCGAATACGTTCAAACCGAGCAGGACCTTCGCGCGGTTCCCGCCAGCGCCTATGGTGACATCAACCGGCTCATGGGGGAGGTGCTGAACTACCTTGCCCGCGGCTTCTGACCCGCACCGTGTCGGTGCTCCAGCGGGTCGGCCTCTCGCCGCCTCCGGTTTTTCTCTTCGCATCGCCGCCGCTGGGCGCACGCGGCCTCTGAAACCTGCATGAATCTCGTCGAACCCACTCTTCCCCGCGATGACCTGCCGAGCGGGGATCGCATCAAGGGCATCTATTTCATCGCCATCTCCCAGTTCGGGATCGCCTTCTCATTCAACTGCATCCTGTCCTTTATGCCCTTCTACATCCTCAAGGTCAGTCCCTACGGAGCAAAGGAGACGATGGTGTGGATCGGCATGATTTTAGGCTCCACCTCCTTGGTCGCCGCACTGGCGGCGCCCTTCTGGGGAAGCCTCACCGCACGCGTCCGGCCGAAACTGCTGTTTGAAGGCGGCATTCTCTGCAACGGCCTCATCTTTCTTGTCATGGGGTTTGTCGAAAATCTGCCCCTGCTGCTCGCCCTGCGGCTCATCCAGGGAGCGCTGGGAGCGATCTCGACCATCGGGCTGGTGTTGATCGCCGCCTCCGCCCCGAAGCATGCGCTTCCCCGATACCTGGGGCTTTTTCAAAACTCCATGACGGCCGGGCAACTCATCGGGCCCCCTCTGGGGGCTTACGCCGTGACGCTCTTCGGCTACCACGCCCCCTTCATCATTGCCGTCGTCGTGGTTTCTCTCTCCGCGGTGTATTGTCACCGGCATGTGCGCGACATCCCGGTGCAACCCAAACCGCCGCAGCAGGCCAAACCGCTCACGGGCGGGGCCCTGTGGGGGTGGGGACTCGCCGTTGTCGGGACCATCCACCTCATGTTTCTGCCGAGCGTACTGCCGCAGATCCTGGAGGGCTTCCAGTTGACGGCAGCGGCCGCCATCACCTCGGCCGGCACCATCATGATGCTCTATATGGCCGCGGCCTTCGTCGGCAACTACCTGCTGGTCGCCTTGGCGTCCCGGCTGGGCAGCGCCCGCGTCATCACCCTCTGCTGCCTGTCGGCGGCACTCCTGCAGGCCCTGCTCTATTTGAGCACCGGCGTCTACAGCTTCACGCTCATCCGTGTTCTTCAAACCGGCTCAATCGCGGCGGTCATCCCGCTGGTCATCGCGATCTTTGCGGGAGAAGGCGGCAGCGGGACGACCCTCGGGTTTCTGAATTCAGGGCGCTTCGTGGGCAACGCCCTGGGCCCGATGATGGCCACCGCCCTTCTGGCACACTTCGGCCTGCTGGCCCTTTACCTGACGATCGCAGGGCTCACGATCGCCCTGCTGGCGGGCTTTCGGATATCGATGCGCAAAGGCCTGTTGCCGCGGCCCTCGTGAGGTCTCGGCCGTTATAGGGGCAAAACGCAGTGCGGATAAACGTGCAAAGTGGTTGCCGCGCTCCGGTGTAGACGTCTCCGGCATCAAAAAAGCGGGGCCTGATCGCCAGGCCCCGCCGGAAGGTTCATTAAACGCTTGCGCAGCGGCTTGTGCTCAGCTCAGGCGAGGTCGAAGCGATCCAGGTCCATCACTTTGGTCCAGGCCGCGACGAAGTCCTGGACGAACTTCGGCTGCGCGTCCGCGCAGGCGTAGACCTCGGCGATGGCCCTAAGCTGGGAGTTCGAGCCGAAGACGAGATCGACCCGGGTGCCGGTCCACTTGACCTCGCCCGTCCTGCGATCGCGCCCCTCGAACACCTCCGGGTCCTCCGGGCTCGGCTGCCACACCGTGCCCATGTCGAGCAGGTTGACGAAGAAATCGTTGGTGAGCGCCTCCGGCGTTTGAGTGAAAACTCCGTGCCGGGTCTGCCCGAAGTTGGTGTCGAGCACGCGCATACCGCCGATGAGCACCGTCATCTCGGGGGCGGTCAACGTCAGCAACTGCGCCCGGTCCACCAGCAGCTCCTCCGCCGACACGCTGTACTTGGCCTTGAGATAGTTTCGGAACCCATCGGCCGCCGGTTCGAGCACGGCAAAGGAGACCGCGTCGGTTTTTTCCTGCGTTGCATCCGTGCGTCCCGGCGAGAAGGGGACGGTCACCTTGTGGCCGGCATTCTTCGCAGCCTGTTCAACGCCCGTGCAGCCGGCCAGAACGATGAGGTCGGCCAGCGACACCTTCTTGCCGCCGGACTGCGCACGGTTGAATTCGCGTTGGATGCCCTCCAGGGTCTTGAGCACCTTCGCCAGCCGCGCCGGCTGGTTGACCTCCCAGTCCTTTTGCGGCGCCAGGCGGATGCGGGCACCGTTGGCACCGCCGCGCTTGTCGGAGCCGCGGAACGTGGACGCCGATGCCCAGGCGGTCGTGACCAGTTCCGAGACCGAAAGGCCCGCAGCGAGAATCTTGCCCTTGAGGCCCGCAATCTCCTTTGCGTTGACCAGCTTGTGGTCGACGGCGGGCAGCGGGTCCTGCCAGATCAGCTCCTCAGCCGGGACCTCGGGCCCGAGGTAGCGCGAGCGGGGGCCCATGTCGCGGTGGGTCAACTTGAACCACGCCCGGGCGAAGGCGTCCGCGAACTGCTCGGGGTTTTCAAGAAAGCGCCGCGCGATC
>JALOOU010000124.1 GCA_025454255.1 Desulfobacterales bacterium | reverse complement strand
AGCGGGCGGAGTGGATCAGGTGCAGCAGGCCGATGCCGAAGGCGTCGCCGTCGCCCACGGTGAGGATGATCTTCTTCTCGCGGGGGATGGCGATGCGCAGACCGCGGGCGATGGCGTAGGCCCGGCCGTGGGTGCCGGCGAAGCCGTCGCCCTTCCAGGTGGCGAAGGTCTGGCGGCCGGCGCACCCGATGGAGGTGCCCCAGATAACGTCGCCAACGTCCAGGCCCAGTTCGGCGATGGCCTGGATGATGATTTTGTGGTTGATGCCCAAGCCGCAACCGGAACAGGCCGTCGAGGGTATTTTCCGGGTGCGCAGGTATTTGCCGACGAGAGTTGAGGATGTGTATTCCATTACCAGGCCTCCACAACCCAGCCCTTGCGGGTCAGGGGCTGATTTTTCAGGAGTTTCTCGAAAGATTCCCTCAAGTCGGGGATCGTCGGCAGGTCGCCGCAGGTGCCCATGAAGTTGACCTTGGAGCCCTTGGCGGCGGCGCGCTGAACTTCCCGGACCAGCTGACCGTCCCAATTGAGTTCCACCACCAGATAGTTGGCCTTGCGGCTGAACAGCTCCTCCGGGAACGGCCACAGGTTGATCAGCCGCAGCGCGCCCACTTTCAGGCCCTCGGCCCGGGCATGGTCCACCGCGGTGTTGACCACGCGCGACGGAGTGCCATAGGAGACCACCACCAGGTCGGGGTCGTCGTCCATGTTGCGCTTTTCGTAGAGGTGGCTGAACAGCTGCCGATTGTTGCGAACCTTGTAGATCAGCCGGTAGGCATGGCGATGGTGCTCTTCCACCTCCTCGATGTCGTAGCCTTCCACCGTCGGCGTCCAGTCCGAGCACAACGCCCCGGTGTTGTGGCCCATCTGCACCGGGGGGATGTCCAGGGCGTCCGTATAGGGATAGAAATCCGGGCCTTTATGATAGGCTCGCGGCCATACCCGGAACCCCATCTCCTTCATCTCCGCCTCGTTTTCCGGGACGGAAATGTCCTCCATGCCGTCGGTGATGAGTTGGTCGGCCAGCACCGTCACCGGCATGCGCAGCCGCTCCGACAGGTAGAAGGCTTCCACCACCATCTTCATGCTTTCCTGAGCCGAGTTGGGGGCCAGAACCACGGATTCGAAATTGCCGCCCTGGGTGGGATAGCGCGTGAGATAGAACTCACCCTGGCCGGGGGCGCCGGTGATGCCCGAGACCGGCCCCACACGGCCCGAGTTCAGGACCACCAACGGGGTCTCGCAACCCAGGGCCCAGCCGTAGGGGTCGGCATATAGAATAAAGCCCGGGCCGGAAGTGGCCGTCATGGCCTTCATCCCTCCCAGGGAGGCGCCGATGCACAAGTGCATGGCGGCGCACTCGTCCTCCGCTTGCAGATACACCCCTTCCACGTGGGGCAGCCGCAGACTCATGGCCTCCGCCAGTTCCGTGGCCGGTGTGATGGGATAGCCGCAAAAAAAGCGGCAGCCGGCCAGGATGGCGCCCTCGGTGATGGCAAAGTTGCCTGTTTCCAAAAATCGTTTCATCTTAGGACCTCCCGCTGGCCGGTTTTTCCCGCACATCGATGGCGAAGTCGGGGCATGAAAAGAAGCATTTGAAGCAGCCCACGCACCAGTTGCTGGATTTGATTTCCATTGGACGGTAACCGCGTGCGTTGAATGCCGCGGCCGGGCCGAAGACCTCCATTTGGCAGACTTCCGCGCAGTAGCCGCACTCCTTGCAGCTGGCGGTGTTCACCACCACCTCGAAGTTGCGCGCGTCGCACTCCAGGCAGCGGGAGGCCTCAGCGGCGATCTGCGCGTCGCTCAGCCCCTTCTCCACCTGGTCGAAGTTGTCCTGGCGCTCCCAAGGCTTCAGATGGGTCATCTCCTGGCGCCGCATCACCACCAGGCGATCTTTCAGCACCACCTCCTCCTCGGGCTGTGCGAGCGTTTCGGAAATATCGCCTCGGCCGCCCAGGTAACGGTCGATGGCCTCGGCGGCCTTGCGGCCCTGGGCGATGGCGCTGATGATCGAAAGCGGCCCGGTCACGACGTCACCCGCTGGCGGTTCTTCTTCACGCCCGGCAGGCTCTCGACAAAATCCAGAACCGGGGTTTGACCGATGGCGGCGATGATGGTGTCTGCGCTGATGCGGTCGGTAATCTCATCATCATAGACCGGGTCGAAGTTGCAGGCGTCGTCCAGGGTCGAGACGCAGCGTTTCAATGCCAACCCTTCCACCTTCTCCTTGCCCAGAACCCGTTTGGGGGCCCAGGCGTTCTGAATCGTGATCCCCTCCTCTTCGGCCAGGGCGATTTCCCAGGGGTGGGCCAGCATCTCCTCGCGCGCCTCCAGGCAAACGATCCGCACGGACTTGGCCCCCAACCGCTTTGCGGTCAACGCCACGTCGAGGGCCACATTGCCGCCGCCGATGACGACGACCTCGTTGCCGATTTGAGGCGCCCGGCCGCGTGCAACGTCGGTCAGAAACTCCCAGCCCCATAAAAAGCCCTTTTTGTCGGCGCCCTCCAGGGGAATGCGCGCGCCGGAATTCGCCCCGCTGGAGATGAAGACCGCATCGGACTCCTTCGCGAGCGCCTCGAGCCGGATGTCCTTGCCGACCAGCGTGTTGGCTCGAAACGTAACGCCCAGCTCGAGGATGTGCCGGATATCCTTCTCCAGGCGCTCCTCCGGCAAGCGGTATCGGGGAATTCCGTAGCGCAGCATCCCGCCGGGCTTGGGAAAGCCGTCGTACACCGTCGCCGCGTGCCCCAGACTCTGCAGGTAGTAGGCCGCCGTCAGGCCGGCGGGGCCCGCACCGACGATTGCAACCTTCTTGCCGGTGGGTTGGATTAATTTCTTGCGCGCTTTCCAGGAATCACCGCCTTTGTCCACCGCCGCGCGTTTCAGCGCCCTGATCGCGATCGGCTCGCCCACCTGCTGGTAGGCGCAGGCGTCCTCGCATGGAGCGAAGCAGGCATCCGCGCATACCGTGGGGAAGGGGATCTTTTCCCGTACCACCGCAATCGCCTCGTCATAGTGCCCGTCCCTGACGGCCCGAATATAGCGGGGGACGTCGATGCCGGCCGGGCAGGCCTTGGTGCAGCGAGGGAGAATGAACTCTTTTCTCGACACCCGACACGAACTCATGCCCTGTTCTCCTTCGGTAGTGTTTTGGCGGCCCGCCCCGTGCAGGCCACACGTTGAAGTTTGAGTTGGCGGAAGCATTCCATGGTTGTTCCTATTTCAGCGGGCCCCATGGAAACAGCCCCCGGTTTTCTTCGACGTACCGCGCCAGACCTTCGATGTGCCTTTGCATCAGACCGCTTGCCAGCTCGCCGTCTCGATTCTCGAAGGCCCGGATGATGTCGAGGTGCTCAGCGAGCGCATTCTTTGCGCGGTCTCCCAGGCGTATGGTGTACATGCGCACCATGCGCATGTGGTCGTAGATGTTGGCTGCGATTTCCTGCAGCTTTCTGCAGTTGCTGACTTTCAAGACAAGTTCATGGAACTGAACGTTCGCAACCGAGAACCGCTCGACCTCTGCATTCACGTTGCCGTTCGTGAACCCGGAAAACATGGACTTCATCTCAACCAACTGCTCGTCGGTGATATGCCGCGTCGCCAGTTTGGCTGCCATTCCCTCCAGAGCCGCGCGCACATAGAGGATCTCGATGATTTCCTGTCGGGTTCTGCGGACCACGAACACCCCTTTGCGCGGCTCAACGCGTAGAAATCCCTCGCCGACCAGCCTTCGAATGGCGTCGCGCAGCGGAGTGCGGCTGACGTTCAGGTTCCGCGCAAGTTCACGCTCGTCGAGGCGCCCCTCGGCGGTGTAGTCCATGCTCAAAACGGTCTCCTTCAGCGACTTGTAGGTGAGGTCGGCCAGGCTGTCGGGGTGCCGCAAAGGCAGGAGGCAGATTCTATGATCCGGGGAGGGATTGTTCGCATCCATGTGGTATACCAAACACCAAATACCAGAATATGTCAAGGATTTTTCCCGTGGCCACCATAGCGATCGCGGAGTAGCTGACCGTGGGCAGGGGAACCGATAGAACTGCAGCGGCAGGAAACAGGAAGCGATTTCAGCTTGTGTCAGGTTTTTGAGGCGAACTTGCGGTAAGCGGCGTAGAGCCGCGGGTGGATGCGGGAGAAGCGGTCGAAGTCGGCCAGGATCTCCATGCCCGGCACGATCGCCCGCACCACGGGCAGGCCCAGCTCCTTGCGGGTGAGATCCGCGTATATCACGCGGAAGCCGTTGGCGAGCAGCAGCTTCTCGACGAGCTGCAGGTCCTGCGCGGCGGCCCCGCTGGAATAATTCGGCAGGGCCTCGACCGGGACCCGCGTCAGCCCCTCCATGGCCGGCTGCGAGGCCGGCCCGCCGGGGAACGGATAGGGGGTCTCGGTGAGGGCCGAAACCAGCGCCCGGCGGGCGTTCAGATGCGCGCCGGTGCCTTTGGCGATCCGGCCGTCCCGGTGCACCACGAAGCACTTGCAGCAGGGCAGGCCGTAGGCCGGGGTGAGGTCCTGAAACTGGAGGTGGATGCCGTCGTCCCGATAGCGCTTCAGCAGCGCGTCCAGGCGCTCGTCGCTGGTTTCGATCTCGAAGCAGAGCGCGGGGTCGAACGGCGTGGTTCCCTCGCAGTCGCGCTCGACGACTTCGGTGAGGGCGCTCAGCCGGGCGCCTTCCGGTGAAACCCCGGCGCCGAGCCCGGTCGACCCCAGGGCCGAGAAGAGTTTGATCTCGTCCAGGTTGCAGAACAAAAAGACGCACTGGGCCGGGACCAGGACCGGCCGGATGCCCTCGGCCGTCCGCTCCTGCGCGTCGACCCAATAGAGGGGCTCGTCCCGATAAGGGGCCTCGAGGGCGAGCTCGTTGGGGTCTAGCAGCTCCAGGCCATCCTTCCGCAGTTCGGACAACCGGCCGTGGGCCAGCCGATGCCCCTTGCGGTAGCCCACCGTGCCCCGGGCATCGAAGCTGCCGAAGGCCGAGCAGCGCTCCACGATCTCCATGGCGCAGGCGGCGCGGGCAGCCTCCAGGTCGAGCCCCCGGCCATAGGCGCTGAGCTCGCCCGAAAGCGCATAGTCGTGCCGGCCGAGGCGCACCGCGGCCTGCATCCGCCAGGTCCGCAGCAGGCCGATCGGGCTCAGCGAGGCGGTGTGGCGCATTTCGGCGCCGACGACGACTCCCGCCTGGCGCAGCCGCGTCAGGGCCAGGGCGTGCACCTCGGCCGGGCGCATCTCACCCGCATCGCTCCGGTCCGGATCCGGGCTTGATCTCTCGAACAGATCCTTCAGGCTCAGGCGAGGTTCCGGCAGCGCAGGCAGATTCGCGCCGCAGGGCGCGGGCAGGTCGCGATCCCCCGGCCCGGGGAGGGGCCGATGCTCGAGGATGTTCAGCCTGAAGAGCGCCGCCCAACGCTCGTGCACGGGGCGGTCTTCCAGCAGATGCGAGCGGATGTAGACCAGCGGCGTCCGGGCGGACAGTCCCGGCAGGAGATCGGCCGCAAGGGGCAGCACCCAGGAGCGCGAGCAGGCGCGAAACAGCGCGGCTTCCCACAGCACGGCCAGAAGAAACGGGTCCTCTTTTTCGGCAGCGGCGACCGCCTCTCGCAATCTCTGATCGTCCCAGCCCTGGATCAGGCGCAGCAGGTGCCGGCGCATGAACTCGTCGTTGGGGTGCGCCCGGATGTACGCCAGGGCGGCCGCATCGCCCGGCTCGGACCGGGGCGCGGCGCCGAAATACCCGGTGGCGGCGTCGGTGGCGACCAGCCGCAGCTCGTAGTCGAGGGCAGGCTCAACGGCTTTCATGGCTTGCCTTCAGCAGCGGGAAGGGGTCGACGGGCCGCATGTCTTTGGCCCGCAGCAGCATCAGGTGCAGGTGGGTCGGGGAGCGCTCGGCGTAGGCGTTGGTCCCGGTGCGGCCCAGGGTCCCGATCGCCCGGCCGCCGGCCACCCGCTGGCCCAGGTCGACCCTGACCTCCTGCAGGTGGGCGTAATAGGCGAACAGGTGCAGGGCCGGATGGTAGATCCAGACGTAGTTGCCGCCGCGCTTGCCGTTGCCGGGCTCTTCGGGATCCGGCGACCACTCGGCAAAGGTCGAAACCACGATGCCCTCCGTCAGGCAGAGCACCTCGATCGGTTTTCCGGTCTTATCTTCGAGGCTGTCCTGGTTGCCGTCGTGGACGAAGATGTCCTGGGCGGGGTGGCCGATGCGCCGCTTCGGCCCCACGAACTCGTAGCGGGAGGGCCTGAACCCCTCCCCGCGCTTGCCGCCGACATGCTTCAGTCCATATCCCCGCAGGGGGAAGAACACCCGCTGGTCGAACTGCCGCGCCGGGTAGGCGTGCTGGAGGAAATTCCACCAGCGGTCGATCTCCTTTAGACCCTCCTCGTAGGAAATCAGATCGTCCCGCACCCGCCGCTCGAACTGCTGCCATTCCACAATGATGGCTGTGTCCTCAGCAAACAAAGGAGACGACACGAGAAACAAGAGGCAGCAACCTGTCAGCAGAGCAGCAAAACTAACTGGGCAGCGCGTTTGTTTCAAGCGAAAATTTGGTCGGCGAGTTGGCGCCGCAAGCGCATTGAGTGGGTTTCGATAGTGGCGATGATGCCGGCCGCCCCTTCGGTTGCGGCTAACTGCGGCTTGAGAACTGCGTAAAACTCCTTTTCGACCGTGCTCAGCCGGTTGAGGGTGAGCAGGAATTCTCCTCGGCTGCGGAACGCCGAACGCGCCAATGCGTCGAAGCTGTCGCCGTTGGCGTTAAGGAGATCCGTGTAGTAATCAAACAGAGCCCTCATCCAGGCTGCGTAGGGTCTTTCGAATGAATCCTGCAGGCCGTATTGCTGAACCACCCGGTCCATGTTCGGCTTGACGCCGGTTTCCAGGGTCTCGACCGCCAAATCCATCGCCCGGCGGCGCGTGACCATGAACTCCTCGTCGAACTTCAACCGCCCGGCTTTGAATTTCTGCATGCGGTAGATGAAGTGCATGAAGAGGATGGGAATCAGGATCATCCAGAGGCTGATCGTGGGCTTCTCAAAGACGGCGGACCCGACGGCGTTTGCGAAATACCGTTCACGCTCGAGGATCAGCTCCTTTTTGCGTTCCAGGCCCTTCATAGCGTCATAACGAAAAGAGTCCGGCAGGAGATGCTCGGAAAAGCGGTCGCGGAGATGAGCTTACGCCGGTGCAGGAGGCTATTTGGCATGCGGTGTGTAATCCAGGCTGTCTCGGATGCGTTCCGAGCCCTCGGCCGGTTCCTCGAAATCCGTGTAGTAAACCGCGGTCGCCCGGATATTGTACTCTTCGATCACCTCACCCATCCGCCGTGCGCCGGGGATAAACTTGCTCAGGGCACCGAAGGTGAAAATACAAAACCATATGAGGCCGAACCCGATCACCAGCTTCAGCCAGGGGTTCAAACCTGTCGGCGGGCCCGAAGACCCGCCGACAGGTGGAGTGGGTTGCGACTCCTTCACGATGCTCTACAGGGCGGCGGTGATTTCCGGGAAAACCACGTAGAACATGAGCCAAGCCATGAAAAGGGTCAGGCTCAAATCGAGGGTCTGGCCGGATGCGTAGAGGATCACCGGCTTGCCGCCCTTAAAGTAATGGCCGAACTCCTTGAAGTTGGTCTCAAGCCCGATGGAGGCAAAGGCCAACGCGAAGAACCACTCGCGGCTGATGCGGGTGAAACCTCTCAGCACGCCATGATCGATCATTACCGTGCTCATGTCCTTGCCCATGTTCTGGTCGATGATGGAGAACAGGATCGAAGCAAAGAGAAACCCGAGCACGAACTTGGGAAAGCGGTACCAGATTTCCCACCAGCTCACCTGCTGCCCGGGGGTGCAGTCAACCTTGGCACACCAGTAAACCGCAACGCCGAAGGCCGTTGCCCCGATCATGACGTTCTGGATCATCTTGATGGTGGCCGCCACGTAGAGGGCCTTCTCGCCGTAGAATGCGCCGGCCGCGGCGACGGCCCCGGTGGAATCGATGGTGCCCCCCATCCAGGCCCCGGCCAGGATCTGGGGCATGCCCGTCAGCTTGGCGATGGCCGGCTGGCCGACCATGCAGACAGCGGTGAAGACCATGGAGAGGCCGATGGCAAGGGTCAACTCCTCTTTCTTGGCCCGGCAGGCGGCCGCAGTGGCGATGGCGGCCGAAACGCCGCAGACGCTCATGTCCGCGCTGATCGTGATGTTAAGAGTCTTGGAGGGCATCTTGACCACGTTCTGCCCGAACCAATAAGTGGTAATCAGGACGGTCGGGGTGACCACCCAGGCCACGAAGATGCCAGGAGTCCCGATGGCCACGATCTTGTTGACCAGAATCTCAGCACCCAGCAGCACCAGTCCGGTCTTGATGAAGAATTCCGTCTGGACTGCCGGCTGAATCCACTTGGGAGTGCCGATGGTGTTGCTGATGAGCATGCCGAAGGCGATGGCCCAGAGCGGGAACCCGAACCCCCAGTGCTTCATAAGGGCCTGGGTTTCGGCCATATAGGCCAGCACGGCGACCAGGAACACCGCGGGGAAGCCCACCACGAACTTGCCGAAGGATTCCCCCATGATCGCCTTGCCGATGCCGAAGAACATGGCAAGGATCACGCAAAGACCTATGAGGTAAGGGATGCGGTTGAAGGGCTTTACGTTGGCCTTGGCATTCGCCTTGGAGGACTTTTCCCTCGCCTCCTGCCAGGCCTTGATCTCTTTTTCCGCGGCGGCATTCAAGCCGGTATCCTTGAAGCCGGCGGCCGCAGCCGCCGCCTGGGCGCTCTTGGCGCTCGCCAGCGCGGCGTCCAGGGCGGCCTTGGCTTTGGCCGCCGCCTCTTTGTGGGGCGCGCTCATGGCCTGGGCGGCCTCCTCGCTGCGGTAGAGCGCATCCAAGGGGTTGGTGTCCCAGTCGCTGGGAGCCCTAAGAAAGTTCTGGATCGTTTTGGAAAATTCCTCGTTGGTGGCTCGAACGCCTCGCTTCGCGGATGAGGCATTATACCACTCGATCGTCTTGAACGGGGCTTTGGCCGCCTCCTCCTTCATGGTGGCGTTGTACTTGGGGATCTCGGCCGCTTTTTCGGGCGGCCGCGGCAGATAGATTAGCAGGCCGACGATGAGCAGGAAAAAGCCCATCCAGATGGCCATGTAATCCTCCTTGGTCCAGAGATCCTTGAGCTTGGTTTTCCCGCTCTCGACGGTG
>JALOOU010000058.1 GCA_025454255.1 Desulfobacterales bacterium | reverse complement strand
TTGCCCCGGCCAAAGCGCGCGGTTTGCGTTGGCGAATTCGGCCTTGAGCATGATGGTTCCCGTCTGGCTGTTGACCTTGTTGTCGAGAAAGCTGAGCGTGCCGGTCTCCTCCACCGGCGGCGTGCCCGGTATCTGGGCCTCCACCGTCAGCGGCCCCCCGGCCATGCGGGCCTTGATCTCGATCAGGTGCTGCTGGGGGACCGCAAACGCGACGTGGATCGGCATGACCTGCGCGATCTCCACCATGCCGCCCTTATCGTCACCGGCCTTGATCTGGGTCCCTTCGTCAACGAGCAACCGGCCGGTGCGGCCGGCCATCGGGGCCCGGATCGAGCAGTACTCGAGCTGCAGCCGGGCCCGCTCGACAATCCAGTGCCCGCAGCGCTTCGGCGTTGGCACGGAACTGCTCGTATTTGTCCCGGCTGACATGGTTTTTGGCGACCAGCTCGGCATAGCGCTGCGCGTCCACATCCGCCTTCTCGGCCAAGGCGATGTCGCGCTCGAGGCGGGCCTGGGCTTCCCGCAGCGCCACCTCGAAAGGCCGCGGGTCGATCGTAAACAGCAGGTCGCCCTTTTTGACGTCCTGCCCTTCGCGGAAGTGGACCCCGACCAGCTGGCCGTCGACCCGCGACTTGACGGAGACCGCGGCAAAGGCCTCGACCGTGCCGATGGCCTGCAGCTGGACCGGCACGGGTCTCTGCAAGGCGACGGCGACCCGCACCGGCACGAGCGGCGCCTTGGTCTCGCGCTGGGGCGTGCCTTCGGTGCGCGTCAGAAAGATCACGGCAAATGCCGCAACGACCAGCGTCAGGGCAAGCGCCAGAGATTTCAGCGGCGTGCGCCGGTTTTGGCGTTCTGGATGGTTTTCCATGGGGTTTTCGGCCGTCTGGTCAGCAGGCGTTGAGCCTGCACGCTTCGATCAGTTTATATTATCGACCCGGTCGCCTCACAAATCAATAGCGCGCTGCCTGGCGATTCAGATGGAGGGCTCACCACCCGGGCCGATCCGCGTAATCAGCACCTTGTCCACGCGGTTTCCGTCCATGTCCATCACCTCGAAGCGAAACCCGCCCCAGTCGAAATGCTCGCCGGATGCGGGGATGCGCCCGAGCGCCGCCATCACCAGCCCCCCCAGGGTTTCGTAGACATGTTCGGCTTCGAAGGGCAGGCCGTCGAGGTTCAGCAAATCCTTGAGCTCGTCGGCGAGCAGCTTGCCGTCCACGAGCCAGGAGCCGTCCTCGCGCTGGATGATCTCCTCCTCGCTGGTTTCGTGGGACATGGGGATGTCGCCCACGATGGCCTCGAGGATGTCGCTGGTGGTGACCAACCCCTGGAAGCCCCCGTGCTCGTCGATGACGATGGCCACCCGTGAGCGTTTCTGCTTGAACCGTTCGAGCACATGCAGCGCCGACATGCTCTCCGGCACGAAAAGAACCGGGCGCAGCACGGACCGCAGGTCGATCGGCCTGCAGCTCAGCTGATGCGAGAGCAGGTCCTTGGCGTTCACCAGGCCGATGATCCGGTCGACCTGCCCCTCGGCGACCGGATAGTGGGTGTGGGTGGTCGCCGTCAACTTGCGCTGGATCTCTTCGGCCGGCTCGTTCGGGTCGAGCCACACCACTTCGGGCCGCGGCGTCATCAGCATGCTGGCGTTGCGGTCTCCCAGGCGAAAAACCCGTTCGACCATCTCCTGCTCGGAGGGCTCGAAGACGCCGACCTGGGTGCCCTGCTCGATCATGCGCTTCACTTCGTCTTCGGTCACCGGGGGCTCGGCGGCCGGTTTGAATCCGAAAACCTTCAAAACGAAATCCGTCGAGCGGCTGAGCAGATAAACCACCGGAGCGCCGACTTTGGAAAGGGCCCACATGGCCGGCGCCATGCGGGCGGAGATGGCCTCGGCGCGGCTCAGGGCGACGCGCTTGGGCACCAGCTCGCCAACGACCAGCGAGAGGTAGGTGATGCCGCATACCACCAGGGTGAAGCTGGCGACCCCGGCGTGGTCCGCCAGCCATGGAACGGCCCGCAGCTGCGCTTCGAGCCGGGCGGCGATGGTCGCCCCGCCGAAGGCGCCGGCCAGCACCCCGATCAGGGTGATGCCGACTTGGATGGTGGACAGAAACTGGTTGGGGGCGTTGGCCAGATCGAGGGCGATGCGTGCACCCGGGTGCCCCGCTTCGGCCTGCTGCTGCAGCCGAGCCCGGCGGGCGGATACGAGCGCCATCTCCACCATGGCAAAAAGCCCGTTGCCGGCTACGAGGACCAGGACGACGACCATTTCCCAGAAAAGTGAGTCCATACGCTCTTGTTGAACCGTCGCGCCCGTGAACGCGCGGGATTGGCTGGCGTCCACTATAGGGGAAATGCGGGAGGGGGCACAACGAATTTTTCGTTGACGGCGATCGGAGCACTCGAGCCGACACCCGCTACAGCATCCCCCACACCATGCGGGTGGCGGTGATGATCAAAAAGACGGCGAAAACCCGCTTGAGGGCGATTACCGGGAGCCGGTGGGCCAGCCGGGCGCCCAGGGGCGCCGTGAGCATGCTGAAAAGGGCGATGCCAAAAAGCGCCGGAATGTTGAGATACCCCAGGTTCAACTCGGGCAGACCGGCAACCCCCAGCCCGTTCACGATGTAGCCCAGCGTGCCGGCCACCGCGATGGGGAACCCGATGGCGGCCGAGGTTCCGATCGCATGGTGCACGGGCACGTTGCACCAGCTCATGAACGGCACCGACAGCGACCCGCCGCCGATCCCCACGAGGCTCGAGACGACGCCGATGATGCCGCCCACGCCGAACATGCCGGCGCGCCCGGGCAGCTGACGGGTTGGCTGCGGTTTGAAGTTGAGCAGCATCTGCGCGGACACGTAGTAGAGAAAAAGGGCGAAAAAGACCTTGAGAAACGTCGTCGAAAGCAGCGCCGCCACATAGGTGCCGGCGAAGGTGCCGATGAGGATCCCCGGCGTGATGCTGCGGACGATATCCCAGTGCACGGCCCCCCGCCGGTGGTGCGCCCGGAAGCTGGAGACCGAGGTGAACACGATGCTGCCCAGGGAGGTGCCGAGCGCTATCTGCATGAGGTGCTCCGGCGCGAAGCCCTGCGCTGTAAACAGAAAGAAGAGGATCGGCACGATCACGATGCCGCCGCCGACGCCGAGCAGCCCGGCGATGACCCCCGCGATGCAGCCGAACAGGGGGTAGAGCAGCCACAAAAGCATAGATGCATCTCCGATCGGACCCGCTATGGATTTTGATGCGACAAGACCTTATACTCGCAATTGCGTCCGCTGAAAAGTCATAATCCTGTTGTTCGGCGAAGGGAGTGCGGCAGCCATGCCCCAGTCGGCCGCGGCCTACAGTGCAAGGCTCTACGATGCCATCGAAGTGGCGGCCAGGGCGCATCACGGCCAAGTGCGCAAGGGCACTGAAGTACCCTACCTGGTGCACCCGCTGGCGGTCGCTGCGATCCTGATCCGCGCACGCTGCCCCGAGCATATGGTGATCGCCGGCATCCTGCACGACACCCTGGAGGACACGCCGCTGACCGCCGCGGAGATCGGCTCCCGGTTCGGGCCCCGGATCATGGATCTGGTCATCGGCCTTACCGAGCCGGACAAGCGGCAGCCGTGGGAAAAACGCAAGTTTCACACCATCGAGTTGCTGGCGGATGCGGCCGACGAGGAGCTGCTCCTGGTCGCCCTGGCCGACAAACTCGACAACATTCGGGCGATCCGGCAGGGGCTGGCCGAGGCGGGGCAGGACTACTGGCGGCGCTTCAACCGGCCCAAGGAGGATCAGGCCGGGTATTATCGCAGCCTCGCCCGTGTCTTCTCCGCCCGCCTGCAAACCGATCCCGGCCGTTCGCTTGCCGCGGACTTTGAATCCGAAACCGCCGCGGTATTTGCCGCGGGTCCGCCTTAGGCCTTCCGCCCGAACTCCAAAACGCTTGACAGCGGGAAGGGAAGCTTCTAACTATGCAAGTTCTAACGCAACGCGGGTGTTGCCATCTCAAAACCTCAGGAGGAACCGCATGAAAAAAAGTTGGGTAGTCGCCATCGCCGTACTGATGCTCTTCGCGACCAGCGGGCCGGCCGCGGCCCAGTACAAGGCCACCATGAAACTGGCCTCCACGCAGTCCATGGACCACCCCTACATGATCGGGGCGCAGAAGTTTGCCGACCTGATCAAGGAGCGCACCAACGGGCGCATCGAGATCAAGCTTTACCCCAGCAACCAGCTGGGCAAGGGCGAGCGCGAGATGACCGAGGGCATCCAGCAGGGCGCGATCGACCTGCTGGTCACCTCCACCGGGCCGCTGGGGGGCTTCAGCCCCTCCATCAACATTCTCGACTTCCCCTTCCTCTTCCGCGACAACGCCCACGTGGACCTGGTGCTGGACGGCCCCATCGGCCGCAGGCTGCTCGACGACTTCGAAAAGGCCAATATCAAGGCCCTCTCCTTCTGGGAAAACGGCTTCCGCCACCTGACCAACAACAAGGTCTCGGTCAAGCAGGTGGGCGACGCGAAGGGCCTCAAGATCCGCACCATGGAGAACAAGGTGCACCTGGCGGCGTGGAAAGAGGCCGGGCTGAACCCCACCCCGATGGCCTGGGGCGAGGTCTACACCGCCCTGCAGCAGAGGGTCATCGACGGCCAGGAGAACCCGGTGGCGGTCTACTACGCCTCCAAGTTCTGGGATGTGCAGAAGCACTTCTCCCTGACCGCTCACGTCTACTCCCCCTCCCCCTTCCTGATGAGCAAGAAGACCTTCGACGCCATGCCCAAGGAGGACCGGGAGCTGTTCGTGAAGACCGCCTACGAGGCGGGCAAGTTCCAGCGCAAAACCAACCGCGACGCCGAAGATGCCAAGGTTCAGGAGATCGCCAGCAAGGGCGTCACTGTGGTGCGCGACGTGGACCGCGAAAGCTTCAAGAAGGCCATGGCGCCCATCTACGACCAGTTCAGCAGCCAGTTCAGCAAGGCCGACATCGAGGCCATCATGAACGCGAAGTAGCCGGAAAGAACCCGTGCGGGCGCCCGTCGGTTCGGAGGAGGGGCGCCCGCTTTTTAGCCTGCCTATCGCCAAGGATCCGGCCGTGCGTCTGCTGCAGGGGTTGAATGCCGTCCTATTAAAACTCGGAAGCTGGGGGACGATCCTCTTTATGGGCGTCATCGGCGTCGTGATCCCCTACGAGGTCATCGGCCGCTACGTGTTCCAAAGCATGAGCACCTGGTCCGGAGAGGTGTCGACCTATTCCCTGGCCTGGGCTTCAATGCTCGGGGGGGCGGTGGGCCTGAAAAAAGGCTATCAGGTCAAGATGGACTCGGTTGTGGATTCCGTGCCGCCGGCGGCGGCCAAGGCCTTGAAGTTTCTGGCCTACCTTTCGGCCCTGTTTTTCTTCGGCATGATGTTCGGGTTCGGCCTGTTCCAGACTGTCTACAACTGGAAGCAAACCTCTCCCGCCATCGGCCTTATCATGAGCTTCCCCTATGCCTCGCTGCCGGTGGGTTTTTTCATCATGTTTTTCCTGACGCTGGAGGAATTTTTGCTCTTCGTGGGCCTGGGGTCGAAGGGAGATGCCGCATGATAGCCGTTTTCGCTTTCGCCTTCATCGGGCTCCTGTGCATCTCCGCGCCCATCACCGTGGCGCTCGGCGGTTCGGCCATGGCCTACGCCCTGATCAGCGGCAACGTTCCGATCACGACCCTGGTCCAAACCACCTTCGGGGGCCTGGCCACCTTTCCGCTGCTTGCCATCCCGCTCTTCATGCTGGCAGGCAACCTCATGAACGAGGGCGGCATCACCCCCGACCTGGTGCGCTTCGCGCGCCTGCTGCTGGGCCACATCAAGGGGGGGCTGGGGTTGGCCACCATCCTGGCCTGCGCGATCTTCTCGGCTATCTCCGGGGCCGCCGTGGCCACCGCGGTCGCCATCGGCGTTGTGATGATCCCCGCCATGAAAACGGCCGGCTACGACGAAGATGTGGGCGCGGCCATGACCAGTGTCGCCTCCTGCATGGGCCCCATCATCCCCCCCAGCATCCCCTTCATCATCTACGGGGTCGCAGCCAACGTGTCGGTCGGCGCGCTCTTCTTGGGCGGCGTCTTCCCGGGGCTGCTGCTGGGCCTCTCGCTGATGTTCTACATGTACTACGTGGCCCGCAAGCGCGACTACCCCACCGACCCCAAGACACCGGCCCGGGAGGTCCTGGTCGCGGCGTGGAAGGCGCTGCCGGCGCTTTTCATGCCCGTGCTGATAATGGGGGGGATTTTGAGCGGCATGTTCACCCCCACCGAAGCCGCCGGTGTCACCGTGGTGTACGCCGTTTTGGTGGGGTTCTTCGTCTACCGCAAGCTGACCTTGAGAAGCATTCCCAAAGTCCTGCTGCAGGCGGGCCTCGAATCCGGCATGGTGATGATGCTGATCGCCCTTTCGGAGCCCTTCTCCTGGATCGTGGCGGCCGACCAGATCCCCCAGATCCTGATCGACTGGATCTCGAAGCTGACCACCTCGCCCTACATGATCCTGCTGCTGATCAACATCTTCCTGCTCCTGCTGGGCATCCCGATCGAAACGGCCCCGGGCATCGTCATCGTGACCCCGGTCCTGGCGCCGATCGCGGCCACCTTGGGCATCGACCCGGTGCACATCGGGATCATCATCTGCCTCAACCTCGTGCTGGGGCTGGTCACGCCGCCGGTGGGGGCGGTGCTGTTTGCGGTCTGCGGGGTCGGCAGCATCTCCATCGACAAGCTGGGCAAAGCCGTCTGGAAACCTTTCTTCGTATCCCTGGTCGTGCTGGCGCTCGTAACCTATGTCCCCTGGCTGAGCACCTGGCTGCCGAAGACCCTGCTTGGATATTGACGCAACGGGCGGCTTAGCCCTGCCGAGCCCCCCGTGCGCTGGCAAGGCCCGGGCGGCCCAGGGGATCCGGTTTCTACCCACGCCTGCAACGGATGATTCGGAAAGGACCCGCAGATGGCAAACCCGCACAATCCCCGAGGGCCCCTGCGCTCTTCGGTCATGACCCGGGGGGTGGACCGCGCCACGCATCGATCCCTGCTCTACTCCATGGGATGGCGCCCGGAGCACATCGAGAAGCCGCTGGTCGCCGTGGTCAACTCGTTCAACGAGCTGATGCCCGGCCACATCCACCTCAACGCGCTCTGCCAGGCCATCAAGCTCGGCATCGCCGAGGCCGGGGGCACCCCGCTCGAGTTTCCCACGATCGGCGTGTGCGACGGCCTGGCGACCGGGCACGCCGGCATGCGCATGCCCATGCCCAGCCGCGAGCTCATCGCCGATTCGATCGAGATCATGATCACCGCCCACGCCTTCGACGCCATGGTGCTTTTGACCAACTGCGACAAGGTCACCCCGGGGATGCTGATGGCGGCGGCGCGGCTCAACATCCCGGCCCTGCTCGTGGCCGGCGGCCCCATGGACACCGGCTGCTTTCGCGGCAAGCGGGTGTGCTACAACGATCTCATGGAGGCCGAGGGGTTGGTGGAGCGCGGCAAGATGCCGCCCGAGGAGCTCGCGGCCTTCGAGGAGGTGGCCGTCTGGGGGCCGGGCGCCTGCGCGATGATGGGTACGGCCAACTCCATGAACATCCTGGCCGAGGCCCTCGGCATGAGCCTGACCGACAACGCCCTCACCCCCGCCACCTCCGGGGCGCGGGTGGCCATCGCCCGCCGCGCGGGGCGCAAGATCATGGAGCTGCACGCCAAAAACATCCTGCCGCGGGACATCCTGACCCCCGCCGCCTTCCAGAACGCGCTCGCCGTGGACATGGCCGTCGGCGGCTCCACCAACACCTGCCTGCACCTGCCGGCGATCGCCGCCGAGGCCGGCGCCGCGCTCGGCCTGGAGGAGTTTACGGCCGCCGCGGGACGCGTGCCGCACCTGGTCCTGCTCAAGCCGGCCGGCCGGCATTTCCCGCTCGACTTCTACAACGCGGGCGGGGTGGCGGCCCTCATGAAAGAGCTTCTCGACCACGGCAAGATCGACGGGCAGTGCCTCACGGCGACCGGCACGCGCATGGCGGAAAATATCTCCGCCCGCCGGATCCTCGACCCCGAGGTGATTCGGCCGGTTGGAAACCCGTTGAGCCCGACCGGGGGGCTGGCGGTGCTGAAAGGCAGCCTCGCCCCGGAGGGGGCGGTGGTCAAGAAAGCCGCCGTGGCGCCGGAGATGATGACCCACCGCGGACCGGCGCGGGTCTTCGAGCGCGAGGAGCCCGCGCTGGAGGCCATCTTCGCGGGTCGGATCCACCCCGGCGATGTCGTGGTCATCCGCTACGAAGGCCCCAAGGGCGGGCCGGGCATGCGCGAGCAGCTGCTGCCCACCTCCGCCATCATCGGCATGGGCCTTGGCCAATCGGTCGCCCTGGTCACCGACGGCCGCTTTTCCGGCGCCACCCAGGGCGCCTGCGTCGGTCACGTGACCCCCGAGGCGTACCTGGGGGGGCCGCTCGCCTTCGTCCAGGAAGGCGACCCGATCCTGATCGACATTCCGGCCGGAAGGATCGACCTCGAGGTGCCCCTCGTGGTGATCGCAGAGCGCAGAAAGAGCTGGCGCATCCCGGAACACACGGCCTTGGCCAAGGGGACGCTGCTCGAGCGCTACCGCCGGCTGGTGGGACCGGCCACGCGCGGTGCGACATTGGAGTAGCCGCCGGCCGGGCGAGAGCTTACATGAAAATCACCGAATTTCTGGCCGGCCTGATGGAGCACCGCCGGGATGCACGCAAGGCCGAAGAGGGGCTGCTCGCGGCCGTGGAGACGGCGGCCGCCCTGGTGGACCCGAAGATCCGCTGGGTGTCGGACTACCGCCGGAAGCTCACGCCCGCGGTGGCGCGCACCCTGGAGTACGCCGATGAGCTGATCGCGAAAATTCCGGGCCCCGTCGACGCCCACCCGGAGCGGTGGGATCATGACCCGGTGCTGCGGGCGGTCTTTTCCAGCCCGGAGGAGCTCCTGCTCACCTTCAACTCCTGCCCGGACGTGCCGGAGCCGCTGGCGGCCCCGGCCGATCCCCGCCGCTACGCCCTGCTGACCATGACCCGCCAGGAGCGATCGGTTTTCGGCGTCCAGCTGGAGGGCGACATCGTCCGGCGCGACGTAGCCCGAACCGCCGTCAACTTTGTGGACCTCAGGCTGGTGGCCCCCGCCGCGATGGAGGCGGAAACCCGTGAGCACCTGCGCGGGCGGGCGCTGGCGGTTTTGTGCGCTACGGCCATGGACCGGATTCTCGCCCTGCGGTCGCGGGCGCAGGAATTGGGAGAGCAGCGCGAACTGCTTCAGATCAAGCTCAAGATCCGCGAGAGCGGCCGAAACGGCCTGAGCGTCCTGATGTGCGGCAGTAAGGCCTGCGATGCGGAGATGGTGCGGGCGCAGAGCGCCCTGGCGGATATCACCCGGGAGATCGCCGCGACCAAAGCCGAGCTCGGCGGCCCCGCGGAATGCCTTGAGCACGTCCGGCGCATCCTAGCCCACCCGGAGGAGTACCTGCGGGTCGAACCGCTGCGGCTCAGACTGAGCCCCCTGGGATTCAAGGTCGCAGCGGAGTCGACGGAGCCCGCGGCCGAGCTCGAGCTCTGTGAGTTCAAGGTCCGCGAAGGCCTGCACCGTGCTGCGGTCTTCGTGCACTTCACCCACCGCCGAACGCCCGCCTGATGCCCATTGCTGGCTCCCCGATTTCGGATCACGGTCGCGGGCAAAGCGCAGATCGATTGAAAAGCGCCGCCATCGCAAAAGGGTGTGGGCACGTTCGAACGCTCCTGCCATTGCGCCCCGGCGGGAGCCTGGGCCCTCAGACGGGGCGATGAAACCACCTCTGCCGAGGCGTCCGCCCCCGCCCGCAACCGGGCCTCGCCCGCGACAAAGAGGTTGACAGCAGAGCACCTGCCTGTACTATGAAATCCCATGCTCAGCATCCGCCACCTTAAAACCTACTTTCGCACGCCCCGGGGCATCGCCCGGGCGGTGGACGGCGTCAGCCTCCAAATGGGACCCGGGGAGATCATGGGCGTTGTGGGCGAATCCGGCTGCGGCAAATCGGTCATGGCCCTTTCCGTTTTAGGCCTCCTGGCCTCCCCGCCCGCACTCTTTGCAGGGGGAGAAATCCGATTCAAGGGCAGGGACCTGCTCACCCTCGCCCCCGAGGAGCTGCGGCGCCTGAGGGGCGACCAGATCAGCATGATTTTCCAGGAGCCCATGAGCGCCCTGAACCCCGTGTTCACCGTCGGCAACCAGCTCTCCGAGGTCTTCCGGGTGCACCGCGGCCTGGACCGTTCAGCGGCCCGGCAGGGTGCCGTCGAGATGCTGGCCAAGGTCGGGGTGCCTGCCCCGGAGCGGCGGGTCGGGGAGTACCCCTACCAGCTCTCGGGCGGCATGCGGCAGCGGGTGATGATCGCCATGGCGCTCGCCTGCCGGCCCGCGCTGCTGCTGGCCGACGAGCCCACCACGGCGCTCGACGTCAGCATCCAGGCCCAGATCCTGGAGCTCATGCTCGGGCTGAAGGAGGAGCTCGGCACCGCGATCCTTCTCATCACCCACGACCTGGGGGTCGTGGCCGAGATCACCCGACGCGTGGCGGTCATGTACACGGGCAAGATCATGGAGGAGGCCGCGACCGAGGAGCTTTTCGACCACCCGCTGCACCCCTACACGCGCGGGCTGATGGCTTCGATCCCGCGGGCCGACGCCTCCTTCGAGACCGACGCGCTGAACGAGATCCGGGGGGTGGTCCCGAGCGCCGTCGACCTGCCGCCCGGCTGCCACTTCGAGCCCCGCTGCCCGGAGGCCGTCGCAGCGTGCCGGACGCACCCCCCGGAGCTCGAGGAGCTGCGACCCGGCCACCGCGTGGCCTGCTGGAGGGCGAACCGTGGTTGAGCTGCTGGAGGTGCGCAGGCTCGTCAAACACTTTCCGGTCCGGCGCGGTTTCTTGGGCCGGCAGACGGCCACGGTGCATGCGGTGGACGACGTCTCCTTCAGCCTGGGTGAAAACGAAACCCTGGGCCTGGTGGGCGAATCGGGCTGCGGCAAGTCCACGACGGGCTTCAGCATCCTGAGGCTGATCGAGCCCACCTCCGGCGAAGTGCGGTTCCGGGGCCAAAACATCCTCGCCCTGGACAAAGAGCGCATGCGCGGCCTGCGGCGCCACATGCAGATCGTCTTCCAAGACCCGTTCGGCTCGCTCAACCCGCGCCTCACCGTGGAGCGCATCATCGAGGAGCCCTTGCTCAACTACGAGACCATCGGCGGTTCGGGGCGCCGCGAACGGGTGGCGGAGGCCCTCGAGCTGGTCGGGCTCCTGCCCGAGCACATGCGCCGTTTCCCGCACGAATTCTCCGGCGGGCAGCGCCAGAGGATCTGTGTCGCCCGCGCGCTCGTGCTGCGGCCCAGCCTGGTCGTCGGCGACGAGCCGGTGTCGGCCCTCGACGTCTCGGTGCGCGCCCAGGTATTGAATCTGATGGTCAAACTCCAGCGCCGCTTGAACCTCTCCTACCTGTTCATCTCGCACGATCTTGCGGTGATCCGCTATGTGAGCCACCGGGTGGGGGTGATGTACCTGGGCCAGATCGTCGAACTGGCGGAAGCCAAGACCCTCTACGCCCGCCCTCTGCACCCGTACACGCGCGCGCTGCTCTCCGCCGTGCCGGTGCCCGACCCGCGACGGGGCCGCACGCGCATCCTGCTCAAAGGCGACGTGCCCTCGCCCATGAACCCGCCGGCCGGGTGCCGCTTCCACCCGCGCTGCCCGGAGATGATGCCGCCCTGCAGGGAGCATCCGCCGCTGATGCGGATCGCAGCGGCCGGCCATATCGTGCGCTGTCATTTGTACGACGGCGGAGAACCATGGAACCCCATCCCGGCGGCCTGCAACGGCAGCGCCGCCCAACACTCAACCGCAGGAGGGACTTTATGAAAAAAAGAAGATTGGCGTGGATTCTCGGATTGGCGTTGACGGCCGCCCTGGCCGCCGGGCCGGCCCCGGCCGCCCAGGATACCCTGGTGGTGGTCCAGGAGGCCGAACCGGTGGGCCTCGACATCATGCAGAGCTCCATCCAAACCACCATGAGCGTCGGCTACAACATCCACGAGACCCTGCTCAAGCCCACCGAGCAGGCTGGCGTGCTGCCCGGACTGGCCGAAAAGTGGGAAAAGCTCGACGACCTGACCTGGAAGTTCACCCTCGTCAAGGATGCGACCTTCCACAACGGCGAGCCGATCAACGCGGCGGCGGTGAAGTTCTCCTTCGAGCGGATCATGAGCGACGCGCTGAAAAGTCCGCACCGCGGCAAGCTCACGAGCTTCAAGGAGGTCAAGGTCATCGACGAGCGCACCTTCACCATATCTCTCGCCCAGCCCTACGCGCCCGGCCTCTACATGCTCGCCCAGTATCTCTTCATCGTCCCGCCCGGCTACGTCCAGAAGGTGGGCGACGCCGAGTACAACTTGAACCCCGTGGGCTCCGGGCCCTATAAACTCGACAAGTGGGTGAAGGGCCAGGAAATCGTCATGTCCGCCTACGACAAGTACTACGGTCCGAAGCCGGCCTATAAAAAGCTGATCTTCAAAGGCGTGCCGGAGGAGGCCTCGCGCATCGCGGCCCTTCTGACCGGCGAGGCGCACGTGATCAGCGGCGTGCCGGTGCACCAGCGCAAGCGGATCCTCGATTCGGGCAAGGCCTATCTGACCGACCAGATGGGGTCCATGAACTACTTGGGGCTGAACACCTACGAAAAGCCTTTCAGCGATGTCAGGGTACGCCAGGCGCTCAACCATGCCGTCAACCGCCCCCTGATCAACAAGGCCCTCTTCAACGACAAGGCCATCCTCTGCGCCGGCCCCATCAGTCCGCGCACCCTCGGGGCCGACCCCGGCCTGAAGCCCTACGAGTACAGCCCGGAGAAGGCCAAGAAGCTCCTGGCCGAGGCGGGCTACCCGAAAGGATTCGAGACCCGCCTGGCCTTCAGCCCCTATATGCCGCAGGTCCAGGAGCAGGCCGAGGCCATCGCCGCGGATCTCGCCAAGGTGGGCGTCCAGGTCAAGCTCGAGTCCTTCGAGCGCGCGGTCATGTGGGACCGCTACAAAAACAAACAGCACATGATGTTCATCTACTTCTGGGACGACGCCCCCGAGCCGGACCGCTACATGTACTCGCTCTTCCACTCCAAGAGCAGGGACTACTACTACAAGAACGAAACGGTCGACCAACTCCTGGACAAGGGCCGCTCCACCATGGACCCGGCCGCCAGGGTCAAGGTCTACAACGAGCTTGACCGCTTCCTTTACCAGGACGCCCCGTGGGTCTATCTGTACGTGATCCCCGAGGTCTACGCCGTGGCCAACTCCGTGGACTACAAGGGGCTGCGCGACGGGTATTTGATCATGAACACGGCTAAACCCAAAAAATGATGTGAAGAGTCCGAGGGTTCAAGGGGTCAAGGGTTCGAGTGAAAGGAAACATCCATACGGCTATTTTTCCCTCGACCCCCCCCCTGAACCCTCTGCCGCGGATGGCATGAACTTCCATCGGGTGACCGAGGCGGCTCAAGGGCCTCAGGGATGGTGTTTTCTCCCTTGAACCCTTGACCCCTCGGCCCCTTGAACCCTGTTTTCCACTATATGGGCCGCTATCTCCTCAAACGACTCTGGCACACGGTGTACGTGGTCGTCGGCATCTCGATGATCAGCTTCTTCTTCATCCACCTATCGGGGGATCCGGTGATGCTGATGCTGCCCCCCGACGCGACGATGGCCGAGGTCGAGACTCTGCGCGAGCAGCTCGGGTTCAACGACCCGATCTACGTCCAATACTGGCGTTTTGCCAGCCGCGCGGTGCAGGGGGACCTCGGCTCGTCGCTCTACTTTCGGGTGCCGGCCGTCAATTTGATCCTGGAGCGGCTGCCGGCGAGCCTCGAGCTGGCCGGGGCGGCCATGCTCATCGCCCTGGCAATCTCCATCCCCCTGGGGATCATCTCGGCGGTCAAGCGGGGGTCCCTCTGGGACCTCTCCTCCATGCTGGGGGCGCTCTTCGGCCTCTCCATGCCCCATTTCTGGCTTGGGATCATGCTGATCCTGCTTTTCTCCGTGACGCTGGGGTGGCTGCCCACCTCGGGCCGCGGCAGCCTGGCCCAGCTCGTCATGCCGTCCTTGGCGCTGGGCTTGAGCCTGATGGCCATGTTCGCCCGGCTGACCCGCTCGGTGATGCTTGAGGTGCTGAGCCAGGACTACGTCCGGACCGCCCGGGCCAAGGGCTTGAAGGAAAGGCTCGTGATCGGCAAGCACGCGCTCAAAAACGCCCTCATCCCGCTGGTGACGGTGGCCGGGATGCAGTTCGGGTTTCTGATCGGCGGCACGGTCATCATCGAAACCGTGTTCGCCTGGCCGGGAGTGGGCCGCCTCGTGGTGCAGGCGATCTTCAGCCGCGACTACCCGCTCGTGCAGGCGACGGTGCTGGTTCTGGCGGTGCTCTTCGTCCTGGTCAACCTGCTCACGGATCTGATCTACCTTTATCTCGACCCCCAGATCAGCTACCTGGAGGAGAAATGAGGGCGCCGCCGGAGCGCTTCCGCAACCTGCGGGCCGCCTTGCGCCTGTGGGGGGAGACCCTGCGGGCGCTCGGCCGCTCCCCGGGTGCGGTGATCGGCGGCGTGCTCTTCGGGTTGATCATCGCCGCCAGTCTCTTCTTCCCGTGGGTGTATACAATAGACCCCCTCGCCCAGGACCTCCTCGCCCGGCTCGCCCCCCCCTTCTGGCAGGAGGGCGGCAGCCTCGCCCATCCTCTGGGCACCGACAATTTGGGCCGGGACGTGCTGGTGCGGATCCTCTACGGCAGCCGTGTCAGCCTCATGGTGGGGTTTGCCTCGGTGCTCGTCGCCTGCGGGGCGGGGATCGCCCTGGGTCTCGTCTCCGGATACTACGGCGGGCGGGCGGACAGCCTGATCATGCGCCTGGCCGACGTCTTCATGGCCTACCCCTTCATGCTGCTCACCATCTCGGTGATCGCCGTGCTGGGAAATTCGATCTTCAACCTGATCCTGGTGCTGGGCCTGTCCGACTGGGTAACCTACGCCCGCACGATCCGCGGCAGCGTTCTCAGCATAAAAGAGAAGGAGTTCGTGCTGGCGGCGAAGAGCGCCGGCACCTGCCACCATACGATCCTCATGCGGCACGTCTTTCCCAATGTGCTCTCCCCGATCCTGGTGCTCGGCACCGTGCGGGTCGCCAATATCATCATCTGGGAGAGCGGGCTGTCGTTTCTGGGCATGGGGGTGCCCCCGCCCATGCCCACCTGGGGGCGCATGCTGGCGGAGGGCAGGGTCTACATCATGGATTCCTGGTGGCTGGTGACCCTGCCGGGCCTGGCCATCATGCTGACCATTCTATCGATCAACCTGCTGGGCGACGGCCTCCGGGACGCCCTGGACCCCCGCCTGCGGAACATCCCCCGATGAGAACCGAAAGGAGCACACCGATATGAAAGCGCTCGTTCTAGGCCTCGGCCTGCAGGGCAGAGCCGTCATCCACGACCTCGAACAAAACGCGGACCTCACGCAGATCGTGGCCGCCGACCTCGACGCCGAAAACGCCCGGGCGTACGTCGCGCGCAAAGGCTACCGGAAGGTCCGGGTCGTTGCCCTGAACGCCTTACACCCGCATCTGTTGGCGCAGCTGCTTCGCGAGGCCGCCCCCCAGGTCCTGGTGTGCATGCTGCCGCCGGATTTCCAGCACGCCGTCGCCCGCAGCGCCATCGACGCCGGCGTGCATTTCGTGAGCTCGAGCTACCCCGGGTCGCTTCTGCAGCTGGACGGCCCGGCCAAGGCCCGCGGGGTCGTCGTTCTGCCCGAGATGGGCATGGACCCGGGCATCGATTTGATATTGGGCCGCTTGGCCGTCGATGAACTGGACGCCGTTCACGGCATGCGCTCCTACGGGGCCGGCCTGCCGGAGCCGGCCTGCGCCGCCGACAACCCGATCCGCTACAAAATCACCTGGACCTTCGAAGGCGTGCTCAAGGCCTACATGCGGCCGGCCCGGTTTCTCAAGGATGGCAAGCAGCTGTCGATCCCCGCCGGCCAGATCTTCCGGAAGGAGAACGGCCACGACTTCGAGGTGCCGGGGGTGGGCGCCATGGAGGCCTACTACAACGGCGACGCGCTGCACTATATCGAGGCGTTCGGCCTGGGCCCCGAGCTCAAGGAGATGGGACGCTTCGCCATGCGCTGGCCCGGGCACAACCGCTTCTGGGACGCGATGGCCGATCTGGGTTTCTTGGACGAGACTCCGATCCGTGTCGGCACGGCCGAGATCGCTCCTCGCCGGTTCGTCGTCGAGCACCTCACGCCCAGGCTTCAGTTCCGGGAGAGCGAGCGCGACATGGTCGTCATCCGCGTGGAGGCCTGGGGCCTGAAAAGCGGCCGGCCCCTCAAGGTTGCCTATGAACTGATCGACTACCGCGACCTTGCGACCGGGCTTTTTGCGATGAACCGCACCGTGGGGTTCACGGCCAGCATCGCCGCCCAGATGATCCTGTCCGGAAAAATTCGCACGCCGGGTCTCCTCACCCCGGTCCGCGACGCGCCCCACCGCGAGGTTTTAAGCGAGCTCGAGAAGCGGGGCATGCAAATCCGCCGCAGGGTTGAGTAGCTGCAGCCAAAAGGATCGACGCTCAGGAAAGGAGCTCTATGAAACTGGGAATCCGAACCGAAGACAAAAGCCAGTGGGAGCGGCGCGTGCCCCTGGTGCCCGCCGATGCCAAGGCGCTCAAAGAGGCCGGCATGGATGTCGCCGTCCAGACCAGCCACCAGCGGGCCTTTTCCGACGAAGAATTCGACAACGCCGGGGTGGCGGTCCAAGAGGACCTGAGCGACTGCAACATCATCGTCGGCATCAAGGAGATCCCCAAGGCCAAGCTGGAGGCCGGCAAGGTCTATCTCTTTTTCCCCCACGTGATCAAGGGGCAGCCGGCCAACATGCCGATGCTGCAGCGGCTGATGGAGCTCAAGGCCACGCTGGTGGACTACGAGCGCATCGTGGACGAAAAAAACCGCCGCCTGATTTTCTTCGGCCGCCACGCCGGCCTGGCGGGGATGATCAACACGCTCTGGTCGCTGGGCAAACGGCTCGAGGTGGAAGGCGCCCCTTCGGTCTTCAGCCGCCTGAAACAGGCGCGCACCTACGCCGACCTCTCGGGGGCGAAGGAGGATCTGGAGCGGATCGCCGCGCGCATCGCCGCCGACGGGGTCCCCGCCGCCCTTCACCCGCTGGTGGTGGGCTTCACCGGCTACGGCAACGTCTCCCAGGGGGCCCAGGAGATCCTGGAGATCCTGCCGGTCGAGACCGTCTCGCCCGCCGAGCTCAAGCGGGTGGCGCAAAACCCCGCCGGCGACGCCCATCGGGTCTACAAGGTCGTCTTCACCGAGGCGGACCTGGTTGAACCGAAGGCGGCCGGCGGCACGTTCGACCTGCAGGATTACTACCTCCGGGGCGCCGGGGCGTACCGCGGGGTTTTCGACCGCTACGCGGATGATCTCTCCGTGCTCGTCAACTGCGTCTACTGGGACGAACGCTACCCGCGGCTGCTCTCTCTCGACCAGTGCCGCAGGCTGTGGGCGCCGGGCCGCAGCCCCAAGCTCAAGGTCATCGGCGACATCAGCTGCGACGTAGGCGGCTCGATCGAATGCACCGTGAAGGCCACCGAACCCGGCAGCCCGGTTTACGTCTACGAACCGTTGACGGGGGCCGTTCGAGACGGTTTCGCGGGCGAGGGCCCGGTCATGATGGCCGTGGACATTCTGCCCTCCGAAATCCCGCGCGAGTCCTCCGCCGACTTCAGCCGGGTGTTGAAACCGCTGCTGCCGCATCTGGCCGCAGCCGACGTGTCCAAGCCCTTCGCCGAGCTCGCCCTGCCGCCGGAGCTCAAGCGCGCGGTCATCGTTTACAAAGGCGAGCTGACGCCCGACTATGCCTACCTGGACTCATTCCTGGCGCCCGCAGCACGACCCTGAGGTGCTGGAATTTCGGATCAGGCGGCCACCTCGCCTCGGGCTCATTGCCTGAGGCCATCGGAGCACGCAGCTTGACGGCAGACCTGTTTATGGACTAAATTAAGTCATATCGTTGGAAATGGAGGTGGCCTCATGAAATTGTCAGGCCGGATCAAGCCCATTAGCTATCTGAAGGCCCATGCCGCCGAAATCGTAAGAACGCTTGCCGAACAGCAGGAGCCGATGGTCATTACCCAGAATGGCGAGGCCAAGGTGGTTCTGCAAGATATCGAAAGCTACGAACAGACCCGGCAAACAATGGCGCTTTTGAAAATTCTGGCACTCGGTATGCGTCAGGTTGAGAAAGGCGAGTTTTTGCCCGCGGAGAATGTGATCAAGCGTCTTCGCGAACGGCGGGAGGCTCGGTAATGCCGTTCATGGTCTTGCTGACCAAGAATGCCTCACGCGATCTCGAAGAATTATATGCTTACATTGCGTTGCAGGATGCACCTCGAAAAGCGGGCTACGTTTTGGAACAAGTCGAAAAGGCGTTCTCCAAGCTTTCCGAATTTCCGGAGCGGGGTGCTTATCCCAAGGAGCTGCTGGACCTCGGGATTGAGGAGTACCGCGAGATCTTTTTCAAACCGTACCGCATTATTTACCGCGTCATGGGCAAGACCGTCTATGTTCTGCTGATCGTCGACGGTCGTCGCGACCTGCAGGCGCTGCTGCAGCGGCGGCTGCTCCACTCTTAAACCACCTCCCCGGCAGCGCGCACGAAGGAGCGGAACAGCTTTTTGGAATACGCGTCGTCCCGCCACGTCCCCTCGGGGTGCCACTGCACGCCTAGGAGATAGCGCCTGCCCGGGTGCTCGACCGCCTCGACCACCCCGTCCCTGGCCCGCGCGGCGACAACCAGCCCGGGCGCCGGGTCCTTCAGCGCCTGGTGGTGCTTGCCGTTCACCCAGATCTCCGGCTGGCCGAAAATGCGGCGCAGGCGGCTGCGGGCTTCGATTCGAACGGTGTGGGTGGGGACGGCCTTGTCCGCCTTGGGGGTGTGGCAGATGGAGTCCGCAATTTGCGAGGGGATGTCCTGGTAGAGCGTGCCTCCGAGGGCGACATTGAGCACCTGGATCCCCCGGCAGATGCCCAGCACCGGAAGGTCCATCTTGACGGCAAGCGCGGCAGCCATGAGCTCCATGCGGTCGAGCGCCTCGTCGACTTCTCCCAACCCGGCCGCCGGCTCCTCCCCGTAGCGCCGCGGGTGGATGTCGGGGCCGCCGCTCAGGATCAGGCCCTGGACCGCGCCCAGAATCCTCTCCAGGCTGCTCTCGTCCTGGGCCGCCGGCACGATGAGCGGCGCCCCGTCGGCATGCAGGATCGCCTGGCTGTATTCGGAAAAGGTGTAGTCCATGAAGTGGCCCAGGGAATAGACCCCCCAGGCCCCACCGGTCACCCGCGAGCAGGTGATCCCGATCAGCGGCCGGCCGCGCTTAACTATCCCCATATGCGTTTCCCTTCCCTCCATCTAACGATTGTCGCAGGCGACGGTCCGCGGCAGCGCGCGCAGGGCCAAAAAGGCCGCCGCGAGATAGAACAGGGAGGCCGCCCCGAACACCGCCCGCATTCCCAGCCCCATCGCGATCGCTACGCCGACCATGGGCGCGACGGCGCGCGCGCCGGAGTTGATCGAGTTGTCCAGGCCGTACACCGCCCCCTCGTCCCCGCAGGCGGTGTAGCGGGCGAGCAGGGCGCTCACCCCGGTGACGACCCCGCCGTGGGCGATGCCCGCCAAGACCTGCAGCGCCAGAAACTGCCAGCCGCTGGTCACAACCCCCTGCAGCAGAAACGAGAGGAAACCCACCAACGACCCCGCGATGACGATGCGCCGGTGGCCGGTGCGATCCCCCAGCCGGCCGAAGAAGACCGAGAAGACGGCGGCGGAGGCCGAGGCCGAACCGATCACCAGGCCGGTGAAGCTGTTCACCCGCGCGGCGTCCGCAATCAGCTCCAGGGCGAACAGGGGCAGGATCGGCAGAAAGAGCATGCGCACGAGCGAGTCCAGAAACCGCAGGCTGTAGGTGGTGAGCACCCCGGCGGCGGTAAAGATCCGGCGCCACTCTTTCCAGAAGTCGAACTTCCGCCCCGCGGTGCGCTCCGCGGCCGTGAAGGTCTCCTGCACCCCGAACACCACGACCACGCCGGCGATGGCCAGGAGGGCGCCGGTCACGTAAAAGGCCGCGCGGTAGCCGAAGGCGTCGGCCACGGCCCCGCCGATGACCGGGCCCAGGCCGACCCCCAGCCCCATCCCCACCTGCAGCATCCCCATGGCATAACCGGTGCGCTCCCGCGGCACCTGCGAAGCCACCAGCGCATTGGCCGCGCCAATAGTGCCCGTGATCAGCCCCTGGATGGTGCGCAGGAGCACCAGCTCCTCCGCGGAGCGCACGAAGGCCATCGCCCCAAGCAGCAGCGCCCCCCCGAACATGGCCCGCTCCACCATGAGCTTGCGCCCCCAGCGGTCGGCCAGCGTGCCCCAGAAGGGCGAGGCCACCATCATGGAGAAGGCCTGGCACGAAAAGACCAGTCCGGAGAGCAGGTCCGTGCTGAGGGAGGTAACCGAGCCCAACGATTTCACGTAGAGCGGCAGGAACGGGAAGATGCTGGAGAAGCCGACCGAGGTGATCGTCTGGCAGAACACCATGATGTAAAGGGTTCGGCGCCAGGGGGGGCCCGGTTGCGGTGCGCTGGGTGTCATGCGGCACGGATGCTGAAATCGGGTGGCATTACTTGACGGAACGGGCCATCTCCCGGCACGCCTGGGCAATGTGCTGCGGGCCGAACCCGTGCTTGCTGAACAGATACTCCTGGTCCCCCACCTCGCCGAACCGGTCGGGAACCCCCAGGCGCTTCACCTTGACCGGGTGATGCTCTCCCAGGACTTCGCAGACGGCGCTTCCCAGCCCGCCGATGATGCTCTGGTTCTCCACCGTGACGACCGCGCCGGTGCGCCGCGCGGAGTCGATCAGGCTCTGCGCGTCGAAGGGCTTGACGGACGGGTAGTGCAGCAGGTCGACGCCGATGCCATCGGCCGCCAGTTCGCGGGCGGCATCGCGGGCGAAGCGGGTCATGAAGCCCGTGGCCACCAGGGTCACCGCCGCTCCCTCGGCCAGACGCACCGCGCGCTGCGGGTCGAAGCGGCAGTTTTCATCGAAGAGCGGGGGCATCTTGAGCCGCACCAGCTGCAGATAGGTCGGCTGGCGGTGCTCGGCCATGTGGAACATCACCGCCCTCAGCTCGTGGGCGTCCGCGGGGCTGTAGACGTGCATGTTCGGCATGGCCCGCATGATGGCCAGGTCCTGGAAGCACATGTGGGTGCCGCCGTTGGGGCCCTGGGTGATGCCCGGGGAGTTGCCCACGATCTTGACGTTGTTGTTGGCGTAGGCGACGCTGATGGTGATCTGGTCGTAGCAGCGGCGGGAGGCGAAGGCGCTGAAGGTGGCGCAGAAGGGGATCTTGCCCTCGCGCGCCAGGCCGGCGCCCACCCCGATCATGTTGGCCTCCTGCACCCCGCAGTTGATGAAGTTGCCCGGGTGTCGGCCGGAGACCTCGGGGATGGTGGCGTCCGCCTTGGCCAGGTCCGCCTCGAGGCACAGGACGTTCGGGTTGCGTTCGATCAGCTCGTTCAAGGTCCGCGCGTAGACGATGCGCATCTCCATTTCGGAATAGTCGGTCATCGCATCAACCCTTCCAAACCTTTAACCCCCAAAACGCGTGCAATGAGGTCGCATCCTTCTTCTGTCTTCGTCAAGCGCTGCGTATAGCCGCGATCATCGCGGCGGCAAGCCGCTCCCACAAGACCGGCACTGGTCGGGCACCTTGATGTTGTGGCAGTCCACCAGCCCCTCGGACTCGCGGTTGCCCTTGCCCTTGATCGTGTGCGCCAGGATCATGGCCGGCTTGCCGGCAACGGCATCGGCGGCGGCGAGGGTGGTCCGGATGGCGTCCCAGTCGTGCCCGTCCATCTCGAAGACCTCCCAGCCGAAGGCGCGCCACTTGTCGGCCAGGGGTTCCAGACGGACGATCTCCTCGGTGCGGCCGTCGATCTGCATCTTGTTGTAGTCGCAGATGGCGATGAGATTGTCCAGCCGGCGGTGGCCGGCGAAGAGCGCCGCCTCCCAGATCTGCCCCTCGTTGCTCTCCCCGTCGCCGATGATGCAGAAGACCCGGTGCTTGCCGCCGTCCAGCTTGGCCGCCAGCGCCATGCCGCAGGCGCAGGAGAGCCCCTGGCCGAGGGAGCCGGCGGTGACCTCCACGCCCGGGGTCAGGATCTGGTCCATGTGGCTGGGCAGCCGGGTCCCGTTGGCATTGATGGTGGCGAGCCACGCCTTGGGAAAGAAGCCCTTGTAGGCCAGTGCGGTGTAGACGATGGGGCCGGCGTGGCCCTTGGAGAGCACCAGCCGGTCGCGCTCCGGCCATTCGGGCTCCTCCGGCCGGAGGCGCATGACCTGAAAATAGAGGCTGACGACGATCTCCACCAGGCTCATCACCCCGCCGAGGTGGCCGGAGCCGGACCGGCAGATGGCGTCCGTGACGACGTAGCGGAACTGCCGGGCCAATTCATCCAGTTGCTCGCGGGACAGCGTTTGTTCCACCATACCCCCTCCTGCCCAGGCGCCGGATCGCGGCGCGAAGGCAATGATTGGAATTGAGTCCCGATAACAGAATCCTCGCGCCGATTCAAGGGAATCGGCGCGAGCACCTTCGCCGTGGGTTCGCAATTAGGACCGGTAGGGACAGGGAGGGCATCGGGCAGGGGGCCCCCTGCCGGCAGGGCCGCCGGCGGCACCCGCCGTCCTCCCAGCGGCAGGCAGGGGGTCGCATCAGCGCTCGAAGTCCTTGAGGATCGCTTCGTACCAGGTGGCACGGTCCTGGACCTGGGCCATCATCCGGGCCTTTTCCAGCGCCATGCCGACGTGGTGGGTCAGGTGCTGCATCCATTCGACGTAATCCGCGTCGGGTTCGAAAACGAACCGATAGTACAGACGCAGCGCGCCGACGACCTGGGTTCCGATCCGCACCGGCAGCCCCAGGATGGTGCGGATGTTTTCCGCCAGCGCCGCTTCGCGGTACTGGACCCGCGGGTCCGCCGCCACGTCCGAGATCACCACCGGCATCCCGGAGGTCACCTCGCCCAGGCTGGTCTTCCAGCCGACCGGGCCCTTGGCGACATAGGTGTCGCTCAAGCCGAAACTCACCATGTTGCTCATGGTTTCCGTCGCGCGGTCCACCAGCATCAGCCGGCAGGCGTGCGCCAGGCCGTAGGCTGCCATGGTTTTCACCAAAGACTGCATGGCGCGCTTGACATCTGTCTCGTGCAGCCGCTCGATGTCGAAGACGGCGGTCTTCATCGATGCGAAATAAAAGGCCTTTTTGAGGGCATGGCTGGCCTGGGCCGCCAGGGCCGTCAGGGATTCCATCTCCTCGGGCTTGAACTCCATGGTTTGGGCGAAATAGAGGCGCAAAGAGCCCGCGAGCAGGTTGCCCGCCGCAAGCGGCAATCCGACGATACAGCGGATGCCCTCCTGCAGCGCCGCCTCGCGGTACTGCACGTTGGGGTCGACGGCCACATCCCGCACGACCACCGGCACGCGAAGAAGGGTTTCCCCGAGGCTCTGCTGCGGGTTGACGGCCCCCTTGGATTTGTAGGTCTCGCTCAGCCCGAAGCTGGCGGAGACGATCAAGTGCTCCCCGCCGGGGTCGAACATGAGGAGGCTTGCGCCGCGAGCCCCGAAGAGCACCACCGCGCTCTGGACCACGGCGGTCTGGGTTTTTTCCAGGCTGAAGAAGCCATGGATGTCGTTCAGCGCTTGAAGGTAGCGGCGAAAGAATTCGTGGCTGGGCATGGATCGCACTCCTCCTTTCCTAAACTTAAAGTTTCCGTTGGGGTGGCGTCGGGCCTCTATTCACCCGCCTGCGGAAGTTTCAGGATCGGCGATGCGCTGGTGGCGCAGGCGTATTGGAGCCTGGGGCTCAGCCGCGTTGCTTTTGCACGAGCAGCGACCGGGCATAGTGGAGCCTTATTTTGCGCACGTTTTCATTGGCCTGCGCAAAGGAGAGGGCGTGGGTGGTGCAGCCCGCCACGCAGGCCGGGACGAGGCCCGCGGCCACGCGGTCCATGCAGCCGTCGCATTTCACCACCTTTCCGATGGTCTCATCCCATTGCGGGACTTTCCAGGGGCAGGCAGCGATGCAGGCGCGGCACCCCACGCACAACTCGCGCGCCACGTGCACCCATCCGTCCGCGCGCCGGACCATGGCATGCACCGGGCAGACGGCCACGCACCAGGGTTTCTCGCAGTGAAAGCAGGGCCGGAAGGCGGCCGCGAGACGCACTTCGCCCCGGGAGCGTTCGGGCCCCACCGCCACCAGCTGCCCCGGCCGGACCCCGGCCGGGGTCCGGTTCTTCACCTGGCAGTGCACCTCGCAGGCGCGGCAGCCGATGCAGCGGCTCTCGTCCAGATCGATCACGTGTCTTGCCACGGCAACTCCCTCAGGTCCGGACCCCTTATGCTTTGGTCACGGACAAGACGTGCTCCTGCAGCGCCAGCCCGCCGCCCAGCGGATCGGTCCGCTCGAGCCCACCGGCCATGAGGGCCGTGTCGGCCAGCCCTTGGCCCCGGGCGCGCGACTCGACCGGCAGGGTTCGGCCGAAACCGCGCACCATGAAGACAGCCTCGGGGTGGATCGACTCGGTCAGCCGGGCCCGGATGCGACCGGTCCCTCCCGGTCCGGACACCGACACGGCATCCCCGTCGGCGATGCCCGCGGAGGCGGCGGCGGCCGGGTGGATCCAGAGGACATTTTCGGGCATCTGTTTGAAAAGAATCGGATTGTTGACGGTATGACCCTCGACGTGCAGGCTGCACCCCCCGACGGCCAGCCGGAAGGTGCAGGCATAGAGGCCGGGTCGCACGACAACCTGCTTCAGGCAGTCGAGGCCCTGGTCGCGCCACTCGGCATTTTGCATTTCAATCCTGCCGGAAGCCGTCGGGAACCGGAACTCAGCCCCCAGCGGCGCGTACCAGGGCTCGGCCGTCAGCGGGACGATCCCCCGGGCCTCGAAGTCCCGAAGCCTCACGCCGGTGCCCGCCAACTGGCGGTCCCAGATCTCCTCCGCCGATCCGAAGGAAAGCGGTGCGACCCCCAGCCGCCCGGCCAGGCCGGAGATGATCTCCCAATCCGCCCGGGTGTCGTAGCGCGGGGACTCGCAGCGCCGACGCAGGCTGAGGCTGGGCGTGAGGCCGGGCAGTTCGCCGGCGATGCTTTCGCGCTCCAGGTAGGAGGAGAGCGGCAGGAGCAGATCGGAGTGCCAGGCGGTCTCGGTCCAGGCCGATGTGATGGTTGCCAAAAAGTCGAGCCGCCCGAAGATCTCCTTGATCCGGCCGGGGTCGGGCAGCTCCGAGAGCGGGTCGTTCTCGTAGACGACGCAGGTTTTCACCGGGTAGGGATCGGCGCTCTCGATGGCCTGGAAGGCCTGGTGGATCAGGCCCGGACCCTGGGCGTAGACTGCAGGCCGTCCGCCGCCCGCGTCGGCGCGCTTCTCCGCGGCGGCCGGGAAGAGATCGACAAAGCGGTTCAACCCCTTCTGGTTGAGGTCTTCGGATCCGGCCGCCAGCGGCAGCCCGCCCCGAGCGCCGATGGCGCCCAGCAGCGCGTTGATGATGTAGGCCGTGCGGCTCACCAAAAACGAATCGCGATAGCGGGCGGTCATCCCGCCGGGGTGCCAGACCACCCGCGGCGCGGCCTGGGCCAGGGCCCGGGCGAGTTCGACGATCTCGCCGGCCGCAATGCCGGTCTCGGCCTCGGCGAACTCCGGGGAGTCCCCGGCGACAGCGCGCTCCAGGGCCTCCAGGTCGGCGATCCACTTCCCGGCAAACGCCGCGTCATAGAGCTTCTCGGCCAGCAGGGTGCGGATGACGGCGAGGTTGAGGGCGAGATCCGTCCCGGGCCGGATGAGAAGAAAACGGTCGGCCTTGGCCGCCGACACCGTGGCCCGGATGTCGATCACGGTCAGCCGGCCGCCGTCGGCCAGACCGTCCAGCAGTTCGTTGGCCTGCCGCACGTCGATGGATTCGAACAGGTTTCTGTTCTGCAGAACGACCTGCCGCGCATGGCGAAGGTCATAGACCAGCCGGTCGGCGCCGAACCCGAAAAGGGAGAGGGCGGCATGGTGGGTGTTCACCTCGCCGAAGGCCTCCCGGCCGAAGAAGTTCGGAGACCCGAGAGCGCGCACCAGGGCCTTCCTCATATCGCTGAACGGACCGCCGGCATCCGACCAGAGGATGCTGCGGCCGCCGTTGCGCGATTTGGCCTCCGCGAGCTTCTCGGCGGCATGCGCGAGGGCCTCCTCCCAGGAGATGCGCTGCCAGCGGCCCTCCCCGCGCGCGCCCAGCCGCCGCATGGGAAACTGCGGCCGCTCGTCATCCTGGAGCGCCGCGATCCCGGCCGCCCCGCGCACGCAGATCGCGCCCCGGATGCCGGGGCTGTGACGGTTGCCCTGGATGGAGCGGCACACGCCGTTTTCCACAGCCACTTCGATCGGGCAGCGCACCCCGCACATCCCGCAGACGCTGTATACCGTTTTAACGGACATCCATTCCTCCCATTCGGCGCGGCCGGCCCCGACCGTGTACGCGGTCCGCCATGGCCGCGAGGCCCGTGCGGCGGACGTTCAGGGCATGAGCTGCCGCCCGGCGGCCTCGGCCCACTTGAACACCGGCGCCGGCAGAATGCCCAAAAACAGAAGCGCCGCCGCCAAAACACCCCCCCACAGGGCGCCGCCGGACCGGGGCGCCGCGACGTCCGAGACGGCGTCGGTCGTGTAGGCATGCCGGATCAGGTTCAAGTAGTAGTAGATCGAAATCGCCGTGTTCAAAGCGGCCACGATGATCAGCCAGTTGTAGCCCCGGTTCCAGGCCGCGCTCAGCAGAAAGAGCTTGCCCATGAACCCAGCGGTCGGCGGCAGCCCCACCAGGGCCAAGGCGGCCACCGCCAGCACGAACGCCAGCATCGGCTCCCGGCCGTGAAGCCCGTCGAGATCGTTCAGCTGCAGGTTGCGGCCGTCGTGGGAGAGCCGGCAGATCACCCAGAAACAGGTCAGGTTCATGAGCACGTAGACCAGGCTGTAGAACCCGGCGGCCGCAAGCCCCCCGGCCGAGGCCGCCGTCAGCCCCACCAGGACGTAGCCGGCGTGCGCCACGCTGGAGTAGCCCAGCATGCGCTTGACGTCCTGCTGCGTCAGTGCGGCCAGGTTGCCGAAGGTCATGGAGGCCGCCGCCAGCACGGCCAAGAGGGTGGTCGCCGGCATGCCCGGCGCGAACATGGCCGAGAGGCGGATCAGCACCACCACCGCCCCCAGCTTGGGCAGGGTGGCGGCGTAGGCCGCCGTTTCGTTGCTGGTGCCCTCGTAGACGTCGGGCGCCCAGAAGTGAAAGGGGAAGAGCGCCAGCTTGTAGAAAAACCCCGCCATGAAAAGGGTGAGTCCAACGATGCCGAGCGGCGCCTCGGCCCAGTCCCAGGGCTTGGCGGTCAGCACCGCCAGGTAGCTCGAGTGCTGGGCGGCCAGGATATAGGCCAGGCCGAACAGCGCCAAGGCCGTAGCCGCCGCCCCGAACAGGATGTACTTGATGCCGGCCTCGGCGGCGCGAGGGTCCCGGCCGCGCAGCGGGATCAGGGCGTAGAGGCTGTAGGATGAAATCTCGAGCGCCAGGTAGATCGTGATCAGCTCCACCGCGCTTGCGAGCAGCATGAGACCGAGCGCGCTCAGGGCGAGCAGAAGGAAGTAGTCCGGCCGCCGGTCCGGCTCCAGGCTCGGCTGGGCCCCGGCGTTGTGGGCGGCGATGACGAAGCCCAGCGCCACGGCCAGCTTGAAAAACTGGGACAGCGCGTCGATCCGATACGCCTCCCGGAACATCAGGCCGCCGGCCCCGAGGCTGAGGGCGGCCGCGGCCAGCACGGCGATTCCCGCCAGGGGCACCCATCCCGTGCGCGCACCCAGGCGTGTGCCCCCATCCGGCCGGGGCGATGCCAGGCTTTGCAGGAACAGCCCCAAAATGACGAGCACCTGGATGAACTCCGGCAGAATGAGGGCGAAGGAGGAGTTCACAGGCCTTCTCCTTGATGCGCTCCGGCCGCAGCCGGCGGAGTCGTCCGCGACAGCCAGGCCGCCTGCGGCCAGGCGGCCTCGGCTGCGCCGGCGCGCGAGCGGACCTCGGTCAGCACCCGGGTCAGGGTCGGGTCGATGGACTGCAGGGTCAACCCCGGCGCCAGGCCGATGTAGATCACCAGGACCGCCAGGGGCGCCAGGTACAGCCACTCGCGGGCATTGAGATCCCTCCAGGCCGCGGCGTGCGTCGGCTCCCCCCAGGCCAGCTTCTGGCCCAGGCGCAGCATGTAGGCCGCGGCCAGCATGACTCCCGGAACGGCCGCCGCCCCCAACCAGGGGTTTGCCGCGAACACCCCGATCAGCACCAGGGCCTCGCCCACGAAGCTGTTGGTGCCGGGAAACCCCAGCGAGGAGAGGGCGAAAAGCCCGAAAAATCCCATGTAGGCCGGCAGGTATTTTCCCAGCCCCAGGTTGTCGGAAATCTCGCGGCTGTGGCTGCGCTCGTAGATGCAGCCCACCATCATGAACAGGGCGCCGGTGGTGATGCCGTGGTTGAGCATGACCATGAGGGCGCCTTCCAGGCCGCGCGCGTTGAACAGGAAGATGCCCAGGGTCACAAAGCCCATGTGGGCCACCGACGAATAGGCGATCAGTTTCTTCATGTCGCGCTGGCCTAGCGCCACAAAGCCCCCATAGAGGATGGAGGCGAGCGAGACGGCGATCATCAGCGGCGCGAAATAGAGGCTGGCCGCGGGGGTCATCGGCAGGCAGAAGCGCAGGAACCCGTAGGTCCCCATTTTCAGGAGCACCGCTGCCAGCAGCACGCTGCCCGCCGTGGGGGCCTCCACGTGGGCCGCCGGCAGCCAGGTGTGGAAGGGGAACATCGGCACCTTGATGGCAAAGGCGAAGGCCATGGCCAGAAAGGCCCAGAACTGAAAATCGAAGGAGTAGCTGCGGGCCGAGAGCTCGGGGATGGAGAAGGTGCCCCCCTCGATGTAAAAGGCCACCATCGCGACCAAGAGCAGCGTGCTGCCGGCCAGCGTGTAAAGGAAAAACTTCAGCGATGCGTAGCGCCGCGCCGGCCCGCCCCATACTGCGATCAGCAGGAACATGGGCACCAGCATCGCCTCCCAGAAGACATAGAACAGCACGAAGTCCAACGCCACGAACACCCCGATGCAGGCCGAGCTCATCAGCATCAGGCTGAAGTGGAACTCCTTGACCCGGCGGGTGATGTAGGACCACGAGCACAGCACGCACAGCGGCAGCAGCAGCACGGTCAGGAGCACCATGAGCAGGCTGATCCCGTCCATGCCCAGATGATAGTAAAGGCCCCAAGACTCAACCCATCCGATCTTCTCGACGAACTGGTAGCCGGGCAGCGTGAGGTCGAAGCGGAGCAGCGGCAGGGCGAGGAGCAGCTCGGCCAGCCCCGCCGCCAGGCAAAAGGCTCGCACCGCCTTCGCGCCGCGGATGAACGGCAGGGCGAGGCAGGCCGCCACGGGGAAAAAGACCAGGATCGTCAATATCGGCCAGGCGCTTGGATTCACGTCACCCCCAGAACCAGACGACGGCGAAGACGATCAGCCCCACCAGGACCGCCGTCGCCAGGTAATTCTGCAGCTGGCCGGTCTGGGCCAGGGCCGCGGCCCGGCCGATTCGGCGCATGGCGGCGGCCGTGCCGTCCACCGCCCCGTCGATGGCGGAGGTGTCGAACCAGACGCTGCCGCGCGCCACCCGCAGCAGGCCCTTCAGCCCGGCCCGATGGTAGAATTCGCTCCACCCGGCATCGGCCCGCTCCAACAGCCGCCGGGCCAGGCAGAGCACGAGCCGGCCGGCCAGCCGATAGACATAGTCCCAGTCCAGGTTGATCTTGGCCTCGGGCGCGAGCTTGGCGCGCAGCAGGTAGAACCCCAGCCCGGTGAATCCGAGCAAGAGCAGGGTCTGCAGCACATGCCAGGCCGTGTAGGGCACGTAGCCCGCCGGATACGGCAGGAGCCGGTAGAGCAGCCCGGGCTGCACACCGATCAGGAAGCACAGCACCCCCGCCAATCCCATGGCGGCGTACATGTTGCGCGGGACCGGCCGGAGCCTCATGCCCGGGTCGGGTTTCGCGAACCAGGCGAAATAGGGCAGCTTGATCCCGACCGAGAGGAAGGTGCCCACCGCGGCGAACTCCATCCCCAGGGCGAGCCAGGGGTGGTGGGCTTCGGCCGCGCCGGTGATGGTCATGGTCTTGCTGACGAACCCCGAGAAGAGCGGAAAACCCGAGATGCTCACCGCGGCCACCATGTACCAGCCAAAGGCCCAGGGCAGGCGCCGGAAGAGGCCGCCCAGCTCGCTCAGCTTGGCCGTGCCGGCGGCGTAGAGCAGGGTCCCGGCCCCCATGAACAGCAGCCCCTTGTAGAGGATGTGCGCGTAGGCGTGGGCGCAGGCCCCGTTGAGGGTCATGGCCGTGCCGATCCCGACCCCGGCCACCATGTAGCCCACCTGGGAGACGATGTGATAGGCCAGGATGCGCCGGGCGTTGTTCTCGATCGTGGCGTAGACCACCCCGTAGATCGTCATCAGGGTCCCCATCACCGCCAGGACCTCGAAGCCTGCATACCCGCGCGCCAGCACATAGACCGCCGTCTTGGTGGTGAAAGCGCTCATGAAGACCGCCCCGGTCACCGTGGCCTCGGGATAGGCGTCGGGCAGCCAGGCGTGCAGGGGGATGACGGCTGCGTTGACGCAGAAGCCGGCCAGGATCAGGAAGTCGTAGTAGCGGGCGGCGGCGGGGTCCACCGCCTCGAAGGCGAAGGTGCCGAGCGCCTGGTAGCGCAGCAGCATCCCCGCGAGGACGAACACCCCGCCCATGACGTGAAAAAGAAAGTAGCGCATGCCGGCCCGGGTCGAGGCCGGCATCCGCCGCAGCCAGACCAGGAAGGTGGAGGAGACGCTCATCAGCTCCCAGAAGATGAAGAGCGCCACGTAGTCGCCGGCGAAGGTGCAACCGAAGGCCCCGGCGATGTAGAGGCACGCGGCCACGTGCTGCCAGCGGTCCTCGACGTGCAGGGCGAAGATGAATCCGACCAGGGCCTGGATGGCGAACACGTGGGCGAAGAGGTGGGAGAGCGCGTCCACCCGCCCCAGGCGCAGCGTCAGCCCCAGGTAGCCCGTCTGCGCGTAGAGGCCCTCGTTCATGGCGAGGACGCTGGCGATGGCCAACGCGGCCGCCGCCGGCGGCAGAAAGCGCCCCGTCCGGCCGGGCAGGAGCCACACGAGCGCGGCGCAGGCCCCGAAGATCAGCGATGGGTGAAAAAAGGTGTCCACGCCTCACTCTTTCGTATCGTAGAAGTCTTCGCTCTTGCCCAGAAACGTGTGCGCGGCCCCCTTGGCGCCCCTGGCCAGCAGGAGCGCCCCCGCCAGGCCGAACAGGGCCCAGAACCCCGGGACGCCGTCCAGCCCGAAATGGGGGTCGTGCGGGCGGATGAAGAGGTTGAACACGAGCAGCAGCCCCAGGCAGATGAACATCGCCGTCCGCAGGCGGCGGGCGGTGCCCGAGGGTTCCGGTGAGGGCCCCGGTGGCGTGTGCGCCTCTTGGCTCATGGGGTCGGGCCCTTTCAATTTCCGCTCAGCACGCGGATGAACTGGATGAAGGTCTCGGGGTAAAGCCCGAGAAACACGCTCGCCGCGGCGGTGAAGCAGAGGGGCACCACCATCGACAGGGGCGCCTCCGAAAAGCGGCTCAGATCCACCCCCGGGGCCGGCTCCTCGAAAAACGCCTTGTAGACGACCGGCGTGAAATAGGCCGCATTCAGCAGCGTGCTGGCACGGCAAACGCGCCGAAGGTCCAGGGCATGCGCCGGCCCATGCCGGACATCATGCTGATCTTCTTCTGGTGGGTCGCCACGTAGATGGCGCCGGCCGTGAAAAAGAGGGTGATCTTGCTGAAGGCGTGGTGCGCGATGTGGGCCACCCCGCCGGTGACCGCCATCGGGGTCAGCATCGCCACCCCCAGCACCACGTAGGAGAGTTGGCTGACCGTGGAGTAGGCCAGCCGCGCCTTCAGGTCGTCCTTGGTCAGGGCGATCACCGAGGCGGCGAGAATGGTCGTGGCGGCGAAGACCGTGGTGGCCGCCCCCAGTCCGAGGCTCTCCATGAGATTCACGCCGAAGCCCGAGAGCAGCACGCGGCAGATCGAGAAGACCCCGGCCTTCACCACCGCCACGGCATGCAGCAGGGCCGAAACCGGGGTGGGGGCCACCATGGCCGAGGGCAGCCAGTTGTGCAGCGGCATGATGGCCGCCTTGGCCAACCCGGCCACGTAGAGAGCGTAGGTGACCTGCACCAGCACCGGGTGGGCGTCGGCGGGGAACATCCCCCGGGCGATGTCCCCCAGGCGGAAGTCGAGGGTGCCGCAGAGCACGTAGGTCAGGATCATGGCCGGCAGCAGGAAGAGCTTGGAGGTGCCCATGAGATAGACCAGGTACTTGCGCGCCCCGTGGTAGCCCTCCTCGTCCTGGTGGTGCGCCACCAGCGGGTAGGTGAAGACCGTGATGACCTCGTAGAACAGATAGAGCGTGAAGACGTTGGCCGAGAGCGCCACGCCCACCGCCCCGAAGATGGCCACGGCAAAGCAGAAGTAATAGCGGGTCTGGGCGTGCTCCTTGAGGGAGCGCATGTAGCCGATGTTGTAGGCCGTGGCCAGGATCCACAGGAAGGAGGCCACCAGGGCGAAGAT
>JALOOU010000008.1 GCA_025454255.1 Desulfobacterales bacterium | reverse complement strand
GGACCAGCGTGAAATCGCCCAGGTGGGCACCATTTCGGCCAACAACGACGAGACCATCGGCAACATCATCGCCGAGGCCATGAACAAGGTCGGCAAGGAGGGAGTCATCACCGTCGAAGAGGCCAAAGGTATGGAGACCACCCTGGAGGTGGTCGAGGGCATGCAGTTCGACCGCGGCTACCTCTCGCCCTATTTCATCACCGACCCCGAAAAGATGGTCTGCTCGCTGGACAACCCCTACATTCTCATCAACGAAAAGAAGCTCAGCAATATGAAGGACCTGCTGCCGATCCTGGAGAAGGTCGCCAAGATGGGCAAGCCGCTCCTGATCATCTCCGAGGATGTGGAGGGCGAGGCGCTGGCCACCCTGGTCGTGAACAAGCTGCGCGGCACGCTGCAGGTCGTGGCCGTAAAGGCCCCGGGCTTCGGTGACCGCCGCAAGGCCATGCTGGAGGACATCGCCATCCTGACCGGCGGGCAGATGGTCTCCGAGGACCTGGGAATCAAACTCGAGAACATCACCGTTCAGGACCTGGGCCGCGCCAAACGCATCACCGTCGACAAGGACAACACCACCATCGTCGACGGCGCGGGCTCCCGCCAGTCCCTCGAGGGCCGCGTGAAGCAGATCCGTGCCCAGATCGACGAAACCACCTCCGACTACGACCGCGAGAAGCTCCAGGAGCGTCTGGCCAAGCTGATCGGCGGGGTGGCGGTGATCAACGTCGGCGCGGCGACCGAAACCGAAATGAAGGAGAAAAAGGCGCGCGTCGAAGACGCCCTGAACGCCACCCGGGCCGCGGTGGAGGAGGGGGTGGTCCCCGGCGGTGGCGTGGCCCTCGTCCGCTGCCTGGAGGCGCTGGACAAGCTGAAGGTCAAAGGCGAACAGAAGCTGGGCCTGCGCGTCGTGGCCCGCGCCATCGAGGAACCGCTGCGCCAGATTGCCAACAACGCCGGCGTGGAAGGCTCGGTGGTGATCGAAAAGGTCAAATCCAGCAAGGGGGCCTTCGGCTACAATGCCGAAAAGAACGACTACGAAGACCTGATGCAGGCCGGCGTGATCGACCCCACCAAGGTGGTGCGCCTGGCCCTGCAGAACGCCGCGTCCGTGGCCGGGTTGATGCTGACCACCGAGGCAATGGTGGCCGAAAAGCCGGAGGAGAAGGCCGACCACCCGATGCCGGGCGGCGGCGGCGGCATGGGCGGCATGGGCGGCATGGGCGGCATGGGCGGCATGATGTAGCCGCTGCCGGCCCCAACCAACGCTCGTTAATGCGGTAAATCATCAGGCCCCTGCGGCGCTTGCTGCGCCCAGGGGCTTTTTTATCCCCCCCTCAAGTTGCCTGGATCCATAAAAGTCCTCGATCCGGACGACTTTGTGAAAAGCCCAAGGTCAAGGCGCGCGAATTCCGTGTCGCGAGACCTACTTCCAGTACGCCGCAGCGACTACGGGATGACACGCAACGCAGAGATTGGGGTTTTTACGAAGTCGTCAAATTTGCCTTTTGAACCCGTTTCAGATAAAATAGAGAGTATAAGAAAGCGGCAGTAAAACGCCGCGGCATTTTTTTTAAGCCGCCGGGTATCCGTCCCCTGCGAGTGTCGCGCAATGTTTTCGGGACCACGTCCCATACAAAAGGCAAGCGGAGTCTCCCATGCATCGAAAACCCAGTTTCCAGCACCTCATCCTGGCCGGCATGATCGGAGTCATCGTCATGGTCCTCTCAGGGGCTCCCGCCGCAGGCGCGGGCACCGCTCCTCAGGCGAACGGCTATTACTACACGGTTCAAAAAGGCGACACCCTCTGGGACCTCTCCCGGCGGTTTGCCGACAGCCCCTGGGTGTGGCCCCAGCTCTGGACGGAAAACGCCGATGCCATCGCCAACCCCCATCTCATCTATCCGGGTCAGAAAATCCGCCTAGCGCGCAAAAAAGCAGCTCCGGCCGCCGGCACTGCCTGGGAGGACAAGCCGATAAGCGATCAGATTCATTTTCGCTACTCCCTGATCAACCAGGTGGGTTTTGTCCGCAAGGAGCAGGTCGCCCCCCACGCCGTCATCTTCCAGGCGCGCGAAAAGGGCCGCAACATGCTCGCGGAGGGGGATATCGTCTACCTCAAACCTGAAAACGGGTTTGCGCTCCGGCCCGGCCAGCTGCTGACCGTATATCGGACCTTCGATCGCATCCACGACAAAACCACCCGGGATTACATCGGCATCCAGCATCTTTTGCTGGGCGTTGTCAATATTGTTCAAAGCGAGCCGGACTTCGCGGTCGGCGTGCTGACCCGAAGCTACCGGCCGATCAAACTCTCCGACAAGCTGATGCCCTTTGTCCCGCGCGCCGCCGAAATCCGCTATGATCCAAGCCCGGCCGGGATCGACGGCGTCATTTTCGAAGTCGAGGAGCCCGTGTCCCAATTTGCCGAGTTTCACACCGCTTTCATCAACCGGGGCAAGGCCGACGGCCTGCGCGAGGGCCAGGTCTACAGCGTTTACCGCCGCGACGAAGAGACCATCGGGGCCAGGGGGGCGGCCAAACATGTCTCGATCCCGGTTGATTATGGCGAACTGCTGGTGCTGCACGTGGAGGAAAACACCGCCACGGTGCTGATAACCGACTCCGACAAGGAATTTTACACCGGCGCGCGCATCCGGACCCCTTTTCTGCAGGCGCGATAAGCGCTCCACCTTAAAAACGCCCGCCCCGGGGAACCCAAGCCCGGGGCGGGCGTTTTCGTTTGCGCCGCTTCACCTGCATCGAACCGGGCGGTAAGCCGGGCGCAAGGTACACCCCGCCGGCGTGCGGCCCGGCGCGGCGGGAAACACTGGGCGGCGTTGCGGTCTTTCCCTATCGCCGCGCCAACCTGCCCCGCCGGTTGCGGCTCGGCCCCCGCTTGTGCCCTTGCCGGTAAGACAGCTGATGGGTGCCATGGCCGAAGGAAAACAGGGACGCTGCCTGCCTGGCGGGTTTTCTTCGCAGGGGGCGGCCGGGGTTGGTGCATGCCCGAGGCGGCCTGCTTCAGCCGCAGGGTGCCTTGCTGCCGGCCGGAAGGCCCGCCATTGCGGTGTGTGGCGGCAAGTCAGGCGCCGGGGCCGCAAAACGGAGCAGGCGCCTTGCCTGCCGCACGCAAGACGCCTGCTCCGCGCTAAGAGTGGAATTGGCTTCATGTCCCCGCCTGACGGCCGGGGATCCCGCCATGGCGGGATTGCGGGCCTCTCGAAGGTGCTCACAACCAGTTAAGGTTGCTGCGCTTTCGATTCAGCCGCCCGCCCTGCCCGCAACCGTGATCCGAGGTTGCGAAACCGCTTCCATGCATTCAGGAGTGTCATCCTGGTCTGATCAGTAGCCCACCTTGTAGACCTTCGAGGCCCGCACCTTGATCTCCTGGGAGGTGGCGCCGACCTCCTCCTTTACCATGTTGGCCTTGGAGGTGATTTCGTAGAACATGCGCTCGTAGCCCTTTTCGTTGCCGGCGAGGCTCCCGGCTGCAGAAAAGAGGGCGGAATCGAGATGTTCGATGGCGTACCAGTAAGGGATTTTGTAGTAGCTCAAGCTGGAGTTGTCCGGGGTGATCATTTTCAAGTTCGCGGTGTTCGCATCGGCCGCGGTGTTGCGTCCGAGATTTTTGACCGCCTCGTCCTGGGTGTTGACCCAGCCTGGCGCCCCCGCCTGATTGTCCAGCCACAAGGCGCCCTCCTTCCAGGCGCTTTCGGCCACGTAGAACTCGACCTGGTTGTAGTGCTTGGAGGCCGCCAGCTGCCCGCCGGTGGTGCTCATGTTGATGCTGACAACGCCGATCAGCGTCAAAAGCGCCAACATGATCATGGCAAGGGCGATGACGGATCCCCTCTCGTTAGCCAGCGGAGCCACGGCGTTTTTCATCGATCCGATCCTTTCCTCGCGCTACGAGCCGGTTTTGACGAAATCGAACACGGTTGGAATCTCGCGCCGGTTGTTCACGTTGCAGTTGACCCGCAGGCGGACGCATTTGTGGGCCGCCACGTTCGGCCCCAAACATCCCTCCGTTATGTCCCAGCGCACCGCGATGTAGCCCTTTTCGCCGTTCTCGTCGATGCCCCCGTTCATGTTGTTGTCGAGCCCATCGGTGGCGGCGCCCTGCGTGTGCTCCCCTGCCGACAGGTCCGGGTGATCGTAGGGCAGGGCCAGGAGCCGCTCCGCCACGGCCCCCGCCATGATCGCGCCTTCGGTGATGGCGCGCGACCGGGAGTTGGCATCCGTGGCGGTGGCCTGCAGTTTGAATATGCCCAGCAGCCCGACCGAGAGGACCACGAGCGCCACCATCACTTCAATCAGGCTGAACCCGCGAGCCGAATCGTTGCGCAGTCTGTCGAAAAATCGCCCCGTATCCATCTGGACGCCTCCTTTCTAAATACCCAAGCCCACGTTGCGGACGCGGACCATGGAGGAGATCACATAGGGCTTGTCGTCGCTGGAAAAGAACTTCACCTGCTCTTTGAGCGGCTTGGCCTTGATCGTGATCCGCGCCAGGCGAATCCGCGCGATCTTGTCCAAATCGGGCTTCCCGTCACTGTTTTTATCGAAATTTTGGATCAGATCGGGGTCGTCGTCGGCGTCGATCGGGTTGTCGGGGTCGGCCCCGTCATCGCAGAAAAACTCGATATACATATCCTCTACGTTGAAGGCCACGGTCCACCACTTTTTCTCTTTGACCTGGTACTTCTGAATCCGGCCGCTGGCCTTGTCGAAGCGGTAGGCGACCAGCTCCGCGTCGTTGCCGTCGATCTGGCTGGAACAATCGCTCGACACCGGGCTGCCGCAGCCGGTCACCCCCGGAGGATCTTTGTCGCCGTTGGCATTGAGGGTGAAGGCGATGCTCTTGAACCTGCTTTTCGTATTTGCGTCGGCGAAGCTGGTCGTCGCCTCCGCATGCCCGAAGTAACTCAGGTCAGGCAAAATCCCCAGTTCGTCGGGCATGGTCGTGCGCGCCCCGCGGTTGGGGTCGAAACCGGCCATGCGCAGCGACCTCTCGATGAAGAAGAAGGCGCTGCGCAGATCTTCCTGGGTGTCGCGCACCGCATTTTGCGCCACCTGCGATCGCATCTGGGCATGGTAGACCTTGTAGATGCCGGCCATCAGGATGGAGGCGATCGCCAGGGTCACCAGCAGCTCGACGAGGGTAAAGCCGCTGTCGGTTATTTTCCGTAACTTATTCATTTTTCAATTCCCCATCGCTCGTAACCGGCTTCCTGATCTTCACATTTCCGCCGGCGCTGATGAAAACGAGCTTGTCTTCGGAGGTGTTGCCGGGCGAAATGGCGAGGCTCCCGCGCATGAGGTCGCCCTGGCTCGTGGCGGCATCCACGGGATACCCCTCCCTGGAGAACCTGAAGTGCGGCCGGCTGATGTTCACGAACTTCTTGCTTGAAGACAAATTCAACGACGCAAAGAGGTTTGCGGGCTCCTTCAAGCGGATGCCGGATGGCAGCTTGAATTGTTGGATGGTTTTCAGCTTGTCCAGGTAGGCGTAACGTGAATCCTGCGGGTCGACGCAGGTGCGATTGTCATCGGTGCACAGGAAGACCGCAACGGTGTTGCTTTGAAGATCACACTCGACCAGCACGTAGCTGCTGTTTTTGATGGCAAGCATCCGGGCTTTTTCAAAGGCGGCCATCACGTCGCGGGCCCCGCTGCTCTGCTTGTACCTGGGGACCCAGCTGACCGCTGCGGGCAGCGCGATGCCGCATACGAGGGCAATGATGCCGATCACGGTCAGCAGCTCCGTCAGGCTGTATCCATCTTTTCGTCGAATCATGGCAGCCACCTGTCATTATATTGATGATTCCTTGATGAAGTGTTGATGCAAAACAGGTGCCACGCTCCAGACAGCTGCAACCGCCATGGCGCGGAGCTGTCCTGCACTCGACAGAAAAATCATAACTCCTTGTCAGCATTTAATATATCGCTTTATTTGGTCCGGCCGGCCGCCGCCGCCGAAAACGACTTCGGCCGGCGAGGGGGGGGGCGAAGCTGCTCTCCCCTGCCGGCCGGCGTAAAATTTTTTAATGCCTGTTAAACCTGTTTCGGCCCTGGCTCGGCCTCCTACCGCGCGGCCGGAACGGCGCTCGGTCGGCGCAGGTTCTTTTCCTTCGCCTTCTTGGCGTTGTCGGCGACCGGCCGGTAGACCAGGTCGGGCTCCTTGGGTTTGGCGATTTTTTGAACCACCAGGGCTGCTACAAAACCCTCGGGGTGCAGAAACCCCTCGACCTTCACGTATTGGCCGACGCGAAACGACTCGGGGGCCTCGGGCTTGCCGTCCTGGCCTAAAAATTCGGTTTTCAGCGGCCGGCCGTCGATGACGGTGTCGAGTTTGCGGATTTCGCGCTCGGCAACGACCAGGGTGCCTTTTTCACGGTTGGCTTCCATCACCACCGTACGCACCTCGAAGAAGCTGCATTCATCCGGGTCGATCCGAACGATGCTGCCGGCCGGCGCCGGCGCGCCGGTCTTGGGGGCTGCGGCCGCCGTGCCCGCGGCCAGGCAGGCGGCCGCCAGAATTGCACCGACCATCACAAAACGCATCACGTCTCCTGAACGCATGGCTGGTTCTCCCTGAGGTTAAAACACCTGGTTCCAGTAATACCGGAACATGTCCTGGGTGGCCATGACCGGCAGGCTGACGATGCCGCCCTCCACCCCGATGAAAAGCCGCGCGGCGCCGCCCAGTATGGCGATGACCGGCGCCGATGGGATCGCGGTGCCGACGGCGAGCGAGCGGTCTTTCTTGCCCAGGCTGACGGGGTTTCCGGACGTGCCGGTTTCGGTCGCGGAGCTGAAATCGTGCACGGCGGCCCCGGTCTTGTACTGGAGGGCGTAGAGGCGCCCCACCCCGCGCACGGTGGAGGCCGCGCAGGGGTCCGTCGAACTGATTCCGGATTCGTCCGAGGGGGTGTAGGTGGTAAAATAGGCCACCCCGCCGTATACCCGCGGGGAGGAGACGACTTTCTCGCCGGGGTTTTCGAGCCGGATGTACCAACCCTTTGAATTCTCGAGGCTGGTCCGCACCTGCTGCTGTTCGGCGGCGCTGCCCAGTTGGATCAGGTTGTCGGTCACGTCCACCAGATCCGACTCCGTGAGCGTGCCGGCCGCGGTCCAGTCGTTTTTGACGGCGTAGAAACGGTTGACCACCGTGCGGTTGCCCGGGTTCTCGCGGTCGCCGGTGCCGAAGAAGATGTACTCGCCGTGCACGGCCGGGGGGTATTTTTCGGCCACTGCGTCCGGGGCGTACATGATCTTGCGCTGAACCCCGTCGGCCGAGGCGTTGAAGAGTTTGATTCCGGCCCAGGTGCCATCCACGACCGACTTGGTGACGACCGCCGGTGGGCAGGGGTTGAAGGTCTGCACCTGGTCGTCTTTGAGCGCGAACACGTTTCCGCCCAGGTCGCCGAAGTAGATCCGGCTCACGATCCCGTCCCCGTCGTGGTCGAAGCCGGAGACATCGACCACCGAGTGGGTCAACCCCAGCGCGGAGTGGGTGGCCGGGCTGAATTTCAAGCCGCTGATCAGCGCGCCGGTCGCCGCGTTCACGCCGAACATGGCCCGGCCGACGCTGTCGCCCGCCGACGGCGGAAAAAGGTCTTGGTTGTTGTCGTAGCCGCCTCCGAAGAGCAGGGCGTCCGCCGTGCTGACCGCAACGTTCACGTTGCAGCCCTCGGTCGTTGCGGTCGATCCGGTTGCGACCACCGCCTTCTCGGGCCGGCTCCAGGACTGCCCCAATTTTTCGAAATTGCTGGGCCACGGCCCCAGGATATTTTCGTCGATGCTGTAGAGGTAGACCGGCTGGTTGTAATTGGTGACGTCCAGGGCCGTGTAGGTCTCCCCGCCCCGCCGCGAGCCGACGACCAGGATTTTCTGGCCGCCGCTGCCTTGGAAAACCACGGGCGACCCGTCCACGAAGTAGTCATGGTCCGCATCGCTCAACTTTTTCAGCCGGCCCAGATGCTCCGGCGGCACAAAGCTCCAGAGCTCCTCGCCCGTGTCGTCGTCGAAGCAGTGCAGCAGGCCGTCGTTTGCGCCCACGTAGATCACCGTTTTGTCGTCACCAGTCCCTGGGAGCCCATCCGGGCCCAGGTAGGCCACCACGGCCGGCTCCGAGTGGATGATGTCCCCGAACCCACCCTCGCGCACCGTGTCGAACAACGCCTGGCGCTGTGAAGCATCAACGGAGAGCAGTGGGTCGGTGATGAGGGTATTGGCGGCCACGAAGGCGTTGTCGGCATGAGTCAAGGCCTTATTGGCCGTACCAGTGTAGGTATAGACGTTACGCGATCCTTCGCCATCTATAATCAAGCTGAGGACTTCGGCCGCTCCGCCTTTTTCGACAGCCGGCCCGTCGCAGCCCAGGCTCGTCCACCAGGACTGGGCATTGTCCTTGATCAAGCCGTCATCGGTCGTGGCCCTCTGGTTGAATATATCGTAGAGATGGCCCTGGTTATCCAGCCGGTAGCGCTTGATGTTGCCGATCCAGCGGCCGCTCTGCTGGGGTTTGAAGAAGCCCAGGTAGATCTTGTCCCCGGCGTAGACCCGGTTCATGCGGCTGATGGGTACGACCGGTGCCACGTAGCAAGCGTTTTTCTCGACGATGTTCGACATGATCTGGCTGAAAGCTTCTTTGAGGCTGGAATAGTTTTCCGCGGTATAATAGCTGCCGCCCCCCTTGGCGGCGGTGTTGTAGAGCAGGGTCTGTTGGGTTTTGAAGCCGATGGTAAAGGTAATGATGTTCTGCTTGTCGAAGGAGGTGCCGTCTCCCATCTCCGGGTTGCAGTCGTTATCATAAAGGTACTTGGCGACGTCCTCGAGGTAACCCGAACCGTCGGATGGGTAGGGCGGGTTGCTCAGCTTGGCCGGATCGTACGCGGCGATGGTGTCGCCGTTGATGTAGGCGCCTGACCACAACCGGTTGTCGCGGTCCTTGGTCGGCTCGCCGTCGGTCATTACGATGATGTAGTTCTTCTGGCAGCGCTCCTGCATGGGCGAAACGTATTTTCCACCGGCGTAGCTCCCGGAGGGAAATCCGCTTGTGTTGAACCAGCTCGGCTTTCCAGCGTAGTACAAGCCGGCCTCGGCCAGGGTCTCCGCCAGCGGAGTCCAACCGGAGGGTGAGGCCCCGGCCACCGCGCTAAGCAACGCGTCCCGATGGCTCGAATCACTGACACTGCCCATTGGGGCTATCAGTCTGCCGCCCTGCTCGAAATTGAACACCATCAGGCCGAAGCGGACGTTCTCGGTGGTTGCGATCAGATCGGTCAATACACTTCTGGCAACACTGATTCGGCTGAGATAGGGGCCAACTCCCGTTTCCATATAGTTGAGGTAGTTGCCTAAACGTAGATACCTTTTTGTCGTTCCGCCGCACGAATACGAATAATAATTGGAGCGAATATAGCCTTCCGCATACCCTTGCGTCAGGAGAGTGGTCTTGATGCTGCTGCAGGAGATGCTGTTGACACTTGAAGCGAAAAGATCCCAGCCATATTGGCCGGTGGCAGAGTTATATCGGGAGTAATAAACAGCGTTGGCGGAATAGGAGCAGGACCCGCAGGCGTAGGTCTGGAACGGGTCGTATGGGGCCCCCGGCACATCCTCTGTGGACATGCTGCCCGAGGTGTCGAAAATGATGAGCACGTTGGGTTCTATGTCCGGGTTGGTGACCGTGCCGTAGATCTCGATGTCGTCGGCCCGCAACGAACCGGCGCAAACAACGGTTGCCAGCAGGGCGGCCAAAAGATATCGTTTCATGCCGAAGCCTCCTTGGGTTGCGAGCGGCAAACCAGCTTAGTATTTGTTGAACACCTTGTAGGCCCCGATCTGGACCTGGGTGTTGCCCGTGGCCGAGGTGGCCGTGATCCCGTAGCGGCGCACCTCGAAATATTTCAGGCTGAAGCCGGAGCCGGACGGCGGCGGGGCGATGTGCGGCTGGCGCGGCAGGGTGTTGGCCGCCGGGCTGAGCTCATCGTTCAGCAGGGCCGGCGTGCTCGCGTTCATGATGCAGCGCACCTCGAGGTTCGCCACCGGTGCGTTGTTCACGTCTTTCAACTCCACCTTGTGGAAGGCGGCCTGCGGTCCCGCCAGCAGGAAGGCATCCGTCAGCCACTCGGTCCGGCCGGTATCGTAGTTCTGGAGCGCCTCGACGATCCCGCCCTCGGCGCTGTAGAATTCGCGTGCGAGGTCCTGCTCGTTGCGAACGACATGCATCTCGTTGGTGGAGGTCCACAGCGCCAGGACTCCGGCCAAAAGCAGAATCGCCGAAAGCAGTATCGAGGCGCCCAGGACGAACCCGTCCTCGTTGCAGAGGATGCGTTTTACCGAAGCCTGCATGCGAAGCCCCCTCCCCCGGGCGGCTAAAGGTTGCGGCAGCGCACCCGGGTGGTGTACTCCCGGGCGACCGTCTGGCCGCGGCCGGAGGGCCGGATGAGGTTCAAGGAAATTTCCACGGAGCGGATGGCGGCCAGCTCGGCGGTATCGTCGATCGGAAACGGGATCTGGACGTCGCCGCCGTCGAAATAGCGGAAGCTGAGGGCGGCGACATCCTCCAGAAGCACCTCCGTGCCCAGATGGTTGGTCTGGCGCAGCGCGCTGCCGTTCAGCTCGTAGGTGATCTCCTCGAACTCGTCCGCCACGTCCCCGTCGAAGTTGGCGTCGGCCGTGAAGTGCAGCCGCGTCCCGGTCGCCTCCAAAATCCCGGCCGCCGCCGTTCGCAGCGGGTTGAGCCCCGCCAGCCGGATGTCCTGGACCATCATTTCGACGGCGTTGCGAACGCTCTGCTGGGAGCCGGCCTTCACGTTCTCGGCGGTGTAGGAGCGGCTGAGCCGGTCGAACCCCGCGTATACGGCGCCGAACAGGATGGCCACCGTCGCCAACACCAAGAGCATCTCGACCATGGAAAAACCGGCCTCCGCAGGTTTGCCACAGGCGGCAAGGGCGCGGGGCCGGACCGATGCGGGAAGCGAACTCATACCCCCCCTCCCTGGGTGTTCGATGAAATCTGAACCGCTCCGCTCCGGCCGAGGCGGCTCCACTGGACCCTGACCGTGATCTCGCGCGCGCCGGCGCCCAGGTTGGCGATCGTCCAGCTGCGCGTGTAGATCCCGCCGCTTTGGCCCTCCGCATTGACCGGGTTGTTGGGGTCCTGGACCGTGCCCGCGTTCAAATTCGACAGGTCGCGGTTTTTGAGGTTTTCGAGCTGAGTTTTCGCCAGCATGGTGGCCTGGGTGACGATGTCGCCGTTGGTGTTGTTGCGCGTCGAGCTGAATTGCATCGATACGGCGGCCATCATGCCGATCGCCATGATCGCCATGGCGATCATGAGCTCGATGAAGGTGAAACCGGTTTGCCCCCCCCGTGGTCTGCTCATCGCACCGCTCCTTGAATTGTCACTGGATCCACACCCGGCCCAGGCGGTTGATGTGGACGTCCCTGCGCCCGGCCTTGTTGGCGACGGGAATGAGCGCCGCTGAGGCGAGACCCTCCGGCAGCCCGCGGCCGGTGAAGCGCATACGATTCTCGGCGGGGGTCATGTCCGCCAGCTGAATGGAGACTCCGGCCGGCAGCCTCCGATCGTGGATGAGCCGCTCCGCACCCGTGCGCTGCCAGTCGCCTCCCGTGGCCGCCCCCTCCCCGTTGTCGAGGAAGATGCTGTAGCCTTCGGCCGTGAAGACGACGGCTACGAAGGCGTTTTCGCGCATGGCCCTGATCTTGGCCAACTCGATGTCGGACATGAGGTTGATGGCGGAGCCCCGCAGGCGATGGGTCGAAAGCCAGCTCAAAAACGAAGGCATGCTGACGCTCGCCAGCACGGTCACAATCGCCAAACTGACAGCCACTTCGAGCGCCGTGAAACCCGAATTCCGTCGCATGGATAAAGCACTCCTGTTCTGAGTTGCAGCCGATAGATACAAAAGCTGTGCCAGCCGTCCGCGCGGAGGGCGGACCGACATCGCTCAACCAATCGCCGGGCGCGGGACCGTCCCTTCCAACCCGCTGCAATATTGACGTTTAACGCTGCGGAAGAGTGCGCGTGTGCGGCTCGGGGCGAGGCCCGGCTGGAAATGGGCGCGGGCCGCAGTTGCACGCTTTACAGGAGTGCCCGTATAAACTTGCTTAATGGCGCTTTAAAATATTTTTCAGGCGGGAATTGCAAAAGGCCGGGGAAGACGAAAAACGGGCAGCTTCCTCAAGGCTGCCGAAGCACATCGGAATTACGACGGGGTAATCTCTGTTTCCAATTCGACAGCCGATGGGCGGATGCGGGCCGCGCCTGCCGGGCGTCAGGCCGCACGCATGTAGTCGACCGCGTTTCTCAGCATCCGCACCCCGACGGTCTCACCGGCCTCAAAGGGCCTGCCCGCGCGGCGCAGGCGTTCGCGTTCGCGGGTCCAGTCCGGGTGATTGGTCCAGTCGTTGAACGCTTCGGGGTGGGGCATCAGGCCGAAGATTCTCCCGGTGGGGTCGCAGATCCCGGCGATGTCGTCGACCGAGCCGTTCGGGTTGTGAGGGAAGCGGCCTGATGCCCGGCTGCCGTCCGGCAGAGCATAGCGCAGGACGATCTGCCCCTGCCGGTCCAGCCTGCGGATGAGCGTCTCCTCTGCGCACAGACGCCCCTCGCCGTGGCGCACAGGAAGGTCGGCCGCGAAGATGCCGCGCGTGAAGACGCAGGGCGATCGCGGGTTGACCTGAAGGCGCACCCACTGGTTGCGGAAGTTGCCGCAGGCGTTGCCGAGCAGGGCGATCGAGCGCGAATGATAGTCGCCGTCGAAGCCCGGCAGGAGCCCGAGGTTCACCAGCGCCTGGAACCCGTTGCAGATGCCCAGGACCAGCTTCCCCCGTGAGACAAACTCGAGCAGCCTCTCTCCCAGGCTGGTTTTCATCTTCACGGCCTGGATGACGCCCGCACCGTGGTCGTCCCCCCAGCCGAACCCTCCGATGAAGACCAGGATCTGATGCTCCTCCAGGCGCACGTCCCCGTCGATCAAGGCGTTGATGTGGACGCGCCGGGCCGCGGCGCCCGCAAGGGCGAAGGCGTGCGCCGTTTCGTGGTCGCAGTTGAGGCCGTATCCGGTCGGGATCAGCACATTGACGGTTGCCATAGGGTTGCACCCCTCGCTTCAGATTCGCCCGCCCGCGCGGCGCGGCGCGGCCCTTACGTGAGGTTGCCGAAGGGCTTTTTCCAGGCCGCCTTCAACTCGAGCACCGCCGCCGAAAGAGCGGGGCGGCCGTCCAGCCCCGTCAGCTCCAGCACCGGCGCGCTCGTCAGCTCACCGATGCAGGCGCAGGGCAGGCCGCGGAATGAAGATTCGAATTCGGCCCGCTTCGCAGGGTCGACCGTGACGATGAAACGGCCGGAGGACTCGGAAAAAAGCAGCGCGTCGGTGCGGTCGACCCCGGAGGCGGGGACCTCGCGCAGGTCCGCCCGCATCCCGAGATTGCCCGCCATTGCGACCAGGGCCAGGTGGACCCCCAGCCCGCCGCGGTAGACCCCGTGGGCGGAGGCGACCACGCCCGACGCCGCGGCCCGCGCCAGGGCCCGATAGGCCGGAAGAAACCCGGCGGCTCTGACCTGCGGGACGTTCAAGCCGACATACCCCAGGTGCGCGTAGTATTCCGATCCGCCGAGCTCGTTGCGGGTCGAGCCGATCACATACACCCGGTCGCCGGCCGCCTTGCCGTCCATGCTGATGCAGCGGCCCACGTCGGGGACGACCGATATCGCCGCGAACTGCATGGTCTCCGGTGCCGAGACCTTGTGGGTCTCACCGTAGCGGCCGCAGAGGTGGCCGTCGACGTACATGCTGTCCTTGCCCGAGAGCAGCGGGATTCCGTATGCCAGGCAGATGTCGCGCAGGGCCCAGCAGGCGCGCACGAGCTGGGCGGCCTTGAATTTCCCGTCGGGGTTGGCCTGCGCGTCGTGCTGGATGCTCGGCCAGCAGAAATTGTCGACCCCGCCGATGTGTTCGAGGTCGCCCCCCACGGCCAGGATGCGGCGCACGGCCTCGTCGATGCTGCAGGCCGCCATGGCGTAGGCGTCGATCGCCGAGTAGGCCGGCAGCAGCGCCTGGGCGAAGGCCAGCCCGCGCCGCGAGCCCAAGACCGGGCGCAGCACCGCGGCGTCGCTGTTCACGTCGCGTTCGGCTCCGACCAGGGGCTTGATGACGCTGGTCCCCTGGACCTCGTGGTCGTATTGGCGCGTGATCCACTCGGTCGAGCAGATGTTGGGCCGCTGCAACAGATCCGCCAGCAGGCGGTTCACGTCCGCGGGCGGCCGCAGCACCGGCTCGACGAGCCCGCGGCGCGCGGGAGGGGTCCACTCGGCATCGAACTGCCACTGGGGGAAGCCCGACTCCAGAAAATCCATGTCGACCCAGGCGCAGGTCTTGCCGGCGTAGGTCAGGTGCAGCTTCCCGGAGTCCGTGTACCGGCCGATGACCGTACTCTCGACGGCGTGGCGGCGCGAAAGCGCCATGAATCGCTCGGCGTCTTCCGGCCGGATGGCCACCGTCATGCGCTCCTGGGACTCGGAGACCCAGATCTCCCACGGGTCGAGGCCCTCGTACTTCAGCGGCACCCGGGCCAGGTCGACCTCGGCCCCGTTCGAATAGCGCGCCGACTCCCCGACCGATGAGGAGAGGCCGCCGCCGCCGTTGTCGGTGATGAACTGGATCAGCCCCTCGTCGCGGGCCTCGAGCAGGAAGTCGTGCATCTTTTTCTGGGTGTAGGGGTCCCCGATCTGCACGTGGCCGGCCGGGGTGTGCTCCGAGAAGACCTCCGATGAGGCGGTGACCCCGTGGATCCCGTCCTTGCCCACCCGGCCGCCGCACATGACGACGAGGTCCCCGGGGCGGGTGCGTTTTTTCTCCGCGGGCTGGTCCTGGATGCGGGCGGGCATGATGCCCACCGCCGTCACGAAGACCAGGCATTTGCCCAGGTAGCCGGGGTGGAAGAGCACCTGGCCGAAGGCAGTGGGAATTCCGCTCTTGTTGCCGCCGTCGCGCACGCCCTCGATCACTCCGTCCAGCAGCCGCCGCGGGTGGAGCCGGGGCTTGAGCGGGCCGCTGTAGTCCCGCGGCCCGACGCAGAAGCCGTAGCCCCCCATGACCAGCTTGGAGCCCTTGCCGGTGCCCAGGGGGTCGCGGTAGACCCCGACGATGCCGGTGATGGCCCCGCCGTAGGCCTCCATGTTGGAGGGCGAGTTGTGGGTTTCGCCGGTGATCACGTAATAGGTCTGCTCATCCAGCCGGCCCGCTCCGGCATTGTCCCAGAGCACCGAGACCACCCAGGGCTTGCGCCGGGCCAGCTCGAGCGTGGGGGCTTCGATGCAGGTCTTGAAGAGGTTGTCCACGACCTCGCTGCGGCCGTCGGCTGCGTCGCGGTAGCGGAACAGGCCGCGGAAGGTGTTGTGGTTGCAGTGGTCGCTGCGGGCCTGGGAGATGTATTCGAGCTCGACGTCCGTGGGGTCCGCGAGCCCCATCGCGGTCCGCGACTCCCGCACCCGGGGGTCGGAAAAATAGGCCCGGATCACGGGCACGTCGTTTGGGTTGAGCGCCAGGTTGCGCTCCGCGCTGATGCGGCGCACGGCCTCGTCGCTGTCGATCGGAAGGCGCGTGACCGCCGCCGGCCGATCCAGCCGCACCTTGGGGATGACGAAGCCGATGCCCTCCGCAGGGTCCCATTCCTCCTTAGAGAAAACCCGCCACTGCTGGATGATGTCGTTGGCCAGGAGCTCCCCGGCGATGGTCTCCGCCTGCGCGCGGCTGAGATCGCGCCCGCTGACGGCGTAGCGCCGGGAGGTGTAGACCGCCTCCCCCGCGCCGAGGCGCACGCCCAGCAGGTCCTCGATGGCCTCCACGGCCGTCGCGCCCGGGTTGTCCCGCACCCCGGGGCGGTACCCGACCCAGATCACCCAGTCGGCGGCGATGGCCAGGGGGCGATAGGAGGAGACCTGGGTCACGGGGTTGGTGAAGATGTCGCGCCGGATGGCTTCGAGCTGATCGGTGCTCAGGGCGGCGTCGATGGTGAGGATGCCGACGGTGCGGATGCGCGCGGCGTCGATGCCGAAATAGGCCTTGGCTTTGTTGCGGATCCCCTCCCCTTCGGGGTCGACCAGGTGCTCCTTCAGGCTGATTTCGAGTCGGGCGGGCATGGCGCTCTCCTCAGCTGAAAAAAAGACGGGTGATGTCGTTGTAGAAGACGAGGATCATCAGCATGATCAAAACCACCATGCCGACCTGCTGGGCGATTTCACGCACCTTGGTGCTCACCGGGCGGCCCTTGGCGGCCTCGATCAGGAAAAACATGAGATGCCCCCCGTCCAGCACCGGGATCGGCAGCAGGTTGATGATGGCCAGGTTGACGCTGATCACCGCGATGAACTGAAAGAGGCTGCTGACGCCCGCGCGGGCCTGGTCGCCCGCCATCTGGGCGATCATGATCGGGCCGCCGACCGTGTCGAAGGAGATGGAGCCCGTGATCATCTTGGCCACGATGACCACCATCAGCTCGGCGATGGCATAGGTTTGACGCAGGCTCTGGACGACCGCCTCGAAGAACCCCAGCTTGCGGGAGAGGACATCCCCGGCACTCGAAACGCCGATCACGTAGCGCTGGATCTCCTCCCCCAGGAGGTTCTTGGCGGCCACGCGCTCGGGCCTCACCCGCAGCACGACCTCGCCTTCGGCCCGGGCCACGGTGATGTCGAGCTCGCGGCCCTGGCTGCGGCCGATCGTGTCGGCCATCTCTTCCCAGCTGCCGATGGCCGCAGCGTCGATGGCCGTGATCAGGTCCCCTTTCTGAAAACCGGCGCTGGCGGCGGGCGAGCCATCCTTGATGGCGCCCACGGAGGGCTTGAGGATCAGCACCCCGGCGAACAGCCCGATCACAAAAAAGATCGCCACCGCCAGAATGATGTTGAACAGCGGCCCGGCGAAAACGATGAGCATGCGCTGCAGGACGCTCTTGTGGGTGAAGGACTGGGGGATGAGGCCGGGGTCGAGCTCCTCGTCGGGCTCTTCGCCGACCATCTTGACGTAGCCCCCCAGCGGGATCAGCGACAGCCGGTAGTCCGTGAGTCCGATTCGGCGGCCGAACAGCCGCGGGCCGAAACCGAGCGAAAACTTCTCAACCCCCACGCCGAAGAGCCGCGCAACCAGAAAATGCCCGAACTCGTGGAAAAAAATGAGGATCCCCAGTACGATCAGAAATGCGAGTGCGCTGTTGCCCATCCCGATACCGTGTCATCCTTTCGTTGGGAGTGGTTTCATCATAGCCCCGTCTAACGGCTGGGGGTCCCGCCGCGGCGGGATGGCAGCCCGCGCGAACGCGCGCACCCCCGATAAAGGGCGCTACGCGTTCGATTCGGCCTCCCGCCCTGCCCGCAACCGGGATCCGAAGGGGTGAAACCCCTCTTAGACGCCGCGGGGGCGTCAGGTCCGTCCGCGTTGCATGAGTTCCCGGGCCGTCGACCGCGACCAGCGGTCGGCCGCGAGGATCTCTTCGAGCGCCGGGGCGGCCGCGACGGTGTGCCGGCCCATCACCCGGGCGACGATGTCGGCGATGCCGGTGAACCCGATGCGCCCCTCCAGGAATGCGGCCACCGCCGCCTCGTTGGCGCCGTTGAGCACGGCGGGCATCGTGCCCCCGATGCGGCCGGCTTCAAAGGCCAGGCCGAGGCAGGGGAAGCGCTCTCGATCCGGATCCTGGAAGCTCAGCCCGGCTCCGCCCGCAAAGTCGGGCAAAGGCTGACCGAGCGGCAGGCGCTCGGGGTGCGAGAGCGCATAGGCGATCGCCGTCTTCATGTCCGGGATGCCCAGCTGGGCGATCACCGAGCCGTCGTGGAAAGCCACCATGGAGTGGATGACGCTCTGCGGATGAACGACCACCCGGATCATCTCCTCCGGCACGCCGAAAAACCACTTGGCCTCCAGCACTTCCAGCCCCTTGTTCATCAGCGTGGCCGAGTCCACGGTGATCTTGGCCCCCATGGACCAATTCGGGTGCCGCAGCGTCTCCTCGCGGGTGATGGTGGCGAACGTCGCTTGCGGCCGCTCCAAAAAGGGCCCGCCCGAAGCGGTCAGCAGAATCTGCGATAGGGCTTCGCGCCGCTGCCCGAGCAGGCACTGGAAAATCGCACTGTGCTCGCTGTCCACCGGAAGGAGGGCCGCCCCGCGTTCGGCCGCCCGGGCGGTGACCAGGCCGCCGGCCATCACCAGGGCCTCCTTGTTGGCCAGGGCGACGGTCTTGCCTGCGTCGAGCGCGGCCAGGGTGGGCTTCAACCCCGCTGCGCCCACGATGGCCGAAAGGCAGATCTGGGCCGAATGCCACGCGGCCACCGCCGCGTACCCCTCCTCTCCGGCCAGAATGCGCGTGCCGCGGCCCGCCCCCCCCAACGACTCCAGCTCGCGGGCGCACTCCTCGTTCAGGACGGCGACCGCCTCGGGCCCGAAAGCGCGGATCTGCTCCGCCAGCAGCCCGACGTTGCGGCCGGCCGCCAGGGCCTTCACCCGGAAGCGCTCTGGAAACTGCGCGGCAATGGCAAGGGCGTTGCGGCCGATCGACCCGGTCGAGCCCAGTACGGAAATCCCCTTCACGCGCCGCCCCCCGCGAACCGGAACAGGTAGGCGACCGGGGCGGCAAACAGCAGCGCATCGATGCGGTCGAGGACGCCGCCGTGGCCCGGCAGGATCGCGCCGGAATCCTTGACGTTCGAAACGCGCTTGAGCTGGGACTCGAAGAGGTCCCCGACCTGCCCCATGGCCCCCGCGCCGAGAGCGAAGAGCACGCACGCCCCCCAGCCCATCTCCGGCAGGAAGAGCGCCTTGCCGGCCGCGGCCACGACCAGGTTGGCGGCCAGCCCCGCCGCCGCCCCCTCGATCGTCTTGCCCGGGCTGATGGCGGGACTCAGCTTGTGCCGGCCCCAGGCGGTGCCGGCATAGAGGGCGGCCGTGTCGCCGGCGAAGATGACGGCGCACAGCAAAAAGACCCAGGTCGTCCCCTGCGGCGCCGCCCGCAGCAGGATCAGCAGGCAGAGCGGCAGGCCGATGTAGCAGAGCCCCTGGATCTGTTTGGCCACGCGCTCCACCACGGAGCGGTCGGAAGGAAAGCGGAAGATGCCGATGAACCCGCAGGCCAGAACATCCAGGGCCACCAGCACGGCAAGCAACTCCGGCCGGCCGGTGTGCGCCGCGGCGATCAGCGCGACCCCGAACCCGTAGCCAGCGACCAGGACGGGGTCGGTGAGGAGGCCGGCGGCGGGGGTGCAGGTGATGCGGAAGTACTCATACAAGCTCACGAGGAGGGCCGCCGCCACCAGCACGCCGAGCACGGCGCCGCCCCACGCCACGCAGACCGCCAGCGCCGCCAGGCCGGCCAGGCCGGTGATCCAGCGTTTGCGATGGGCCTGGCGCTCAGCCATAGGAAGAGCCCCCCAGCGGCGCGGGCGGGGGATCAGACACGTCCGAAGCGCCGCTCGCGCAGTTGAAATTCGTGCACTATCTGCAAAAACGACTCGCGGCCGAAATCCGGCCAGAGGGTCGGCGTGACGAAGATTTCGGAGTACGCCAGCTGCCAGAGCAGGAAATTGCTGATGCGCATGTCGCCGCCGGTGCGAATCAGCATGTCCGGGTCGGGCATGCCGCGCGTGTCCAAGTGCGCGGCGACCGTCTCCTCGCCGACGGACTCCGGGTCCAGGCGCCCGGCGCGCACCGCCAGGGCGATGGCGCGCGCCGCCCGCGCGATCTCGTCGCGCCCCCCGTAGCTCAGCGCCAGGTTCAGCTGCAGGGCCGAGTGGGCGGCGGTTTCCGCCATGAGCCCGCGCAGGGCCGCCTGAAGGTCCTCGGGCAGCCGCTCGATGCACCCGATGACATGCAGGCGGACGTTGTTCTGGGTCAGCTCCGCCCGTTCGGTCTCCACGAATCGTCGCAGCAGCCCCATCAGGGCCGAGATCTCCGCCTGCGGCCGCTGCCAGTTTTCGGTTGAAAACGCATACAGCGTCAGAAAAGGGATGCCCAGCTCGCGGCAGCTGCGCACGATCGCCCGCACCGCCTCCGCCCCTTTTTCGTGGCCGAAAATCCGCGACAGCAGCCGCTTCTGCGCCCAGCGCCCGTTTCCGTCCATGATGACGGCGACATGCCGCGGCAGCGGACGCGGGGCGGCGGCCTCCCCGGAAGGCAGATTAAAACTCAAGGATCTCTTTCTCTTTTTCTTTGTAGCACGCGTCGATCAGCTGAATGTGGTCGTCGGTGATCTTCTGGATTTTCTCCTGGGACCGGAAGGCGTCGTCCTCGGCGATCTCGCCTTCCTTTTTCATCTCCTTGACCAGTTCGTTCGCATCGCGCCGCAGGTTGCGCACCGAGACTTTGTACTCTTCGCAGATCTTGTTGACGACCTTCGCCAGCTCCTTGCGGCGCTGTTCGGTCAGGGGGGGGATGGCGATGCGCACGATCTTCCCGTCGCTCGACGGGGTGAGCCCAAGGTCGGATTTCAAAATGGCCTTTTCGATCTCCTTGATGACCGTGGCATCCCAGGGCTGGATGGTCAGCAGGCGGCTCTCGGGCGCCGCCAGGGTCGCCAGCTGGTTCAGAGGGGTCAGCGTCCCGTAGTAATCCACCTTGATCCCGTCGAGAAGGGACAAGGAGGCCCGCCCCGTCCGGACCCGCTTGAGGTCCTTCTTGAGGGCGCCGATCGCCTTTTCCATGCTCTCTTTGGTGTCTTGGTAGACCGACTCGATCATGAGGTCCTCCTCGGTGATAGAGAAACCCGGCGGGTTTACGTCGTAATCCGCGTGCCGACATCCTCGCCGCAGACCACCCGGCGAAGGTTGCCCTGTTTCTTCAGGCGGAACACCGCCAGCGGCAGGTCGTTGTCCATGGCGAGCGAAATGGCGGTCATGTCCATCACCTTGAGCTGGCGCTCGAGCACTTCCATGTAGCTGATCCGCTTGAGCAGCACGGCGTTGGGGTGGATCATCGGATCCGCGTCGAAGAGCCCGTCCACCTTGGTCGCCTTGAGGAGCATTTCGGCGTGGATCTCTTGTCCGCGCAGCACCGCCGCCGTGTCGGTCGTGAAATAGGGGTTGCCCGTTCCGGCGGCGAAGATCACCACCCGCCCCTTCTCCAGGTGGCGGATGGCCCGGCGCAGGATGTAGGGCTCCGCCATCTGGTGCACGGCGATGGCGGACTGCACCCGGGTGGGGATGCCCTGCTTTTCCAGCGCGTCCTGCAGGGCGATGCTGTTGATGATCGTCGCCAGCATGCCCATGTGGTCGGCCGAGGTGCGGTCCATGCCGTAGGAGCTGGCGGCGATTCCGCGAAAAATGTTGCCGCCGCCCACGACGATGGCGGTCTGCACGCCGAGCGCGACGATCGAGCGCACCTCCTCGGCCACAAAGCGGATCATCTCCGGGCTGATCCCGAACTCCTGATCGCCCATCAGGGCCTCCCCGCTGATCTTGACGACGACGCGCCGGCTCTGGGGTTGGGACATGGGCCTACTCCCCGACTTGGAATCGGACGAAGCGCTTGATGGAGATGTTCTCCCCGATCTTGGCGATCAACTCGTTGAGAAGGTCGGAAACACGGATCTCCGGGTTGCGCACATAGGCCTGGTTCATCAGACAGCTGTCCTCGAAAAATTTCTTGAGTTTGCCCTCGACGATCTTTTCGATCACCTTTTCGGGTTTGCCGGTCTCCCGGGCCTGGGCCGCGTAGATCTCCTTCTCCTTGGCGACCACATCGGCCCCGATGTCCTCGGGCCTCACCCCCAGGGGGTTGGAGGCGGCGATGTGCATGGCGATATTGCGGGCGAAGGCCTGAAACGCGTCGTTCTTGGCCACGAAATCGCTCTCGCAGTTGACCTCCACCATGACCCCCAGCTTGCCGCCCATGTGGATGTAGGTGGCGATGGTGCCTTCGCTGGTGGCGCGGCCGGCGCGCTTCTGGGCGGTGGCGAGCCCTTTTTTGCGCAGGAAATCGACCGCCTGGGCCATGTCTCCGCCGGAGGCCGCCAGGGCCTGTTTGCAGTCCATCATGCCGGCGCCGGTCTTTTCCCTCAACTCCTTGACGTGTGCTGCGCTGATCTCGGCCATCATGCCCCTCCTGTGGTTGCCGGCGTTCCGGAATCGAGGCTGCGCTCCGGCGCCTCTCCTGCGGCCGGTTCGGCGGTCGTGCGCCGGATGACCTCCACCACCGGACCCTGCGACCCGTCGGAAATCACCTTGCGCTCTCCGGGCTTCAGCTCGGCCGCCGCGGCGATCGGCTTGGGCTCCTCGACCGGGGCCTTGTCGACTTCGGCCTGCATGCGCTCCGTCCACTTCTGCCGGCCTTCGATGCAGGCATCGGCGATGCGCGAGGTCAGCAGGCGGATGGCCCGGATGGCGTCGTCGTTTCCGGGGACCGGGTAGTCGATGACATCCGGGTCGCAGTTGGTGTCCACGATGGCGACGATGGGGATGTTGAGCCGGCGGCCCTCGTTGACGGCGATCGTCTCGTTCTTGGGGTCGACGACGAACATCGCCCCGGGCAGCTGGGCCATCGGCCGGATACCGCCGAGATTGGCGTCCAGCTTCTCGCGCTCCTTGGCGAGCTTCAGCCGCTCCTTTTTGGGGAAAAGGTTGATGGTGCCGTCGTTGTGGATGGTGTTGAGGTAGTTCAGCCGCTCGATGCTCTTGCGGATGGTCTGGAAGTTGGTGAGCATGCCCCCCAGCCAGCGGTTGTGCACATAAAACATCTCGCAGCGGTTGGCCTCCTCGTAGATCGAATCCCGGGCCTGCTTCTTGGTGCCGACAAAGAGCACCGGCTTGCCGTTGGCCGCGGAGTCCACGACGAAGTCGTAGGCGGTCTTGAACATCTTGACCGTCTTCTGCAGGTCGACGATGTAGATCCCGTTGCGCGCCCCGAAGATGTAAGGCTTCATCTTGGGGTTCCAGCGCTTGGTCTGGTGGCCGAAATGGACCCCGGCTTCCAGCAGCTCCTTCATGGTGACGTACGCCATTGCAATGTTCTCCTTTCGCTTGGTTTTTCCGCCGCCGCCGTCAACCCCTCTGTCGACCCCTGGTAGCGGGCACCCGCAGCGGGTCGGGCGGCGTGTGGGATAGGAAACGCCGATCCAATAGCTTTGAAACAGAATCTTTTACCAAAGATTTCAGTGCGCCGCAATATTTTTTTTGACCAGCACCATCACCCGGTCGCAGCCGGCGTAATCCTTCAGGCAACGCACGTCGCCGTAGCTTCCGGCCCGCTCGGCCAGGGTCTGCACCGGCTGCCGCTGGTCCGCGCCGATTTCGAGCAGAAGCGCCCCGCCGGGGGCGAGGTGCCCTCCCGCGGCCCGGAGGATGGTCCGGTGGCAATCCAGGCCGTCCGCGCCGCCGTCGAGCGCCAGCGGCGGCTCATGCTGGGCGATTTCGGGCTGCAGCCCCGCGAGCGCCCCTCGGGCGATATAGGGCGGGTTGGAGACGATCAGCTCAAACGGCGCGCCGGTGGCGCGCAGCGCGGCGAGCCAATCCGCGGCGAAAAACGCGACCCGCCCTCCGCAGCCGGCGGCCTGCGCGTTGCGGCGCGCCGTGGCCAGCGCGTCGCTCGAAACGTCGGAGGCGAAGTAGCGGTGCGCTGGCGCCGCGCAGGCCAGCGCCAGGACAACGGCCCCCGAACCGGTCCCCAGGTCGAGAACGCGCGCCGGGCGCCCGTCCGCAGTCTGTGCCAGCCGTGCCAGCGCAGCCTCCACCAGCAGCTCGGTCTCCGGCCGCGGGATCAACACCTCCGGCCCGACCTGAAGCTCGAGGGTCCAGAAGCCCTTGCGCCCCAAGATGTAGGCGACGGGCTCCCGCCGCAGCCGCCGCTGGATCAGCTCCCGGAAGGCCGCCAGCTCCGCCTGCACCAGGGGCTGGTCATGACGCACGTACAACTGCAAACGGTCGAGGCCCAGCACGTGGGCCAGCAGCAGCTCCGCCGTCGTGCGCGGACTGTCGATCCCGCGTTTCTGCAGAAACCCCGTCGCCCACCGGACCAGCTTCAAAAGGGTCCAGGCTGCATCAGTGGACGGCGGTGGATTCGACATGCTGCAGGGCCTGAGCCTGATAGTGGGTGGTGAGTCCGTTGATGATTTCCTGGAGGTCCCCCTGGAGCACCGCCTCGAGCCGGTAGAGGGTGAGCCCGATGCGATGGTCGGTCACCCGGCTCTGGGGGAAATTGTAGGTCCGGATGCGGCCGCTGCGGTCCCCGGAGCCGACCTGGCTCTTGCGCTCCTCGGAGCGCTGGCGCTCCTGCTCCTGGGTCTTCAGGTCGAGCAGCCGGGCGCGCAGGACCTTCAGCGCCTTGTTCTTGTTTTTGAGCTGGGACTTCTCGTCCTGGCAGATGACCACCAGACCCGATGGAAGATGGGTGACCCGAACGGCCGAGTCGGTGGTGTTGACGCTCTGTCCGCCCGGCCCTCCGGAGCGGTAGACGTCGATGCGCAAATCGTTGGGATTGATCTGCACCTCGACCTCTTCGGCCTCGGGCAGAACCGCCACGGTCACCGCGGAGGTGTGGATTCGCCCCTGGGTCTCCGTCACCGGCACCCGCTGGACGCGGTGGGTCCCGCTCTCATACTTGAAGACGCTGAAGGCCCCGTTGCCCTGGATCATGGCGATCACCTCCTTCATCCCGCCGACACCGGTGGGGTGATGCGAGAGGATCTCCACCTTCCAGCCGCGGCTTTCAGCAAAGCGGCAGTACATCCTGAAAAGGTCGCTCGCAAACAGGGCGGCCTCCTCGCCGCCGGTGCCGGCGCGGATTTCGAGAATGACGTTCTTGTGGTCGTTGGGGTCCTTGGGCAGGAGCAGCAGGCGCAGCTCCTCCTCCAGCTGCGCCTTTTCGGCGTTCAGGGCCGCCAGCTCCTCGCGCGCCAGGGCGCATATCTCCGCGTCGCCGTCGGCCAGCAGGTCGCGGCTCTCCGCGATGCGGGCAACGGCCTTCTGGTGGCGGCGGAACACCTCTACGACCTTGCCCAGTTCGGCATGCTCGCGCACGGTCCGCTGGTAGGCGTCCCGCTGCCCGAGCACGGCGGGGTCGCTCAGCTGGCGCTCCAGCTCGACGAAGCGCTGCTCGACGCCTTGAAGTTTGTCATACATGGCAAGAATCGACGCCCCGTCGACGCGCGCGGGGGCGCGGCCGGATGCTAAGCGACTGCGCCCTGCCGGCCGCCTCCCGCGCTCCTCGCCGGGGCATTACCGTGAGGCGGGGTTAAGCCGACTTTTCCTGGTTCTGAAATTTCGCGTATTTCTTGCGGAAGCGCTCGATCCGGCCGGCCGTGTCGACCAGCTTCTGTTTGCCCGTGAAGAAGGGATGGCAGCTGGAGCAGATTTCCACCGTGATGTTGTCGCGGGTGGAGCCGACTTCGATCTCGTTGCCGCAGGCGCAGCGGATTTTCGTGGGTGCGAATTTTGGGTGAATGTCCTTTTTCATGCCGAAGAGCCCCCTTGTATCGATCATGATCCCGATCGGGTGGTTTCACGCCATCAGGCGTTCATCGAATTCAGAAAATCCCTATTATTCTTTGTTCCTTTCATTTTTTCAAGCAGAAATTCCATGCTGTCCACCGTGTTGAGGGTGGTCAGCAGCTTGCGCAGGATCCAGACCCGGTTGAGCACGTCGCTTTCGAGCAGCAGCTCCTCCTTGCGGGTGCCGGAGCGCTTGATGTCGACCGCCGGGAATACGCGCTTGTCGGAGAGTTTGCGGTCGAGCTGGATTTCGGCGTTGCCCGTGCCCTTGAACTCCTCGAAGATCACCTCGTCCATGCGGCTGCCGGTGTCGATCAGGGCCGTCGCGATGATGGTCAGGCTGCCGCCCTCCTCGATGTTGCGGGCCGCGCCGAAAAAACGCTTGGGCCGCTGCAGCGCGTTGGAGTCCACGCCGCCGGAGAGGATTTTGCCGCTCGGCGGCACGACCGCGTTGTGCGCGCGCGCCAGGCGCGTAATGCTGTCGAGCAGGATCACGACGTCTTTTTTGTGCTCCACCAGGCGCTTGGCCTTTTCGATGACCATTTCGGCCACCTGAACGTGCCGTTCGGCAGGCTCGTCGAAGGTGGAGCTGATGACCTCCGCGTCCACCGTGCGCTCCATGTCGGTCACCTCCTCCGGCCGCTCGTCGATGAGCAGCACGAAGGGCACCACGTCCTTGTGGCTCTTGATGATGGAGTTGGCGATGGACTGCAGGAGCATGGTCTTTCCGGAGCGGGGCGGGGATACAATCAGGCAGCGCTGCCCGAACCCGATGGGGACCATGAGGTCGAGAATCCGCGTGGAGTAGTTTTCCGGGTCGGCCTCGAGGTTCGTCTTGCGGTTCGGGTAGAGCGGCGTCAAATTGTCGAACAGGATCTTGTCGCGCGCGACTTCGGGGTCCTCGTAGTTCACCGCCTCGACCTTGAGCAGTGCGAAATAGCGCTCGGACTCCTTGGGCTGCCGGATCTGCCCCGAGATGGTGTCTCCGGTGCGCAGGCTGAACCGGCGGATCTGCGAGGGGGAGACATAGATGTCGTCGGGCCCGGGCAGGTAGTTGGAGCTGGGGGAGCGCAGGAAGCCGAACCCGTCCGGCAGGATCTCCAGCGTCCCTTCCCCGTAAATGCTGCCGTTTTTTTCGATCTGGCTCTGGAGCAGGGCGAACATCAGCTCCTGCTTGCGCATGTTTGAAGCTCCCTCGATGTTGAACCCCCGGGCCATCTGCATCAGCTCGCTGATTTTCTTCTCTTTGAGTTCGGCGATGTTCATTACGTGCGCTTCCCCTTGATGAGGTTAGTAGATGATGGCTTTCATCGGACGTTCGGGTCTACGGGCGGCGGCTCCGGCGGCGGGTGCGGTGGCGCAGCGCCTGTAAGGTGCAGGCGGCAGGCTGGCAGTGGTCATTCCGATCGTCGCACATCCATGATGTCAAAAGAGTCCAGCAGGAAAATTACAGCCGGCGTGTCCTGTCCGTATCCAAAATTGCGAAGCGCCGGGACCGTTTCGGTCGAATCAGGAGGATTTAAGGGCGATAAACTGTGAATCCTCACAAGGGCGGGTTTAGCGTCTGCTACGGATTATAAGGACATTATTATATCGACACCGCCCCGCTGTCAAGCAATTTCATCTTCTCGGCGGCGGCAAACCATGCTATCCCCCGGCGCATGACAAAGGCCCTCTCCGCAGCCAAAACCGGGGCCGGGGCCCTTGCCATGCGCCCTTTCAGAGCGCAGATGCGCCCTCCGGGCTATTTCTTGATCTGTTTCAGTGCGGCAAAGATCTTGTCGCGGATCTCCTCCACCTTGCCGATGCCGTGGATCCGGATGTAGGTCGGGGCCGCCTTGTCCCCCGCGGCCTGCCACTTCTGGTAGTAGCCGATAAGGGGCTCGGTCTGGCTGTGGTAGACCTCGAGACGCTTCTTGACGGTCTCCTCCTTGTCGTCGTCGCGCTGGATCAGGGGCTCGCCGGTGAGGTCGTCCTTGCCCGCGACCTTCGGAGGGTTGAAGATCAGGTGGTAGGTGCGGCCGCTCGCCAGGTGCACCCGGCGGCCGCTCATGCGCTTGATGATCTCCTCGTCGGGCACATCCACGTCCACCACCGCATCGATCGGGACCCCCGCCGCTTTCATGGCGTCCGCCTGGGGGATGGTCCGCGGGAACCCGTCGAACAAAAAGCCCTTCTGGCAATCGGGCTGTTTGATGCGCTCTTTGACCAGACCGATGATCACCTCGTCGGGGACCAGTCCACCCGCATCCATCACGGTCTTGGCTTTCTTGCCGAGCTCGGTGCCGGCCTTGACGGCCGCGCGCAGCATGTCGCCGGTGGAGATCTGCGGGATCTGGAACTTCTCCTTGATGTAATTGGCCTGGGTGCCCTTGCCTGCTCCGGGTCCGCCTAACAGAATCAAACGCATGATAAACCTCCCTGGAAGTGAAGTGGATGAGATGAAATAAGATCTTGATTTTGTTGGCGGCAGAGTATGGCGAAAGGACAAGTTGCTGTCAAGACAATTGTACCCGCGCACCGCGCGCCGGCCGCAGAGGCCTGCCGCCGCTAAATTTCTCTTGTCAAACAACGAAATCATCGGTATATCATGGCCCGTCAGATCCGTTTTTCTGGCACTATCCGCCGGGCGAGCACTCATTGCAGCCGGCCGGCGGTACGAAAGGGGCGATGTGGGTGAAGGAAATCGAGGTCAAGGTCATCGACAACGACATCGAAAAAGCAATGCGCATTTTGAAGAAGAAAATTCAAAATGACGGTCTCTTCAAACGCTTGAAGCTCAAAAAAAGCTACGAGAAGCCGAGCGAGTTCCGCCGGCGCAAGCAGCGCGAGGCGCACCGGAGAGAACGAATTGCCGCGGCCCGGGCCGCACGCCGGCGATAGCCGACGCACCGAACGCAACCGAAACCCGGTGGCTTCCGCCACCGGGTTTTTTTCTGGCGCATGCCACGCCCGATGACTCACGACGAATGCCTCCGGACGATGTTCGCCCTGAGGCGCTTCGGAATCAAGCTGGGGCTGGCCACCATGCGGCGCATGCTCGCCGGCCTGGGCCGCCCCGAGCGCCGCTACCGCTGCATCCATGTCGCCGGCACTAACGGCAAGGGATCGGTGGCCTCGGCCCTGGCCGCGGTTCTCCAGCTGGCCGGCTATCGCGTGGGCCTCTACACCTCGCCGCACCTCGTGCGGTTCAACGAGCGCATCCGCGTCGACGGCCGGGAGATCTCCGACGCCGACATCGTGCGCCTCTACCGGCGGGTGGCGCGGGTCTCCGCCGGCGGACGCGAGCCGACGTTTTTCGAGTTCACCACCGCCATGGCCTTCGATGAGTTCGCACGGCAGCGCGTGGAGTGGGCCGTCATCGAAACGGGCATGGGCGGCCGCCTGGACGCCACCAACGTGATCACCCCCGAGCTCAGCGTGATCACCAACATCTCCCGCGAGCACCGCGAGTACCTCGGAGATACGATCGCCCGCATCGCATTCGAGAAAGCCGGCATCATCAAACGCGCCCGGCCCGTCGTCACCGCGGTTCGTCAGCCCTCCGCCCTGGCGGCGCTCCGGCGGAGAGCCGACGAGCTCGCCGCCCCGCTCTATCGGCTGGGCGACCAGTTCCTCACCCGCCGGGGGCCCGGCGGGACCTTCGCCTACCGGGGCATCGCGCAGGTCTGGCGCGGCCTGTCCACCGGCCTGCAGGGCGCGCACCAGGTGGACAACGCCGCCCTGGTGCTGGCGGCCTGCGAACTGCTCATGGCGGCCGCCCCGAAGCTGAAACCCGATCACATCCGAGCGGGTCTGCGCGAGAACCGCTGGCCGGGCCGCCTGGAGCAGGTCAGCGAAAGACCGCTCGTGATTTTCGACGGCGCCCACAACCTGGACGCCGCCCGGCAGCTCGCGCGCTACGTGTCCGCCCATTTCGAAGAGCGCCCGCTCACCCTGGTGGTCGGCATCTTGGACGACAAGCCCTACCGCGCCATGCTCAAGCTGCTGGCGCCCCTGGCCGCACGCGTCATCGCCACCCAGGCCAGGATCAACCGCGCGCTGCCGGCGCCGCTGATCGCCGACACCGCGCGCCCGCTGGCGCCGGAGGTGGTCGTCATCGCCGATGTGGCCCGGGCGCTGAGGCACGCCGTGGAAACCTCTCCTGCCGACGGCCTCACGCTGGTAGCGGGTTCGCTCTATGTGGTCGGAGAGGCCAAAGCCGCCGTCGAAAGGGGCTTCGTCCGCTTTAAACGCTTGACTTGAAACCCTCGATCCACTAACAGAGGGGGTCACCTTTTTGCGCCCGTAGCTCAGGGGATAGAGCGTCAGCCTCCGGAGCTGAAAGCCGCTGGTTCAAGTCCAGCCGGGCGCACCATGCAAAAGGACTCCGGCCTAAGCCGGAGTCCTTTTGCATTTGCGGAGAGATCAAAAAAAGTCAAATGCCCTTCCCGGATGAGCCGGCGTTGGTTCTCGGCAGACGGCATGCACGCGCGAAAAGCCGCAGCCCCCGCACAAACGTTTGCTGTCCGATTTTGCTCAGGTTGGCGGCAATCGACGCCAGCCCCCCCTTGGTCATCGATCCGTTGAACGAGGCGGCCGCGCCCCCGGTTCGCATACCGCTCTCGCGGAAGCATTCACCGTGCTGCGCATGCCGAACGGCGCGTCTCGTTCGTTGGATAAATGGGCCTCTCTACACGACCGGCCATGGCACCGTGGCCGGATGAATACGGCGCGCGGCTCATCGCCGCCACGTCATCCATCGCGAAAAAAGCCTCCGGGCAAACGGGGTGAGCCGGGTGCGGTTGTAGGCATCTGCGACCTGGCGCAGCGCTTCGGCCTGGGTCGGGTAGGGATGAATGGTGGCGGCGATCTGTTGGAGCCCCAGCCCGTTGGTCATCGCCAGGCTGATCGCGGAGATCATCTCACCCGCGTTGGGGGCCACGATCGTAGCCCCGGCGATCCGGTCGCTGCCCTTGCGCACATGCACGCGGACGAAGCCTCGGGTCCGGCCTTCGAGAACGGCGCGGTCCACCTCGGCGAGCTCCCGGGTGAAGGAGTCCAGGCCGACCCCCTGCTCCGCGGCCTGCTGCGGATAGAGCCCGACGTGGGCGATCTCCGGCTCCGTGTAGGTGCACCAGGGTATCGTCAAGGCGCTCGCCTTGGCCCGGCCGAGGAAGAGGGCGTTGCGTATCACGTTGCGCGCCATGAAATCGGCGGCGTGGGTGAATTGGTAAGGCGAGCAGACGTCGCCGGCCGCGTAAATATCCGGCTGGGTCGTCTGCAGCCGGTCGTTGACCTGAACCCCCTTTTTGGAAAAGGCCACCCCCGCCGCTTCCAGCCCCAGCCCCTCCACGTTCGGGGCGCGTCCGACAGCGACCAAAAGCGCGTCCACGATTTCGTCGCAGGGCCGGGTGTGCGATTCCAGCTCCAGGCGCACCCGGCCCCCATCCGCTTGGGACAGCCGGAGGTCCTTGCCGCAGCATAGAAGCGTGACCCCGTCCTTGCGCAGAGACTCCAGCACGAGTTCCGAGGCGTCGCTCTCCTCCCGCGGCAGGATGCCGTGGGAGGCCTCGACCAGGAGCACCTCGGATCCGAACCGCGCAAAGCTCTGGGCCATTTCGCAGCCGATGGGCCCGGCGCCGATCACGGCAAGCCGCTGCGGCAGTTGGGTCAAGGAGAAGAGGGTCTCGTTGGTGTGATATTCCACCCGATCGAGCCCCGGGATCGGCGGGGCCGAGGCCCTGGCGCCGGTGGCGATGACGGCTTTCCTGAAGCGTAGCTTCTCCCCTGCGACCTCCAGTGTGTGGGGATCCACGAACCGCCCATTGCCGATAAAGACATCGACCCCCAGTCGGCGGAACCGTTCGGCCGAGTCGTTCGGGGCGAGGCCGGCCCGCAGCCGGCGCATGCGCTCCATGACTTGGCCGAAATCGACGCGCACCCCCTCCGGCACGCGAACGCCGAACTCGGCGGCATCCCTTACAGCCGCCGCCGCCCGCGCCGCTGCGATCAGCGCCTTGGACGGGACGCAGCCGACATTGAGGCAGTCCCCGCCCATCAGGTGCCGTTCGACCAGAGCCACCTTCGCGCCCAATCCGGCCGCACCGGCCGCGCTGACCAACCCGGCCGTTCCGGCCCCGACGACGACCAGGTTGTAGCACGAGGCGGGGGTCGGGTTCTTCCAGTCCGCCGGGTGAACATGCGCCGCCAAATTTCGGTTGGGTTCATCCCAGGGCAAAATCAGCGGAGCGTTGTCGGTTGCCGCCATGATGGGCTCCTCTCTTCAGGACAGCCGCGCCGCCAGGGCCCTGCGGGCCACCCGCGTGACGAAGATCGTCACTGCGACCGTGGCCAGCAGCCCGACACCGTAAAGCACCCATTCGGCGGCGGTGCGGGTCTGCCCGCCGGCACCCAAGTTGGCGAGATCGCCGGCCAGGGACCCCACGTAGACATACATGAGCGTTCCGGGGATCATCCCCGCGCCCGAGGCAAGGATGTAATGCTTCAGACGGATCTGCGTCACCCCGTAAGCGTAGTTGAGCAGATTGAAGGGGAAGATGGGCGAGAGCCGGGTCAGCAGGACGATCTTCCAGCCCTCCCTGCCCACGGATTCGTCCAAGGCCTTGAACTTCTCGTTTCGGGCGATCCGCCGCGCCACCCAGTCGCGGGCCAGGTAGCGTCCGGTCAGAAACGCGCAGGTGGCCCCCAGGGTCGCCCCGATCAGCACCGTGACGGCGCCGCAGGCCACACCGAAGACCGCCCCGGCCCCCAACGTCAGGACCGACCCGGGCAGCATGAAGACGCAGGCCAGGACGTAGAGCGCAATGAAGAAAAGAACCCCGAGGACGCCCAGTCCGGATATCCATGCGAGCGCCACCCTGAGGAGCTGCTGAAGATTGAAGAAATGGGCCGCAGCGGCGATACCGCCGATGACGGCCGCCGCAAGAAGGGCCTTGATCACCATGCCGCCGCGCGGTGCGGCCGGCGCCGTGTTCATGCAGGACCTGCCTTTCCTGAAACCGGTCAGGGGCGGCTGCAGCCGTCGATCCCATCTGCCGGCGGCCGGCGGACCCTCTGCCGCCGACGGGCGGGTGGATCGTTCAGGAACTTTTTCGACTTCATCGTCAAAACCTTGCCGGGCAGCAGCATCAGTGTCGAAGTGCCGTGGGCGACGATGTCGCCGTTTGCGCTGCGCACGTTGGATTCGGCATAGCAGAGCGTGGTCCCGTATCGGATCGCACGGCCCTCCGCAGTCAGCAGTCCATCCACAACCGGCTCCAGATAATTGAGCTTGAGGTCGACATTGACAAGCCCGGCGCCCTCGGGGGACCGCAAAAAGACGGACCAAAAGGTGGCCGTGTCGATCAGCGTTGCCAGAACGCCGCCGTGCACGATGCCATATGCCTGCAGATGCTGGCGCGCCGGTTTCAGCTCGACCACCGCCTGGTCGAGCTCAATCGAAGCGAGCCGCATGGCCATATGCGCCGGAAACGGGCTGGCGTTGATGGCCGCGATCAGCTCACGGACGTACTCCGGGTTGGGTTGGAGCACGGGGCACCTCCATCGCGGTTCGGCTCACCTTATGTCCGATCCGCGCAGCAACATCCTTACGACCCGCCGCTGTTATCTGCGGAACGGTCCTTCAACGGATCATACCCCGGTTTTTTGTACAGCCGCTGGGGGTGGTCGAGGATGTCCGGTCGATAGACCTTCTCCGCCCAGTCCTCGGGGGCGATCTCTTCGAACGCCACGGAGACCGATTTTTCGCGGCACACTGCGATTTCGACGACGTCTTTGACGATCTCCTCGGCGAGACGCCGCTTCTGCTGTTCCGATCGTCCCGGGTAGAGTTTCACGACGATGTGGGGCATCATTTACTCCTTGCTCGGCCGCGTGAGGTGCCGGGCGCGGTTGGGGGCCCGTTGCCGGGCCTGACGATCCTTGGGGCGCTGGCCCGGGTCCAATCATTCTGCCGACTCTGGATGCAGCGCAAGCCGGTCGGAGTTTGGCTGGATTCATCAGTAGCACTTTTGGCCGACGAATGCGAGGCGGAAGTCAGGCATCTCCTTGACAAGCGGCGTTGAAGCCTGGAAAATGGCGGTCATATGGCCTCACCGCATGGGCGGCGAACGACAGGCCCTATCCTGCACCCGGCCGAAGGGGGAATTCCCCGGGTCGGATATCCCATGACACCAGATTGGAGGCTGCATGTACCTGCCAGAGATCTACCAGGCGTTTTCGGAAAGGTTCCCGGAGGTTTTCAAGGACTACAAGCAACTGGGCATCTCAACCCGCAAGGCCGGCCCCTTGGACGAAAAGACCCAGGACCTGGTCAAGCTCGGCATCGCCGTCGGGGCCAATTCCCAGGGTGCCGTCATGTCCCACACCCGCAAGTGTCTGGCGGACGGATCCACCCCTGAGGAGATCATTCACGTCGTTCTGCTGGCGCTCACCACCACCGGTTTCCCGAATATGATCGCTGCTCTCCGGTGGGTCGAAACGGTCCTGAGCCGCTCTGGGAAGGACGTTTGACCCGTCGCCTGGACCCGAGCCGAGCCTTTTTTTGCTTCGTTAGCCAAGACCGCCGCTCCGCGAACCCGCTGCGAAAGGGCTTGTCGCGCCGCAGGAATTGATGTAAGAATCTGCAGCGTTGCGAGCCGAGCGGCGGTGCACAGGCCTTGGTGCTTCGGGGCAGTTGTCGCCCCCGTAGCTCAGTGGATAGAGCAACGGATTCCTAATCCGTGTTAGCGCAAGTTCGATTCTTGCCGGGGGCACCACCACCGCCCGCCCCGCAACTCACGACGCGTGCAAAGGAGCCGCCGCCATGTTCATGTCACTCATCCGCAAGCGCCGCAGCATCCGCAAATTCAAGGAGCGTCCGGTCGAAAAGGAGAAGCTGGACCTGATCTTGGAGGCGGCCCTGCGCTCCCCCTCCTCCCGCGGGAACAACCCGTGGCATTTCGTGGTCGTCACCGACAAGGCGATGCTGGAGGCGCTTTCCAGGGCCAAACCGCACGGGGCCTCTTTTCTCAAGGACGCACCGCTCGGCATCGCGGTGTGCGCCGACGCGGCCAAATCGGATGTCTGGGTGGAGGACGCCTCCATCGCCGCCATCATGATCCAGCTGGCGGCGGAATCGCTCGAGCTGGGCAGCTGCTGGATCCAGTTCCGGGAGAGAATGCACGGGCAAACGCGCACGGCGGAGGACTATGTGGCCGAGCGGTTGGGGCTGGCTCCGGGGCTGAAGCTGTTGGCCGTGGTGGCGATCGGGGCACCCGATGAGGTCAAGCAGGCCAGGCCGGCCTCCGAGCTGCTCCGCGAACGGGTCCACGCCGGCGCATTTGGAAAGCCTTATTTTTGACCACGCCCTGAGGCCCGATTAAAACCTCCCGTAGGGCCGCACGATGCTCTGGAGTTGCTCCTTACGCGTGAATTCATCGGCGCAGGAGCGCGCGGCCTCCCGGCTGGGGTAGTCGCCGATGCGCACCGTATGCCAGCGCCGGCCCCCGGAATCGACCACTTCAAAAACCCGCGCCGCATACCCGCTGGCGGCTAATAGTTCGGCCTGCTTGGCCGCATTTTCGGCCACCAGATAGGCCCCGACCTGCACCGAGTAGAGCGGACGGATGGAGGACCCCGCCGCGGGAGCGGTTCCTGGGGCCGGCGGCTTTTCCTGGGCGGCCGGCCGCGCGGGGGCGGGTTCGAGAGGCGCCGGCCCGGGCGCTGCTGCCGGCGGCGGCTGCACGCCAGCCTGCATCAACGCCACCGGAAGGGGTTTTCTCACCACCGCGCCGCCCCCGACATCAACGGCCCCCCGAGCGGTTTCAGAAGAGCCCCCGCCCTTTTGGGTGTTCCCAACGATCGCAGCCGCGGCAAGGAGAGCCGCCAGCCCGCAAACGGCAGCCCCCCAGCCCAGCGCCGAACGCCGGCGCCCGCCGGCGGCCGGCTCCAGCCGCCGCAGATCATCCACGGCGGCCCGGGCGGCCTCCGCGGTCACCTCTTTCTGCGCCGCGCCGCAGGCGACCGCGAGCGCCGCCTCGCAGGCCGTGTTGAGCCGGCGCGGGTTGCCGCGTGCGTAGCGGAAGAGGACCCGGACGGCGGCGGGATCGAAGCGGACCGGCGAGCCCTCGGAGGCCGCGCTCACACGGTGCTGGATGTAGCGCGCCGTTTCCGGCTCGGACAGGGGGCCGAGCTCGTAGCGCACCGAGACGCGTTGCCCCATCTGCCGCAGCGCATGCGAATTCAGGGTTCCCAGCAGGCCGGGCTCCCCGATGAGGACCAGGTGGATCAGTTTTTCGCGGGTCGTCTCCAGGTTGGAGATGAGCCGAATCTGCTCCAGCACTTCCGGCGCCAGCGCATGCGCATCATCGATGAAAACCACCACCTTGCCGCCGGCCATTTTGCGGCGCATGAGAAAATCGTTGAGCGGGTCGATGAGGCCCTTGAGGGTCGCGCCGTCGGCAGGGATTTCGAAAGCGGCGTTTGCGCGCCGCAGCAACTCTCGCGGCGTCGCCACCGGGGCCGAGAGAAAAGCGGCCGACGTGCCGCCCTCCAGGCGGTCCAAAAATGCGCGGCAGATCGTGGTCTTGCCCACTCCCCGCTCGCCGGTGATCACCGTGAACCCCTCGCCCTCGGCCAGGGCATAGCGCAGGTGGGCCAGGGCCTCCTCCTGGTGGCGGCCGATGAACAGGGCCGCGCTTGCCGGGGATGCCTTGAACGGGTTGTCTTTGAATCCGAAAAACCGAAGATGCATGAACGCCATCCTGATGCGCCCGAAAAAGTCCCCCACGGGCAGGAGTGCGACCGGATCGCGGCTGGAAGCCGCTCCCACAAATCCCGATCCCGCCCGCTGACGCCGCGCTGCCGGAAGCGGCATGCAACGCTGCGCACCGAGTTCACGGGTAGGATGCCTTAGGTGCAAAGGGTTTGTCAACGCATCTCCGTGGCCTTGTCTGCCCTCGGCAAATGAGGTAGCTTTGACCAGGGCAGCGCCCGGAGGAGGCCCATGTACGCATACCAGCAGAACCACCGCTATTTCGCCCAGGTGGCGGAGGGGCTGGAGGAGACGGCCGCGGAGGAGCTCAAGCCGCTGGGGGGCCGTGAGATCCGCCTCTCTTACCGCGGCCTCTACTTCGAGGCGGACCAGGGCGCGCTTTACCGGATCAATCTGCACTCCCGGCTGGTCACGCGGGTGATCGCCCCGCTGGCGGTTTTCACCTGCCACACCACGGACGCCCTCTACCGCAGGGCCAAAACCCTCCCCTGGAGGGATTTCCTCGGTGCGGATCAGACCCTGGCGGTCTTCGCCAACGTTGCGCACAGCAAGATCCGCCACTCCCGGTATGCGGCCCTGTGTTTGAAAGATGCCATCGTGGACTATTTCCGCGAAGAGTGCGGCCGCCGGCCGGACGTCGAGCGCAGCGACCCGGACCTTTGGGTCAGCCTTTTTGTCGAAAACGACCGCGCCGTGATCGGCATCGACACCTCCGGCGGCTCTCTGCACCGCCGCGGCTACCGCACTGAAACGGTCGAAGCCCCCATGCAGGAGACGGTTGCGGCCGCCATCATCCGCCGGTCGCAGTGGGACGGCAGCCGGCCGCTCCACGACCCCATGTGCGGCTCGGGCACTCTGCTGGCCGAGGCGCTCATGCACCATTGCCGGATTCCGGCCGGCGCGCTGCGCATCCGCTTCGGCTTCGAGCGCCTGCCGGACTTCGACCCCGGGCGCTGGGCCGCGGTAAAAGCCGAGGCCGACGGGCTGGTTCGGCCCCTGCCGCCGGGCCTGATCGCCGGCAGCGACATCGCCCCGGAGGCGGTTGCCGCCGCCCGGGCCAACCTGGGGCGGCTGCCGCACGGCAGCGGGGTTGCGATCAACCGCCTCGACTTCCGGCGCATGGATGGACTTCCCGACCGCGTGATCGTCTGCAACCCGCCCTACGGCGTCCGGATCCAGCGCGGGGGGGCGATCGGGGAGCTCTACCGGGTTTTCGGGGATTTTCTCAAGCAGCGCTGCCGCGGCTCGTCGGCCTTCATCTATTTCGGCAACCGGGAAATGCTCAAGCACATCGGCCTGAGACCCGCGTGGAAGCAGCCGATCGCCACTGGCGGGCTGGACGGCCGGCTGGCACGGTTCGATCTTTATTGAGCCTGCGCCATGGAGGGCGAGCGGTCCGCCCCGGCGAGCCTACCGGAAGAAAAAGAACGCGAAGACCGCCGCCGCCAGGGTTGCCGCGGCAATGAACACATAGGGGCGAGCGCCGGCAGATTGGGGTGCCCTTGCGCTTTCCGCGGCCTGCGCCTCGATTTGCTCCTCGACCGCGCCGACCAGCTGCTCTCGGTCCAACGCATCGTCGATGCCCAGGGCGACCGAAAGGTCGCGGCTGCAGTCGTCGATCAGGGGCGCGTCGATCAGCGTCACATCGGCGCTGTAGCCGTAAAGCAGGGCATGGTCGCAGACGATGTTGATCAGCCGCGGGTAGCCTCGCGCAAGCTGCGCGATCCGATCGGCGGCCGCGGAGGTGAAGATCGGGGTTTTCGCGCCGGCAACCGCCAAGCGATGCCCGATGTAGCGGCGGGTCTCCTCCGCTGATAGCGGCTCGAGGTAATGGTGGACGCTGATGTGTTGCAGCACATCCCGGTTCTCCGCGCTCATCAGCATCTGGTTGAACTCGAGCTGGCCGACGAAGAAGACCTTGAGCAGTTTGCGGCCGGAGAGTTTGAGATCGGAGAGCGCGACCGCTTCGAGAAGGACCCCGCGGTTGAGCCGCTGGGCCTCGTCGATGATGAGCAGCACCTTTTTGTAGTCCGAGAACGCATCGAGCAAGAGGCGCTTGAAGGCCGACAGGAACTCCTCCCGGCTCTGGAACCGCCGCTCCATCCGGAACTCGGCAGCGAGGACGTTGAAGAAGTCGAGCCCGGTCAGGTCGGGATCGTGAAGGGTCACGAAAATCGCGGCGACATCGTCGATCCGGACGAGCCGCTTGATGAGGGTCGTCTTGCCGGTGCCGATGTCGCCGGTGAGCAGCACGCACCCATCCCGCTCCAAAATGCCCTCCCGCAGGGTTTCGTAGGCGCGGGTATGCTTCTCGCTCAGCCACAGGAAATCCGGGTCCGGGCTGATGCCGAAGGGCTCTTTTTCGAGCTTGTAGTGAGCAAGATACATGGGCGATCATCCCCCCGTCACTGTTTCGGATACGGCACTTTCATGCCGGGGGGCAGCTCCGCCGGGAACCGTGCGCCGCCGCCCTTGCCGCCGGGGGCCGGCTTCGGAGCTCGACTGCCCGTCGGGCGCTCCTCGCCCAGCAGCTCCATCATGTTCGCCACCCGGCTGCTTCCGGCGGGGACCTCGAACAGGGCCGCCGCAGGCTGCGACTGCTGGATGTTGCGCAGCTCGGTGACATGCCCGTCTTCGCCCCGGGTGCGCAGCGGCATGTCGAACTTGGGCGACTGCCAGATGACCGTGCGCGAAGTGCTCTTGAACCCCATGACCTCGACCTGGGCCTCGATCTCCTTTTTGGCGCACGGGTAGCCGTTGACCGTCTCTTCGCCCAGCGCCCTTTCTTTGCGGTTCTTGACATGCGGCATGGCGAGCCCGGCGAACTCCTTTTCATCGATATCGGATTCGGTGTAGATGTTCTTGTCGGCGTTGATCATGTACATCTTCTTCAAATCGCCCCGGGATATCATGATCAGCTTGGTGCCGGACTGGGGCATGGCGTCGTCCAGCCGCATCTTGCCGCCGGAAAAATAGACTTTGGTCTGAGAGAGGATTTTCCCGTCGGCTCCCATCGTCACCTGTTCCGCCGTGAAGTCGCTCACCTTTTGCGCGAAACCGGCGGCAGCCCAGCTCAGCACCAAAAGCGTCCATACGGCCGCTTTTCTATTTCGGTTGCCAAAAATCTTCATGCGTCTCCTCCTTCCGGTGTCGGCTTCACTCCGCAGGCTTTGGAAACATGGTTTTCAGGATTATTCTATTCCCGATCGCATCCGCTTTCAAGGCGATTTTGGCGGTCGACCGAGGGGCCGGATGGCCCTTTTGACCCGACGGGCGTTTTGTACTAATATACAATCTGGCAAAGGGCACAGAGGTCGGCTAAACGCATGAGCTTCAAGCGCAGCTTCACATCAGAGCCGCCCGGCAGCGACCGGCGCTCCGGCCTGAATCGCCGCTGGATCAAGTCCGCCTATCAAGGGGTGGAACGGCGCAGCGGAAAGGACCGGCGCCTCGAATTGCTCGGGGCGGAGGGCGCTGCGCCGCCGCCCGACGCCGATCGCATCGAGCGCCTTGAAAAACTGCTGCTCTCCACCACGCTGCGCCTGGAGGCGGTCGCCCGGCTGCTCGTGGACAAGCGCATTCTGACCCACGAGGAGCTGCGCGAGATGCTCCAATCCCTCCATGACGCCTACCAGGAAAGACGGCTGGAAGCCGACACCTGATCGCCTTGGAGTTCACCTGATGACGACCAACGCCCGTGCCATGGTGTTCGCCTCGTTTGCGGCGGATGCCCTGGCCCTGGGAGCCCATTGGATTTATGACGTCGACCTCATCGACCGCAGCCTCGGCCGGGTGAGCGACTTCCGCGCCCCCCAACCCCCGACCTACCACCCCACCAAGCGGCGCGGGGATTTCACCCACTACGGAGACCAGACGCTGGTTCTGCTGCGCTGCCTCGCCGAACGCGGCGGCTTCGAGGAGGGCGATTTCAGCCGCGCCTGGCGCAAGCTCTTCACCGGCTACAGCGGCTACGTGGACGGCGCAACCCGGCAGACGCTTCAGCAGATCGATGCTGGAACCCCACCGGGCCAGGCGGGCTCCGCTTCCCAGGATCTGGCCGGCGCCGCCCGCATCGCCCCCCTGGTCTATCGCTATCGCGACGACCTCGATCGGCTGGTCGCAGCCGCCCGGCGCCAGACCGCACTCACCCATAACAGCCCGCTGGTGATCGACAGCGCGGAGTTCTTCGCCCGCGCGGCCTGCCATCTCCTCGGCGGAGCGCCGGCCGTCGAGGCGCTGAGCCGGTCCGCCGCAAAATCCCCGGCCGGCGGGCCGATCCCCGAATGGGTCGACTCCGGGCTGCGCAGCGCTGCAAGCGACACGCGCCCCGCCATCCACGCGTTCGGGCAGATGTGCGCGGTCGAGGCCGCCTTTCCCGCTGCGATCCACCTAATCGCCAAATACGAAACCCGCCTGGAGGAGGGGCTGATCGAAAATGTGATGGCCGGGGGAGATTCGGCCGGCCGAGGGCTCGTCGTCGGCATGCTGCTCGGCGCCCGGTGCGGCATGCAGGCCATCCCCCGCCGTTGGCTGGAGGCCTTGACGGCCCGTGCGACCATCGAGGAGCTGCTCATCCGAATCGGCCAGCCCGCCTCGATCCGGCCCGACGGGGGCGAGCGCAGCGCATGAAACTCTTCCTGACCGGCGGGGAAGGCCAGCTGGGCACCGAGCTGATCCGGCTGGCGGCCGCTGCCGGAGTCGAGCTCGCGGCCCCGAGCATGGCCGCCATGGACCTCACCGACCCCGGCAGGGTCGAAGCGCTGTTCTCCTCCTTCCGCCCGGCCGCCGTCATCAACGCCGCCGCCTACACCGCCGTGGACCGGGCCGAGGCCGAGCCGCAGCTCGCCTTTGCCGTCAACTCCGCCGCACCCGCCCATCTGGCCCGCCTCTGCGCCCGGGCGGGCATACCCCTGCTGCATGTATCGACGGACTATGTGTTCGACGGCCGCAAGCGGACCCCGTATCTCGAGGAGGATCCGGTCTGCCCCTTAGGGGTGTATGGCCGCAGCAAGGCCGACGGCGAGGCCGCCGTGCGCCGCGAAGTCAAAGAGCACCTGATCATCCGCACCGCCTGGCTGTACAGCCCGCACGGGGTCAACTTCCTGAAAACCGTCGTGCGGCTGGCCTCCGAGAGAGAGGAGCTGCGCATCGTCGACGACCAGATCGGTTCGCCGACCTGCGCGGCGGACCTGGCCGAGGCGATTCTCGCCATCGCATGCCGATGCGACCGCCCCCCCCCGATTCCCTGGGGGACCTACCATTACTGCGGCCGCGGGGAGACCTCCTGGTTCGGCTTGGCCGCGCACATCGTCGCGGCGCTGGCAGCCCGCCGGCGCATCGGGCCCGTGCGCGTGGCGCCCATTCCGACGCGGGACTACCCGACCCCGGCCGCACGGCCAGCCTACTCGGTGCTCGACTGCAGCCGCATCCAGGCGGTTTTCGGCATCAGCACCCGCCCCTGGCAGTCGGGAGTCGAGATGACCCTCGACCGCCTGCCGGGTTGAACGCGCTTGCCGGCAGCCTCTCACATTCGGCCCCACATAATTTATCCTATTGATAATATTCGATATAGAGACGATTTTGCCGGCCGCCGCGCTTGACTGTTTTTTGGTTTCATTTTAAAATGAAGCCTGTGAGTGATTGATCGGCACAGCCGGCGAGAGGATCCCGACACCCCGCGTTTATGGAATCCATACCATCCCAAGACACTCCGGTCCTGGTCGTCGATGACGATGAAGGGCTGCTGCTCAGCATCAAGGCCACGCTGATCAGCGCCGGGCTGCCGGAGCCGGCCCTTCTCTCCGACAGCCGCCGCGCGCTCGACCTGCTGCGCTCCCGCCGCTTTCACCTCGTTTTGCTGGACCTGATGATGCCGCACGTCGGCGGAATGGAGGTGCTGGCGCGGGCCAACGATGAATTCCCGGACATCGACTGGGTGGTGGTGAGCGCCATCGACGACGTCGCCACCGCCGTCAAAGCCATGAGCAGCGGTGCGGCCGACTATCTGGTCAAACCTCTCAACGGCGAGAAGCTCGTAGCGCTGGTGCAGAGCTACATCGAGAAGCACCGCTTCCGCGCGGAGCTCTCACGACTCGGGCAGTCCAAGATCTTCTCGAACTTGAAGCACCCCGAGGCGTTCGCCGGCATCATCGCCGAAGACGAGGCCACGGCCCTCGTCTTCCACCAGGTGGAGGCCGTGGCCGCAACGGACTACAGCGTTGTGATCAATGGCGAGTCCGGCACCGGCAAGGAGATGATGGCGCGGGTGATCCACAGGTTGAGCCAGCGCAGCGCGGCGCCCTTCTTTGCCGTCAACATGGCCTCGTTCAGCAAGACCCTCTTCGAGGACGAATTCTTCGGCCACGCAAAGGGGGCCTACACCGACGCCGGCGCCGATCGCCGCGGCTTTTTCGAGGCCGCCAACGGCGGCACCCTTTTTCTGGACGAAATCACGGAGCTGGACCCGTCGCTGCAGGCCAAGCTGCTGCGGGTCATCGAGGAGCGCGAGTTCTACCGGCTGGGCAGCACCGAGGTCCGCAGCGTGGATGTGCGCATCATTGCGGCCACCAACCGCGACATCAGCGAGGAGATCCTGTCGGGCCGCTTCCGCGCCGACCTCTTTTACCGCATCAACACCTACAACATCAAAATACCGCCGCTGCGGGAGCGCAAGAGCGATATCCTGCCGCTGGCGCGCCACTTTCTCGGCGTCTACGCCAAGGCCAACCGGAAAAAACTCATCGATCTCGAACCGGAGCTGGCCGAGCGCCTGCTGGACTATGAGTTTCCGGGCAACGTGCGCGAACTCGAAAACATGATCGCCGCGGCAGTGCTGCTGGAGAGGGGCAAGCATCTGAGCCTCGCCTCGGCGCGCACCCTGCTGCCCTACGAGGGTCCTGAGCGCCGCCGCAGCGTGGAGCTGATGACGCTCGAGGAGCTGGAGCGCCGCCACATCGAGCGGGTGCTCGAGGTCACCGGCGGCAACCGCCCCAAAGCGGCCCGAATCCTGGGCATCAACCCCTCGACCATCTACCGCAAGCTGGAAAAATACAATCTGATCCACAAAAAATTCGATGCGAATTGATGAGGCAGAACGATGTCGGACGGTCTGGATGTAATCGTGCTCGACGACGACCCGGGGATCAGCCAGGTGCTCAAGGAGCTGATCGAGAGCTTCTACACCTGGGGCGAAGTGCTCTGTTTTTCGAATGCGGACAAAGCCATTGCGCATTGCCTCGCACGCGACTCCGGGGTCGCCATCTTCGTCGTCGACGTTTTCCTGAAGGGCCTGAGCGGGTTCTCCTTCCTCGACTCGATCGAGAGCAAGTTTTCCTCGGCCCACGAGGATGCGATCATGATCAGCGGCAAGGCGAGCGAAGACGTGGTGGACATGTGCCTGGCCTCGAACGTCACCTACCTGCTCGAAAAGCCCGTCAAACCCTATGCGCTGCAGTTGGCCGTGCGCGCCATCACGGCAAAGTACCTCGCCTTCGCGAAAAGGCTGCTGCGGGACCCCACGCTCGCCGGCAGCATCGCCCGGTTGGATGCGCGCCGACGATGAGCGCACGCCTCGACCGCCCGGCCGCATGCTACCCATGGATGGCCCATTGCGTTTATGAACCCGCGGCGTCTGCCGTGCGGGCCGCATGCGCGAACAATGCGTGCGGGAATCCGGCCGAACAGAGTGTGCCGCCCTTATCAAGGGTCTCGAACTTGTCAGGGCATTGCCTAAAAATCCATCCTAAGCTCCCTTTGCCAAAGGGAGGGATCGCCCCTCTTCGACAAAGAGGGGCCGGGGGAGATTTTGGGAACGATGTCAATTCAATTTCGAGACGATTTATAAGTGGAGCGCATCCGCGCTGATGCGCTTTACATCAGGATAACGCCACCGTCCCCGCCTGACCCCGATTCCTGCAGCCGACAGTTCCACCGGAATTGGTTTTACACCCCTGCGCGGCGGCGGGGGTGCAGGCCTCGCGAACGTGCTCACCGCCTGTTCAAGGCGGCTGCGGTTTCAGACCGGCCGGAGCCTTCTCAGCAACCTCAATCCGAGCTTGAAAAACCACTTCTGCACCTTGCCTGCCCCTGCGTTTTTATCATCAAACACGATGGGGTGAACGTGCAGGTTTTTCTTGAAGGCAAATTACATGACTTTATTGTATAGTATCCGCTGAAGAGACGGGAACTCTGCGGCGGGAGTTAATATGAATTCGAAAAACAATTCCTCGAGGGCTTCGTTCAGGACCGCGGCCATCTACGCGCTCGCCTCAGTCGCGTGGATACTGGTTTCAGATCGGATCCTGGCGGCGACGGTTACCGCGGTCGAGACGATGACCTTTGTGCAAACGATCAAGGGGTGGATCTTTGTGCTGGTCACCAGCGGCGTGATCTTTTTTTTGATGCGCCAGGAGATGAACCGGTTTTTTGGGGCCATGGAAGCGCAAAAAGCCAGTGAAGCCAACTTCAGGCTCCTGGTCGAAAACGCTCCGGATGCCATCTTCGTCCAATGCCGGGGACAGTTTGCCTATGTGAATGCCGCCGCGCTTGCGCTTTTCGGCGCTTCGAAGCCCGCCGACCTTCTCGAGGCGTCCATGATGGATCGATTCCACCCGGACTTCCACGGCCTCATCCGCGACCGCATGCACCAGGTGAACCGGGAGCGCAAGCCCAATGCCCCCGTCGAGCAAGTGTACGTGCGGATGGACGGAAGCCGGCTGAACGTGGAGGTCAAGTCCATCCCATTTGAATTCAACGGGGAAAACGGCGCCCTGGTCTTTGTTCGCGACATCACCGAGCGAAAACTCGCAGAGGAGGCGCTGCGGCGCTTCGAGCTTCTGGTCGAGAACAGCCGGGACATCATTCTTTTCATCCGTCGGGATGACGGGCGAATCCTGGAGGCCAACGCCGCCGCCTGCACCGCATATGGGTACAGCCGGGATGAGCTTCTGACCCTCACCGTCCAGGATCTGCGGGAACCCGGCACGCTCGGTCTCCTCGGCGATCAAATGGCCAAGGCGGACGCGGAGGGCATTCTGTTCGAGACCATCCACCGCAGAAAAGACGGCACCCGGTTCCCCGTCGAGATCAGCTCCAGGGGCGCAACAATCCAGGGCCTGCGAACCCTGATCACCATCGGCCGCGACATCACCCGGCGCGTGGAATCGGAGCAAGCCCTGCGCCGCAGCGAGCTGAACTTCAGAAACCTCGCGGACTCCATGCCGCAGTTGGTCTGGACAGCCACCGCCGACGGCCGGTTTGACTATTTCAACCGGCGGATAGAGGAATTCAGCGGATATGAAAGAAAAGCGGACGGCAAATGGGAATGGTCGGCGGCGGTGCACCCGGACGATTCAGCCGCCACGGCCGAGGCGTTGGGGCAGGCCATCGACTCCGGCCAAGCCAACGAAATCGAGCATCGCCTGCGGCAGCGGGACGGGTCCTACAAATGGTTTCTGAGCCGGGCCATCCCGGAGCGCGGCCCCGAGGGCCGCGTGGTCCGATGGTACGGCACCTCCACCGATATCGATGACCAAAAAAAGACGCAAACCGCCCTGGCCGAAAGCGATGCCCGCCTGCGGCTATCCCTGGACTCCGCGCGGATGGGCGTCTGGGAGCACGATCTAAAAGCGGACCACATCACTGGCGACAGCGCCCTGTTCGAGTTGTTCGGGGTTCATACCGACCGATTCAGCGGGGCCGGCAGCGATCTGCAGCAGATGGTCGACCCCAGGGACCGATCCGCAATCAGGGCGTCCGCCAAAAACGCGATCGAGCATCGCGCCCCCTACGAGGTTGAATTCCGCATCACCCGTCCGGACGGAGAGATGCGCTGGATGAGAAGCCAGGGCCGTGTGATACGCGGCCAGGCCGACCAGCCGCTGCGGATGCTGGGAGTGGTCTGGGATATCACCGGCATCAAATCCGCCCAGCAGCAACTGCAGGAAGCGACCCAGCGGCTCGACTACCTGGTCACGGAGAGCCCGGCCGTGGTTTACACCTACACGCTTCACCCCCACCTTCGCCTCGACTACATCAGCCGCAATCTCGAGTCCATTCTCGGGTGGAGACCCGAGCAGTTCACCGATACCCTCCAATTTTGGAATGAGTGCATTCACCCGGCGGACCTGCCTCTGATCCAAGACGGTCTGAACCGCTTGAATGCACGCGGCAAAAACGTTTTCGAGTACCGTTTTAAGGACGCTCAGGGGAAATACCGCTGGATCCACGACGAGCAGCGCGTCGTCCATGCCGGCGACGGGCCCACACAGGTGGTCGGGGCGTGGTGGGATGTCACCGACACCCGAATGGCGCAGGATGAGTTGAGGCGCTTGGCGGCAGCCATCGATCAAGCGGCCGAAATCGTCTTGATAACCAACGAGCGCGGCGACATCGTCTACGTCAACCCTGCCTTCGAAAAGATCACCGGCTACAGCGCGCAAGAGGTGCTGGGCAAGAACCCCCGCATTTTTAAAAGCGGTGAGCACGACCGCGCCTTTTATCAGAATCTTTGGGCGATGCTCTCCGCCGGGAAGCCGTGGCACGGCCTTTTTATCAACCGCAAAAAGGACGGCCGCTTGTACACCGAGGAGGCCACGATTTCCCCTGTAATCGATGCGTCGGGGACGATCGTCAACTATGTGGCCGTGAAACGCGACGTCACCCGCGAACAAGAGCTCGAGCAGCAATTTCTGGAAGCCCAGAAAATGGAGGCGATCGGCACTCTCGCCGGAGGCATCGCACACGATTTCAACAACATTCTGGCCGTCATTCTCGCCAACGCCGAGATACTGGGGCTCTCCGATGGCCTCACCAGCGAATCCAGAGACTGCCTCAACCAGATCGTCATCGCCTCCAAGCGGGCCAGGCAGTTGGTCCGCCAGATTCTGGCGGTCAGCCGCCGCGGGAAACAGGATAAAATCATCATGAGTTTGCGGCCGATCGTAAAGGAGACGATGGGCCTTCTGCGGGCCTCCTTGCCGTCCACCATCCGGCTGGAACCCCAGATCGCGGCCGACACCGGCATGATTTTCGCCGACCCGACTCAGATGCAGCAGGTGCTGATGAACCTCTGCACCAATGCGGGCCACGCCATGGAGGAAAAGGGCGGGTCCCTGAAGCTCTCGCTCTCGAATACATCCATTCTCGAAAGGGATGCCCCTTCAAATCAGGAACTCGCCCCGGGGGAGTATGTCCGAATCGCGGTTTCCGATACCGGCCACGGCATGCCGCCCTGGATTTTAAAGCGGATCTTCGAGCCCTATTTCACGACGAAGGAGACCGGCAAGGGCACCGGTTTGGGGCTATCCGTCGCATTTGGTATCGTGAAGTCCCATGGCGGAACGATCCGGGTGAGCAGCGTGGCCGGCAAGGGCTCCATCTTCGAGGTGTATCTGCCCCGGGTCAAAGGGGAGGCGCCGGCGCCGGAGCTGGTGGAGATGCCCCTGCTGTCAGGTTCCGGGCGCATTCTCTTCGTGGATGACGAACCTGGGCTGGCCCAGGCGGCGCATAAGATGCTCGGGATATTGGGCTACCAGGTCGATACGGCCACCAGCCCGGTCGAGGCGCTGGAGGTATTCCGATCCGACCCCACGGGCTACGATTTGGTCATCACCGATCTGACCATGCCGGACATGACAGGCACCGGGCTGGCGAAGGAGCTGCTCCGAATGCGCCCGGATGTGCCCGTGATTTTGTGCACCGGCTTCAGCGACCAGGTGAACGAGGAGGCGTTGGAGTCGATGGGCATCGACGGCCTGTTGGTCAAGCCGCTGACCATCCATGAACTGGCTCTCGCGGTGCGGAGGGCGCTGGTGAAGAGATGAAACGAGCACCGCCCGACCTTTTCCAATTGAAATTATTATAAAAATTATAGTCGTGAAGCGACTTGATTTTCGGTGAAAGTGCCATATAATATTACACAGCAGGGGATCACCCGACTTCAACACGATACAGAATGAACCTTGGAGCGGCGCGAGCCGCCCGAAGGTTACGCTATAACTAAGGAAGGTCGGAGGTGGCCCTGCTTGATGTCTCTCGGGTACGCGTGCATCTTTTAGGGCGGTCTGCTTACACCGCGGCGGGACGCCCGCAAAACAACGGTATCTCGGGACACATCGCCTAAAAGGCAGACCTCAGACGGGCCTGCCTTTTTCCTTTTCCTGAATGCGCCAGGCCCAACCCTATTTTCAATTTGGCTGCTGTCCGCCTTCCCATGGATTTTGCGAATCAGCGAAGGAAAAAACATCGATGAAGATGGACTCCGATGCGCACTGCGAGCACCGGCCGATAAAGCGCAGGGGCTCGCTCTACATGAACGGGAAGGAAAAGAGGCCCTACCTTCAGGGGGCCTTGGACGGCTTGTGCGCCATATACAGCATCGTCAACGCGGCCCGGATCATCTCCGACATCGGGGAGGAGGAGTCAAAGTGCCTTTTCAGACGGATTCTCGTCTACCTGGAAGCAAGCGAGGATCTCAGCAGGGTTCTGGCGGAAGGAATCGGCCTGAACACCGTGGGCAGTATTCTCCGGGATGTCGCCAACGGCCGGATTCCCGACCGCAACATGCCGTTCAAACACCGCCCCGACACGTCCCTGGATGAATTTTGGGCCGGGATGATGGCCTTTCTTGACAGCGGCAGCAAAAGAGCCGTCCTGATCGGCGTGGGGGGGCGGATGTGGGACCATTGGTCCATCGTCCACGCGATCAGCGAGAAGCAGATCTACTTTTTCGACTCCCACAAGCTAAAGAGCTTGAAACGAAGCCGCTGCACAACGGTCCGCCCCACCGCAGCCCGTCCGCACCTGCTCTGCCCGACGCATACCTATTTCCTTTCGTGAGCATCGAGGGCCTGCAGCGGAGACCGGGGGGCAAAGAACCTGCCTGCCTGCTGCGGTTGACACCCGTACCGGGAAGACCCACTATCCAATTGGATTGTAAGATGGTTTCCGGTGGCGAAAGGCGGCCGCTGTACGCCTTCGACATCGCGTCCATCTTGTGATCCGGGGGTGGCCAGTTTTCCCTCCTTTTGCTGGCTACCTCTTTTTTTGAGCCCCATGCGAGAGGCCCGGGAATGTGTGGACGCTTTGCCCGGCACAGCCTGTCCCGTGAGCTGGAGCGGCATTTTGATGCCCGCCCGGCCCCTTTCGAGCTGCAGCCCAGCTACAACGTGGCGCCCGCTCAGGAAGTCCCGGTCATCGTTCTGCAGCAGGATGGGCGGCACATGAGCAACCGCCGCTGGGGATTGGTGCCTTCCTGGGCCAAGGACCCCTCCATCGGCTCCAGGATGATAAACGCCAGAGTTGAGACATTGTCGTCCAAGCCCGCCTTCAGGGCCGCTCTCAAACATCGTCGCTGATCCCCGCGAACGGGTTTTATGAGTGGCACGGAAAGGCGGGGAGCAGACAGCCCACCTATTTCCACCTGCCATCGGGCGAGCCGTTCGCCTTCGCCGGCCTTTACGAGCTCTGGCAGGACAAGCAGGCCCCCCCGGGATCAGCCCCCTACGCATCCTGCACGATCATCACCACGGAGGCCGGCGGCTCGGTAAAGGACATACATGAGCGCATGCCGCTGATCCTCAAGCCGGAGGCATACAGGGAGTGGCTCGATCCCGAAAACAAAGAGAGCGCCTATATCGAAGAGGTGTTGATAGCCTCGCACGTGCAGGATCTGATGCGATATCCGGTATCAAAGCGGGTCAATCAGGTCGGAAACAACGGCAAGGAGTGCATCGAGCCGTTGCAAGAAAAATGAGAGCCGCCGTCCGCCTCCAAACAGCACGCCGGATTTTGGATGCGACTCCCTCCTGACCAGTTGGAGCCTGCAATCGGTCAGGAAACGGCAGCAGTCCTCTATTCAGAGAACAGGTTCGATTGCCTGGCTTGTTCTGCACAAAATGAAGTTCACCCCCTTGGCGCTCATGACGACCTTGCGATCCTGGTTCAACACCTCGAAAAGCGACACCACGATCCCGCGGTCGGGCTTCGAACGGGACCGGTTTGCTTCCAGGACGGTCATTCTCACGCTCAACCGGTCCCCGGGGCGAACGGGTAGCAGCCAGCGCAGTTCATCGACCCCGGGGGAGCCAAGGCTCGCCGCACGGGGCAGATAATACCGCACCACCTCGCGCATCATGAGGCTTGCGGTGTGCCAGCCGGAGGCGATGAGACCGCCGTAAATGGTCGACCGGGCGCCTTCGGGATCGGTGTGGAACAGCTGCGGATCGAACTTCTCCCCGAAGGCAACGATCTCCTCAGCGGTCATACTGATCATACCGAACTCGTGAACCGAGCCGGGGACATAGTCCTCCAAGCGGCGGTCCTCCACAGGGGTCTTGAACCCGGCAACCCATTCGCCATCCATCGATTCGGCCTCCAAGGATCCTCTTTCAGATGGTGCCGCCAGCCCTTTGATTGCGCATGGCGGAGCGGCCGACCCGGCATCGTTATGTTTCAAGGAGCCTCCTCGGAACCCCGAGCCGGATGCGCAGGACCCGGGGCATCGATCCGTATAGTCCATGCGCACCGCCCGTTTCAAGTTCGCCGAGAGAGCAAACGCTGCTTTTTGGCCATCGCCCCGCTTCCGCCGGAGGGACAGAGGCGGACCGAAGCCGGCCGGGCGGCAAGGCGGGCGCATGCCGCGCTATTTTGCCGGGCGGCGCAGCGAGTCGACCGCGGAGAGGATCTCCTCGACCGAGGGGTGGCCGGAGGGGTCGTCGGCCGGCCAGCTGAATGCCACGCTCCCCTTGCGGTCGATCACGAAGACGCCCGGCAGCTGGCGCACATCTCCCACCGGGATTCCGAGCCCGTGGCCGCGGGCGACAGCGGAAATCCCTTTCAGCGCCAGTGCCGGGGAGAGCGCCTTCCACGGCGGCATCTGCTTCAGCTCGAACGCCTGGTACAGTTTTTTCTCCGGATCGGAGACCATCGGGAAGGGCACGTCGAATTTGTTTTTGAAATCCGAGCACTCGCCGGGCGTGCCCATGCCCACGAGAAGCAGATTCGCGCCGGCCTTTTCGAAGCGCACTCGGTTGCGGCGCAACTGCGCCACCTGCTCGCGGCAGAACGGTCAACCGAAGTGCCGCAGGAAAACCAGGACGAGCCCCCTGTTTTTCCAGAACTCCTTCAAAGGGACGGCGCTTCCGTCCGAGAGCGTGACGGAGAGATCGGGGCTTCGCAGGGTTTCTGCGCTCATGCTTGCTGTCTCCTGATGAATGCCGGTCGAGGCCTTTTCGTGCGGGCCGCGGCCATGGCCGCTTAAGTCGTTCCGGCCGCCTCGCTTCGCAAAACCAGATTGCCGAAGTCGGCCAGCCCGTCGACGAGCTCCCCTTCGGCAGCTTCTGAGGCCGCGGCGACGGAGGCGGCAGCGCGCCCCCCGACGAAAATCCTTGGGCCCCGGCCGACGAGGGTTCTCAGGCGCACGATCTCCCCGGCGAGGGCGTCCCCTCCGTTCGAGCAGGTGACGCTGAGGGCGACGGCCTCGGCGCGGGTCAAGGCCGCCGCCGCCGCAATCTCCTCGGCCGGCAGGCTTGCGCCGATGTAGCCGACCCGCCAACCGCTTTCGGCCGCCGTCACCGCGGCGGCAAGCGCGCCTATTTCGCAGCTCTGCCCTGCCGGGGTCGCAGCCACCATGCGGGGGGCGGAATCCTGCCGCGGGGTGCTCATGAGCAAGCCGAAAAGGAACTCCCGCACCACCGCAGTGGCGAGGTGCTCGTGGACGATCCGCAGGCTCCCATCCGCCCAGGCGCTGCCGATCCCTGCCATCAGGGGGCCGATCAGCCGCCCGAGCAGCGACGGCCGCGCCAGCGACACCGAGGCGCTCCCCAGCGCCGCCCGCAGACCGGCCGGATCGAGCCGGCGAACGGATTCGAGGCAAACATCGAGCAACGCACTCGCGGGCGCCTGGCCGTTGACAAGTGCGGCGGCTCCCGCCTCGCCGGCGGATCGTGGCATGTAATTGGTCTCCAGCTGCCTCAGCCGCGGCTCGTCCAGAAGGCTTGCCGCAGCGATGCGTTGACCCTGGGAGCGCGCGTTTTTAAGCAGCAGGAGGTGGTCTATGTCGTTCAGGGAATACAGGCGACGGTTTTTGGCGCTTCGCGCCGGGGCAACCGCGCGGTATCGCCGCTCCCATGCCCGTATGACATGGGCGGACAACCCCGTGGCACGGGCGACATAGCCGATGGGATAAAGCTTGCGATGGGGCATGGGGCCGTCTCCTGCTGCTGCGGCTTTTGGTGAAAAAGGGGGAGGAGCTTTCACCGTCCGCCCCCCCGCGGTCAGAGGAACAGGTTGATCACATCAGCGGTTCATGTCGCTTTCGAGCATCTCCTCCACCCGCAGCTGGTTGGAACGCCAGAGGTTATTCTCGTTCGCAAATGCCTCGATGCTGACGTTGGTGAGGTGGGCGGCCATCTGGAAGTCATCGACGGCATGGTCCTCTCTGCCCAGTTTGGCGTAAAGCGCCGCGCGGCTGTGGTATGCGGCGCCGTACTCCGGCCTGGCCTCGATCGCCTGGTCGAGGTCCTCGACCGCCCCTTCGGCATCGCCGTTCGCCTCCCGGGCGAGCGCCCTCAGATGCAATGCCCGCATGTATCCCGGGTCGAGGGCGAGCGCCCGGTTGAAATCCTCGATCGCTTGCTCGGGGTGGTTCATTTTCAGGTGTGCCGTGCCGCGGGTCACCCACCCAAGCTTGTGGTCAGGATGCTTTTGCAGCATTTCGCCCACAAGCTCGATGCTCTTCCCGAAATTGTTCTTCAGAAACTCGGACATGGCATATGCAAAGAGAGCATCTCGATCGTTTGTCGCGGTCATTTTTCCCTCCTTTGGCTATCGGGGTTTATCTATCCCATTTACAGGCATAAATTTTTATGCCAAATAATTTTAGACAAAAATTAGACAAAATAACGCCGTGTCAAGCACGAAGGATGGACTCGTAGAAAGTCCCCGGCATTGAAGGCTTTGATAAACGCAAGATCAAGGTGCGCAAATTACGTGTCGCGATGGTTACTTACATTAAAACGCAGCGACCACGGGATGAAGCGCAACGCATAAAGAGGAGTTTTTACGAAGCCGTCGAATTCGCCTTTTTGGCAGCTTGGTCCGCCACCATTCATTTTTGTGCCATGCTCGGCGACCGTGTTAGTCCTTCCGCTGCTGCGCTTCACAGCTGGGCGCTGCACCCGCGTATAGGCAAAGCTGTTCCCTTTAGAAAGTCGGCCGGGCAGCCTGCAGGCAGCGGCAACCGCGGCTGCGCTCACGTCCCGCAAAAGGTGCGGTAGGGCTGCACCAAAGGTGGCGGCGGCAGGTGATAACCGGACTCCTCCGGCGGCTCCTGGTAGGGTCGGGAAAGAACGCCCAGCAGCTTTTCCATGACCGAATAGTCGGCCCGTTCCACGGCCGCCGCCAGAGCCTCCTCCACCCGATGGTTGCGGGGGATGACCGCCGGGTTGCATGCGTTCATGCGCCGGCCGACCTCTTCCCGGGTTTCGGGCTGCCGCTTCAGCCGGGCCTGCCAGCGCTCGAACCAGTGCTTGAAATCCGGAGACTGGAACAGGGAAGCCTCCAGCGGGGGGCCGCTTGCCAGATCGCGGAAGGTGTTGGTGAAATCCGCCTTGTGTCGGTGCATGCAGTCGAGCAGCTCCTCCACGAGGGAGCGGTCGTCGGCTTCCTGGTTCACCAGTCCGAGTTTGGCCCGCATGCCTGCCAGCCAGTGGCGGCGGAAGGCGTCTGCGAATCCAGAGACCGCGGAGGTTGCCATCGCGACGGCCTCGGGCGGGTTGGGGTTAATCAACGGCAGCAGCGTCTCGGCAAACCGGGCGAGATTCCAATGGGCGATCTGCGGCTGCCTCTCGTAGGCGTAGCGGCCGTGGAGATCGATGGAGCTGAAGACGGTACCGGGGTCGTAGGCGTCCATGAACGCGCAGGGGCCGTAGTCGATGGTTTCGCCGCTGAGGGCCATGTTGTCCGTGTTCATGACGCCGTGGATGAAGCCGACCTGCAGCCAGCGCGCCACCAGCGATGCCTGCCGCTCCATGACCGCCCCGAGCAGGCCTAAGTAAGGATTCCCGGCCGCGGCCAGCTCTGGAAAGTGGCGCCGGATGGTATAGTCGGCGAGGTTGCGGAGCTCCTCGGGCTTGCCCCTCATCGCCGCGTACTCGAACGTGCCCACACGGATGTGGCTGGCCGCCGTGCGGGTGAGAACCGCCCCCTGCAAGGCGGTTTCACGAAACACCGGTTCACCGGTGACCGCCACCGCGAGGCTGCGGGTCGTGGGTATGCCGAGTGCGTGCAGGGCCTCGCTGATGATGTACTCCCGAAGCATCGGCCCCAGCGCCGCCCGCCCGTCGCCCCGCCGCGAAAACGGTGTCCGGCCGGACCCTTTGAGCTGGATGTCGTAGCGCTCGCCAAGCGGCGTCACCTGCTCGCCCAGCAGGATGGCCCGCCCGTCGCCCAGCATGGTGAAAGCGCCGAACTGATGCCCGGCATAGGCCTGGGCAAGGGGCTCGGCCCCCTCGGGGATCCGGTTGCCCGAGAAAACCGCGGCACCCTCGTCGCCTTCAAAAGCATCGGGGTTCAGTCCCAAAAATCGGGCCAGTGGAGTGTTGAAAACCACAACCTTCGGCGCGGGCACCGGCACTGGATACAGCCGGACAAAAAGGACCTCCGGCAGCCGCGCGTAGCTGTTGTCGAATTTCCATCCGGCGACCGGGCGGTTTCGTCTGCTGCCATGCGTCATGGGAACCTGCCACCTCCATGTTGATGATGGTCAAGAATTGGGCAGAGATGACCGGCGGTCAAGAGGCGAGGTGCCGAGGCAACGTCCAGCCAGAGGCAAAAATTGGGCAACGGTTCGAGCTGGTCATTGCAACGTTAGGCCCGGCCTATCTGTTCCCGCCCATTTCGTTGGGCGGCGCCTCACCAGGCTGACCGTAATTGTTTTGCCCAGCCCTACCTCCATGCCGCAGATCGGCGACCGGTTCGGTTAGACCTATTCGGCAATCAGCCGCCGGGCTGGGATATTCCAAAACCAGATCCGCTAACTCAGTGGTCAACCCCACCTCACTCAAACGGCATCTGAACAAAGGCTACCAGCGGCTGCTGGCACGGCTGGATAATGCCTGCGAGAAGCAGCCTGAGCATGCGGGCGCGGCCAACGGCGCGCACATTTCCACCACCGATCCGAACGCCTCCGTGGTGCGTCGAGGCGGCGGCAAGTCCAGGCTGAAGTACCAGGTGCATCGGGTCGTGGATGAGCGTTGCGAGATCATCACGGCCACCGAGGTGACCAACGGTTCTGTCCATGAAGCGCACCGTATGGACAGTTTGTTGGACGCCCACGCACACAACACCGGAGTCTCAGCCGAGTTCAGTGACGCCGACAGCAAGCATGGCATCATCGAAAACTATCTGGGCTGTCATGATCGCGGGGTCAAAAGCCATTTCGTCTCGCTGGAACTCGGCCAGCGCGGCTCAGGGCGCCAGTCGGAGATCCTGCCCAAGGAGTCCTTTACCTACGATGAAGCCGCCGACTGCTTCGTTTGTCCGGCCGGCGAACGATTAACCCGCCGACGGTTCAACTCTCAGCGGCAGCAATGGGAGTGCACGGCATCCAAGAGGATGTGCAGCCGGTGTGGCTTGCAGTTGCAATGTACGCGGAGCAAGGCCGAACGCAGTCTGAAACGGCACCTGCGACAACCCGCATTGGACAAAATGCTCTCTCAAGCCGAAAGTTCTCAGGGCCGAGCCGACCGCAAGACACGCCAGCACCTGATGGGGCGCTCCCTTGCCCGCGGCACCCGTTATGGGATTAAACAAGCGCACTGGCGCAGGCTGTGGCGGATAGAAATCCAGGAGTATTTGACCGCCACGATCCAGAACATGGTGCTCTTAACCCGTTATCTCAAAGAGCCATTGCGGGCTCTATCCGCGGCATTGAGTCCTGCAGCGGACAGGGGAAGCAGCCAAAAGCTTAACCGGTGGAGAATCCCGGCACCGCGCACAATTGCCACGCTTACCCGGCACATGGCGGCATTAAAATGCGTATCGCTATCACGGAAATTTACCGCCCTTCGTTTCGCCTAAAAAAAAGCGCTTTGGGCAACAGCCCGTCAAGATGTGACACTATTCTCTGTACAAGATGGTCCTTTCTTGGGATATAGACCCCTCCGTCGAGCCGATTTCATTTGATTTGTGGCCTCAGGCTAAGATATATTGGCCACCAGTTCTGGCACCTTTACCATTGCACCGGACCTGAAGCGAACGCTGGTTTGGTTGCGTGGTTTGGATCTCACCGCCTCCCCAGCTGAGCTTCATTTCACTTTTGCCTCTTCTATCCTGAATTTTGCTAAGCCCTCTGCAGAGGGCCTTATGGACCGATGACGTGCTTAATGGGGCTGTTGGAATGGGTTGAAACTAAGGGAGGGGTTTATGAAACAATCAGCCATCTTTTTGATGATACTAACTCTTGCCAGCCCCTCAGCCGTACTTGCAGCCACACTTCAGAATACGGACTCCCAGGAGTATGAAATGCAAATAAAGGAAGAAGGGCAGGTTTACAGTAGATACTACGGGCCATACGGAAATGAATACCGGATACTTGAGCATTGTAAGACGGATATTTGTCATTATGGCTGCGAGATGACACTGCTCGATACCGGTCAGAAGGTATGGGTCAACCCGAGGGATGAGGTTGTCATCTCCTACGGTGTCATGAGAGTGAATCGAGCGGTCAACGGCCGGCGAGGCGGATATTGATTTAGAAAGCGCAAGGTGCTCAGATAATATCCAGAGCAACTATTAGGATGTGTTGCCTTTGAATAAATCCGATAAATCTAGAATTGTTGCTATCTTGTGATATAAACGGCGCGCAAAGGCAATTTCCAAGCATAAAACACTCATCTATTTTGGCGGGAGAGTTGTAGCCATGAAATACCGTTTTGGATCTGCCATATGCCTTATAGCACTATTATTCTTTATAGAAAGCTGTACCACAACACCCCCGAAGCTGCATACACATTACAAAACCAGTCTTATTCGATTTTTGAGTGTCGATGAAAGCACCATCAAAAACCAAGAAGGCATGGAACCAACAATCACCGTTCCGCTAAAAGTTGGTTTTGCATTTGCACCATCCCTGGATTATGGGGAAGGGTTCCCTGAAAAGGAAAGAATGAATTTAATGCAAGAAATAGCGTCCCAATTCAAAGATTTTAAATTCGTTGAATCGATTGAACTTATTCCCTCAAATTACCTTGAAGAGGGTGGAGGTTTCTCGAACTTGGACAAGTTGAGACAATTATTCGATATTGATGTCATTATGTTGTTTTCCTACGATCAATCGCAGTTTAAAGATACAGGAGCTTTATCTATAACATACTGGACGGTCATAGGGGCTTACTTCGTGAAGGGAGAAAAGAACGACACACACACTTTGATGGATGCTGCTCTTTTTCACATTCAAAGCCGCAAAATGTTATTTAGAGCTTCAGGGGTCGACCATCTAAAAAATACAGCGACACCCATCAATTTATCTGAACAAGCCAGAGAAGACAGTCTTAGCAGTTTTCGTCAGGCCAGTTTGGACCTCACCAAGAATCTTAAGGCAAATCTTTATGGTTTCAGGAAAGCGCTCAGGGAACAGACGGGCAAATTTAAGTTGAAGCTTAAACCCGGTTATGAGTTGGAACCATTAATAGGTATTGAATAAATTTAGGCAAAAATGTTTATCCAGATTAAAAATCCCTGAAGTGTCACATTGAAACTATCTCAGAAAACTCAACTTCCAGCAAAGCTGCGTTTGTGACAGCCTGTACGTAATAAATCCTGTTTTTTCAATTTATATTGGTTGGTTAGTTGGCCTTTTCCTCTTCCACTTTTTCTGCTTTGTCAAGTCTTTTTTCCCGTTCAACGATTTGATCGGATGTCGGCTTTAA
>JALOOU010000187.1 GCA_025454255.1 Desulfobacterales bacterium | reverse complement strand
GCGAGCCCACGCGCACGGCGTGGTCCATCACCTTGCTGATCTTCTGGGAGTGGGCCTCGCCCAGCGAGCCGCCGATGACCGTGAAGTCCTGGCTGAAGGTGAAAACCTCGCGGCCGTCGATGGTGCCGTGGCCGGTGATCACCCCGTCGCCGGGGTAGCGGCGCCCCTGGTCGGTGTAGTCGCCCCGGCCGGTCTTGAGGATGTCGAACTCTTCGAAGGAGCCCTCGTCCAGCAGCAGCTCCAGCCGTTCGCGGGCCGTGAGCTTGCCGCGCCGGTGCTGATCGGCGATGCGCGCGGCGCCGCCGGCCTGCAGGGCCTCGTTTTTCAGGGACTCGAGATCGGTGATGGTGCTGGGCAGGATGCCGCTCGCCGGCGCTCCGGACTCGGCCTGCTGCAGGCGCTGCGCCAGCCGGGGTTCGCCCGGCGCGGGCTGCTTGGGTTCCATGGCACCTCCTCGATTCAGACCCCCATCTATGCAAAAAGGTCGGATAGGAATGATTTAATGCATGAGCGTTTTTTCGCTTTCAGTTGCAAGCCGAAAACCTCTTTTCACCCGGGGGGATTCAACCCGAGAATTTTCCTGGCTATCGCTGCGCCTTTGCGGTTGAATTCCAGGGTGAAGGGATCTTGTCCGCGCTCCCTCTCGGCATCCTTCAGAAGCGCCTCGACGGCTTCGCGCCCGTCGGCGGTTTTGACGGCATGGCGCGGGGATTTTCCCCCCAGGGCCGGAATTTTCAGATCCACCCAGCTTTCCCAGTGCCGGGCCATTATTTCCGCCACCTGCTCACGCACTTCGGGCTGCTGCATCAACTCTGCCTGTTCCCGGGATGTCTTCGTTTTGGCTGCCCGGCGGCTGCGTTCGCTCATCGCCGCATCCAGGTCCTGGATCTCATCGACCTTGAATCGGCCTGCGGCGCCGAGCCGGGCATCGAGCTCGCGCCGCAGGGCCGCCGCGCGCTCCGCCGAATTGACCTCCGCGGAGAGCCGGCGGCCCTCGATCACGATGCGGCCCAAAAGGGTGTTTGGCAGCCCGGAAACTTTCTTGTGCCCCCGGCGGTCCCAGGGTATTTCAACCCGCACCATCCGGCCGGCTTTATCCCGTTCGGCCTTGGCGGAGAGTTCCTTCGGCGTCATGGTGGCGCAGAGGTCAGAGAGTTTTTCAAACGCCTCTGGGGTGCTCCCCACCTCATAAATCAGCCGGTGGAATTCCAGAGCATGCCCGTCCGTGTTTTGCATCTGCGGGGCGGCATGCAGGGAGTGGTCCAAGCCGAAATACACCTGCCGGATTTCCACGTCATACTCATTCAGGGTGTCGTCGGTTATGACCCGGTTCCGAAGGTGCAAATGTTTTCGCAATGCGATGATGTCCGTTTTGCGGCCCGGGGGGATGAGGGTCGCGCCGAGTCCGATCAGCATCCCCACGCCGTCGACCGCGACCGCCCGGCCGAAGAGCACATCGCCGGGATGGACGTATTCCGACCCCGAGCGTTCCTGGACCTCGATGCGGGTGCCTGTGAGAATGTCCAGCAGCGCCATCCCCTTCCCCTTTTCGACGCGGAGCACCTCCCAGAAGCTGTAGGGTTTGCGGTTGATGCTCCCGATCAGCCGTTCTTCCAGGGAATCCAATTGGAAGGCGCGCTCCTGGGCGTAGAGCTCGGCCACCGTGCGCTCCCTCGGACCGGCAAGCTCCACCCCGGCATCCTTCGGATCGTATTCCCAGTTGAACAGATACCACGGCCAAAACAGAGCGCCGGAGCGGTCGAGCATGCCTTCACTGAGGTCGTCTTCTGCTTTGGGCCACAGCAGAAACTCGTTCATGGCCGCGGAAACGGCCTGCTCGCCGAAGATCCGGTCGGCGCAGGCCATCAAACGCTTAACCAACTCGTCGTGGGCCTCCGACAGGCGTCGGTAGTAAAGGTCCTGGGAGGGTGCCGCCTCCTGGTTCATGCAGCATTTCTTGTATTTTTTACCGCTGCCGCAGGGACAGGGCTGGTTGCGTCCGATGGCCATCGCCCGCCTCATCCTTTCGTCCGGGCCAAAAAGAGTGAACGGAATTCCACCTGACCGTTCCGGTTTGATGCCCTGCTATATACCCTCCCGTCCCTTGGAGTCAAAGAGGGGCCACCCCCTCCCTTCGGCAAAGGGAGGTCAGGAGGGACTTCTACGCGATGCAGGTTTGCGTGCTGCCGGGGAGCGCTTTGCTGTTTTCGGGGATTGCACCGGCCGCCGTCCGCCTCTGGCCGGAGGTGTGACGCTTTCCTCGGAACCCCCCTGCGTGTCGACCGGAGGTGTGACGCTTTCCTCGGAACCCCCCTGCGTGTCGATGTCGATGCCGAAGACGGCGGACAGGTCTTCGGAAACGAGGGTCCGGCCCTTGCGGGACTTGTACGTCTTCGACGGTTGCGCAACTGCTGCCTCCACCATTTCGGCCGGATCCACTCCGCGCAAGGTGAAGAGCATCTCGGGTGCATGGTCGAGGCGTGCGCCGACACCGTATAGCGTGGCGGCTACGTGCTTGCACATGGTCGCCCAGTCCGGACACGAACAGCTCAACGCGATCTCTTGGGGGGCAGGGAACAGCCCCTCGCCCTTGCGGGTCACGATCTCCATCACTCCTCTGGAGATGGAGCCCTTGAGCAGCTCCACCAGCGAGTCGATCCGGCCGGCGCACCGGCGTTTGATATCCGTCCAGCGCGGCTTGGCGAGCGGTTTGATTTCGATCGCCACCTTGTAGATCTTTGAGCCGCTGACAAGCGCGGA
>JALOOU010000123.1 GCA_025454255.1 Desulfobacterales bacterium | reverse complement strand
GCGGGCGTCCTCGGGCGAGTCGTTGACCCCCTTGATCAGGATGTATTCGAAGGTGATGCGGCGGCCGGGCGGCAGCGGGTAGGAGCGGCAGGCCTCCAAGAGCGCCTCCAGCGGGTAGGTGCGGTTGATCGGCATGAGCCGGCTGCGCGTGTCGTCGTCCGCGGCGTTGAGGGAGACCGCCAGGCTGACCCGCGAGCGCCGGCCGAACTCCAGCATCTGCGGCACCAGCCCGGCCGTGGAGACGGTCACGCGCCTGGCTGCGAACCCGAGCCCGACGTCGCTGTCGGTGATGAGCGCGAGCGCTCCCAGGAGGTTTTCCAAGTTGGCCAGCGGCTCGCCCATGCCCATGAAAACGATGTTGGTAAGCTGCCCGGGGTCGAGCAGCTGCCTCCTGACGTCGCGCACCTGCGCCAGGATCTCTCCGGCGGAGAGGTTGCGCCGCAGTTTGCCCTTGGCCGTCAGGCAGAACCGGCAGTTCTGGGCGCAGCCCACCTGGCTCGACACGCACAGGGTGCAGTGGTCGCGCTCGGGGATCAGGACGGTTTCGATGCGCTCCCCGTCTTCGAGGCCGAAGAGATACTTCGCGCTGCCGTCGGACGAAGTCTGACGGGCCAGGATCGATAGCCGCGGAATGCGGAACTCCTGCGCCAGGAGAGCGCGCAGCTCCTTGCCCAGGTCCGACATCGCGTCGAAGCTCTCCGCTTGGCGCCGATAGACCCAGTTGAGCACCTGGCCCGCCCGGTAGGCGGCGACCCCGCGGCCGGCCAGCCACTCCGCCAGCCGTTCCCGTGAAACATCCAGGAGGTTGATGCGCTCCATCTCCAAATCCATTCCCTTGAAAACGCTGCACGCCGCCTGCGCCGGCGGTTTGTCAGCAGATCAGTTCAAATGCGTGGGCGCGGCCTCCGGCCGCGATCCGATCGCGGTCCCGCCGCGGCGGGACTCCCGCGGGGAAAAGCATGCAAGTGGTACAACCACGCCTGACGGACGGGGGTCCCGCCATGGCGGGATTGCAGGCCTCTCGAACGTGCTCACAACCTATAGTGGTCGCTGCGCTTTCGATTCGGCCTGCGCCTTGCCCGCAACCGTGATCCGAGGTTGCGAAACCACTTCTAACTACTTGAAAGAAGATGCCGAACGGGGGCCTGTTTACGGCGCGGCCGAGGATGTGGTAAATAGTCCCGCAGGCATGATGCTACAGTTTGACCAACGCTGCGCCCGCTCCCAACAAGATGTTCTTGACATAGCATCAATGGCATTGTAATTTCAACAATTTGTAAAATTCAGGCGATTTGGCATGTTCGAAACGCTCAGCGACAAACTCGAATCCGCTTTCAAGAAGCTCCGGGGGCACGGCCGGCTCGACGAAAAGAACATCGATGAGGGCCTCAAAGAGGTCCGCCTGGCGCTGCTCGAGGCCGATGTCCACTACCGGGTGGTCAAACGCTTCATCGAGGATATCCGCAGCCGGGCCGTCGGCCAGGAGGTGATGGCCAGCCTCACCCCCGGCCAGCAGGTGGTCAAGATCGTCAACGAGGAGCTGACCGCCTTGATGGGCTCGCGCCACGAGGAGCTGGACCTCTCGGGGTCGCCGCCGCCCGCCGTGATGCTGGTGGGGCTGCAGGGCTCCGGCAAGACCACCACGGCCGGCAAGCTGGCGGTCTGGCTGCGCAAGCGGGGCCGCAGGCCCTACCTGGTCCCGGCGGACGTCTACCGCCCGGCGGCCATCGACCAGCTCAAAACCATCGCCGAACAGGTGGGGGTGCCGGTCTTCCCCTCCACGACGGGCCAGGACCCGGTGCGCATCTGCATGGAGGCCAAGGCCGCGGCCTTCAAAAACGGGTGCGACACCCTGGTGCTCGACACGGCCGGGCGACTGCATATCGACCAGGACCTCATGGCCGAACTCGGGCGCATCAAGGACGCCCTGCGGCCCTCCGACATCCTGCTCGTCGCCGACGCCATGACCGGCCAGGACGCCGTCAACATCGCCAGATCCTTCGACGAGCAGCTGAGCATCGGCGGGGTGATCCTGAGCAAGATGGACGGCGATGCCCGCGGCGGCGCGGCCCTGTCGATCAAGTCCATCACTGGCAAGCCGATCAAGTTCGTCGGCGTCGGCGAAAAGCTGAGCGCGCTGGAGCCCTTCCACCCCGACCGCATGGCCTCGAGCATCCTCGGCATGGGGGACGTGCTCAGCCTGATCGAGAAGGCGCAGGAGGTGGTCGACCAGAAGCAGGCCGCCCTCCTCGAGCGCAAGCTGCGCAAGAGCCAGTTCACGCTGGAGGATTTCCGGGACCAGCTGTCCCAGGTGCGCAAGATGGGGTCTTTGTCGGATATCCTCAAAATGATACCGGGGATGGGCAAGATCAAGCACCTCAAGAACCTTGAAATCGACGACCGGGAGTTTGTGAAGACCGAGGCCATCATCAACTCCATGACGCCCAAGGAGCGCCGACAGCACGGCATCATCAACGGCAGCCGACGACGCCGGATCGCCGCCGGCAGCGGCACCCGCGTCCAGGACGTCAACAGCCTGTTGAAGAACTACGCCCAGATGCTGAAAATGTTGAAAAAAATAAACCAAGGCGGCTCCCGCAGGGGGATGCTGCCGTTCTGAAGGAGAAGACACGACATGGCAGTTAAAATCAGGTTGGCCCGTCACGGCGCCAAGAAAAAACCCTACTATCGGATCGTGGTCACCGACAGCGAAAGCCCGCGGGACGGCCGGTTCCTGGAGAGCGTGGGGACCTACGACCCCAAGCTGAGCGGCGCCAAGCTGACGGTAAAGCCGGAGCGGGTGCGCTACTGGCTGCAAAAGGGCGCCACCCCCACCGACACGGTCAGGACCCTATTCAAGCGCGAGGGCGTACTGGCCGCCAAGACCCAGTAGCCGCAGCGGCCGCCGGCACAGTCGTGGCGCCGGCGGCCGGAACCGAAGCGGCGTGCGGACGTTCCAGGGGTCGGTCCATTTCTGCAGATCTCAACCACCGGTAAAGGAGGTAGAGACATGAAGGATTTGGTCACCCGCATTGCGCAGGCACTGGTGGATCACCCTGAGCAGGTCGCCGTCACCGAGGTGGAGGGCAACCAAACCTCCGTGCTCGAACTCAAGGTCGCCAAAGAGGACTTGGGCAAGATCATCGGCAAGGAAGGACGCAACGCCCGGGCAATGCGCACCATTTTGGGCGCTGCCTCCGCCAAGCTGAAAAAACGCACCGTGCTTGAAATTCTCGAGTAGCCCGTGGCCGACCCGCGATACGTACTCATAGGCCGGATTACCGGCACCCATGGCCTGGGGGGCGTGCTGAAACTGCGCCCGTTCACCGAGTCGCTGGAGTTCTTTGCACCCGGGCGCTCCCTGCGGGCCGCGCGCAGCGGGGGCGAGCTGCGCGCCTTCGAAGTGGATTGGGCGCGGGCGCAGGGGCCATCGGCGCTCCTGGCGCTCAAGGGGTTGGACGAACGCCGCCGGGCCGAGGAGCTGGTGGGCTGGGATCTGCTCGTTGAAAAGCAGACGCTGCCGCAGCTGGAGCCCGGCACCTACTACTGGGACGATCTGATCGGCATGGAGGTGTACGCCGTCGGCGGAGCCCGGTTGGGGCGCCTGGCTTCCATTTTCCGCACCGGCAGCAACGATGTCTACGTGGTGGCCGACGCCGGCCGCGAACTGCTGGTGCCGGCGCTGCGCACGGTGGTGACCGCCATCGATGTCGCCGCGCGCCGCATGGAGGTGGATCTGCCCGAAGGGCTGGAGTGGTCCTGACGGGGGCATCGGGAGATAGCGGCCGCATGCAGATCCTCGTGCTGACGATTTTCCCGGCGATGTTCGACCCCCTCTGGTCGCACGGCATCGTGCGCCGGGCCATCGAGCAGGGGATCATCTCGGCCGCGGCCATGGACATCCGCGGGTTTGCCCCCGACCGGCACCATGTGACCGACGATCGCCCCTACGGCGGCGGCAGCGGCATGGTGATGAAGCCCGAACCGCTGGCCGCGGCCATTCGGGCCGCACGGCAGGCTGCACCGGGGGCGCGCACCCTTCTGCTGTCGCCCCAGGGCCGGATCCTCACGCAGGCGGCGGCGGCCGAACTGGCGGCGCTGCCGGGCATCATCCTCGTCTGCGGCCGGTACGAAGGTGTGGACGACCGGTTGTGCACGGAGCTCATCGACGATGAGCTCTCGATCGGAGACTACGTTCTGAGCGGCGGGGAGCCGGCCGCCTGGGTGGTGATCGATGCGGTGACGCGCCTCATCCCCGGCGCGCTGGGCAGCGAGGCGTCCGCGGCCAGCGACTCTTTTTCAGACGGACGCCTCGAGCACGCCCACTTCACGCGGCCGCCCGTTTTCGAGGGGCAGGGCGTGCCCGCGGTGCTCTTGTCCGGGCATCACCGCAACATCGACCGTTGGCGCCGGGAGTCGGCGCTGCTGCGCACCCTCGCCCATCGGCCGGACCTCTTCCAAGGGCGGCCGCCGACAGAGGAGGAGGCGCAGCTTTTGAGAAGCTGGCAGGAGAAGCTGGCAGCTCTTCTCGGCAGCCGGCCGCAGTAGACGGCGGCGAAAAATCCGATTCGGGGTTGAAATTCGGGATCGGACAGGATAAGAATAGGGCTTTTGCATAAAACGGAAGGAGATGGGTCATGAATAAAATCGAGCTGCTCGAGCGCGAACAGATGCGCATGGACTTGCCGGATTTCATTCCGGGCGACACGGTCAAAGTCCACGTCAAGATAAAAGAGGGGGAGAAAGAGCGACTGCAGGCCTTCCAGGGGGTCGTGATCAGCAAGCGCAGCGGCACCACCAAGGCCACCTTCACCGTGCGCAAGGTCTCCTACGGCGTGGGGGTGGAGCGCATTTTCCCGATGCACTCCCCGTCGATCGACCGGGTCGAGGTCATCACCCGCGGGCGCGTGCGCCGCGGCAAGCTCTACTACCTGCGCAACCTGCGCGGCAAGGCCGCCCGCATCCGCGAAAAACGCACCAGCTGATCAACCGGTGCGGGTGCCGGCCGGCCGCGTGGGTCGGCGGCCCCCTGCCGGCCCGAATGGCCGCGATGGACCGGTGGCGCTACGAAAATCAGGCGGCCCAAAAAGGCCATCGACAGATCGCCGGCACCGACGAGGCGGGCCGCGGCCCCCTGGCCGGGCCGGTGGTCGCCGCCGCCGTCATCCTGCCGCCGGACTTCAGACACGCGCAGATCACCGACTCGAAACAGCTCAGCCCGGCCCAGCGCGAGCGGCTCTACGGCGAGGTCTACCGCCATGCCCGCTCGATCGGCATCGGCATCGTCGATGCGGCCGAGATCGACCGCATCAACATCCTGCAGGCCGCGCTGCGCGCCATGGCCATCGCGGTGGAAAACCTCTCGCCCGCCGCCGATTTCCTGCTCGTCGACGGCACCTTCCGGGTACCGGTCGGCCTGCCCCAGGAGCCGGTCCCCAAGGGCGACGCCCTGAGCCTGTCGATTGCCGCCGCGTCCATCGTCGCCAAGGTCACCCGCGACCGGCTGATGGACCGCTACCACGACTACTACCCGCATTTCGGGTTCTGCCGGCACAAGGGCTATCCCACCCGTGAACACCGGGCGGCGATCCGCACCTTCGGCTGCTCGCCCATCCATCGGCGCTCTTTTCGGGGCGTCCGGGAGCAGTTGCCGCTGCCGGAGGAGCCCATCCGATGCTGAACGCCCGGCAGCGCTACGGCGCGGAAAGCGAGTCCCTGGCCGCGCGGCTGCTGCGGCAGCGCGGCTACGTGATCCTCGCGACCAACTACCGCTCGCCCCTCGGCGAAATCGACATCATCGCCCGGGACCGGGAGACCCTCGTGTTCGTCGAGGTCAAGGCCCGGCGCTCCGCCCACTTCGGAGACCCCAAGTGGGCGGTGACGCCCCGCAAGCAGCGCACGCTCTCCATGGCGGCCCTGTGCTACCTGAAGGCCACGCGCCAGACGCAAGCCAAGGCCCGGTTCGACGTGGTCAGCATCCGCTCGGCGGCGGACCCGCCGCAGGTGGAAATCATCCGCAACGCCTTCGACCTGCTCTATGGATAGCCCCACCGACCCGCCGCGGGCCGGCACGCTCTATGTCGTCGCGACCCCGATCGGCCACCTGCAGGACATCACCCTGCGGGCCCTGGAGGTGCTGGGGGCGGTGGACCTCATTGCCGCCGAGGACACCCGCAAGACCGCGCAACTGCTCGCCCGCCACGGCATCGCCACCCCCAGGGCCTCCTACCATGAGCACAACGAGGCCCGGCGCACGCCGGAGCTCCTGGAACGGCTCAGGCGGGGCGCCTCGATCGCGCTGGTGTCGAACGCCGGCACCCCGGGCATATCCGATCCGGGGTTCCGCCTGACCTCCGCCGCCGCCGAGGCGGGGATCCGGATCGTGCCCGTCCCGGGCCCCTCGGCGGCGGCCGCGGCCCTGTCGGCCTCCGGCCTGCCCACGGACGCTTTCGTCTTTTTGGGCTTTCTGTCCAAGAAAAGCGGCAAGCGCCGCGACCAGATCAAGGCGCTTGCCACGGAAGGACGAACCGTCATAATATACGAGTCGCCCCGGCGCATCCGGGCGCTGATCGCGGAGTTGCAGGAGGCCCTCGGCGACCGCCGGGCGGTGCTGGCGCGGGAGATGACCAAACTGCACGAGGAGTTCCTTCGCGGCCGGCTGAGCGCCCTCCAGGCGGCGCTCACCGATCGCGCCGACATCAAAGGGGAGTGCACCCTGCTCCTGGCCGGAGCGCAAGCGCCCTCCCTGCCGCCCCGCGAAGCGCTGGCCGAGGAGATCCGCCGGGCGCTGGCCTCGGAGCCCCGCAGCCTCCCCGAGCTCGCGCGGGAGCTGGCGCAGCGCCACGGACTGCCCAAAAAGGCGGTCTACGCCGCGGCGATGCAGATCAAAACGGAAAAGATCCCGACAACGGACTGAAGACGAATCGAAAACGACCACTGACCCGACCGACCGGACCCTCGCAAAGGAGACCCATGGAACCTCAATCCCTCATCGACCCGTTGGATGCCATTTTCGCCCCGAAATCCGTGGCGGTGATCGGCGCTTCGACCACCCCCGGCAAAGTCGGGCACGACATTTTCGTCAACATTCTGAAAGGCGGCTACACCGGCACGCTCTACCCGGTCAACCCCGGCGCCCGCTCGATCTCCAGCGTCCGGGCCTACAAAACCCTGACCGAGATCCCCGACGCGGTGGACCTGGGGATCGTCATCCTGCCGCCGAAACCCGCCCTGGCCTCCATCCAGGAGGCCGTGGAAAAGGGCGTCAAGGGCATCGTCGTCGTCTCGGCCGGCTTCCGCGAGATCGGCCCCGAGGGGCGCGCGATCGAAGACCGCATCGTCGCCACCTGCCGCGAGGCG
>JALOOU010000122.1 GCA_025454255.1 Desulfobacterales bacterium | reverse complement strand
CGGCATGCCGGTCTGGGGAAGGTTGAGCGCGCACTCCCAGCTCTTCGCGGCGCTCAACGCCAATGTGCTCGCCTCCACCTACTGCAACAGCTGGATCTTTTCGGCCCTGGACCCCGAGGACCCCTTCAACAGCATGGCCCGGGCCTACACCGAGCTCTTCATCGTGCGCTCGGACGAGGCCAAGGAGAGCTACATCCGCAACATGCTCGAATTTTTCAAGGTCGACGGCATCATCTACCACGACGCCAAGACCTGCCCCAACAACTCCAACTGCCGCTACGGCATGCCCCAGCGGCTGGAAAAGCAGACCGGCATCCCGAGCCTGACCCTCAACGGCGACCTGAACGACCTGCGGATGATCTCCGATGAGCAGACCAAGACGAACGTCGAGGCGTTCATCGAGCAGCTCCAGGAGCGCCGGGTATAGGGATTTTAGGGTACAGAGTTCAGGGCTCAGGGTTCGGCAAGATGAAGGCGTTGGCTGCGGCCAACGATTTGCAAAGGAGGGAGTCATGCTGGAGTCATTGTTTCGTCAAGAACCTGATCGATTTCGGGTTCAAGGGCAGCATCTACCCCATCAACCCCAGCGCGGACGAAATCCGCGGCATCAAGGCCTACAAGTCGATCCTGGAGTGCCCGGGGCCGGTGGACGTGGTCCACATGGTGATCCCGGCGAAGTTCGTGCCCCAGGCGGTGGAGGATTGCGGCCGGAAGGGCGTCAAGCACATCATCATCAACTCGGGCGGGTTCGGCGAAACCGGGGCCGAGGGCGCGGCCATCGAAAAGGATTTCCTGGAGCGGGCCGGACGCTATGGCATCCGCATTCTGGGGCCGAACTGCCAGGGCGTGATCAACACCGACCCCGGCATCCGGGCCTACTGCAACTTCACCTTCACCAAGCCGGACCCGGGCTTCATCTCCATCGTCGCCCTGAGCGGCGGGGTGGCCGAGGTCGTCCACCAGGCCTTCGCCCAGATGGGGGTGGGCACGCGCATCTACGCCTCCAACGGCAACGCGGTGGACGTCACCATCCCGGAGATCATGCGCTACCTGGGCGAGGACGAGGGCACGCGCGTCATCGTCACCTACGTGGAGGGGCTGCGGGACCCGGCCAACTTCATGCAGGCCGCCGCCGCGGTCGCGGCCAAGAAGCCGATCCTGGCGATGAAGGCCGGCCGCACCCGCGAGGGGGCCAAGGCGGCGGCCTCGCACACGGGGGGGCTCGCCAAGGAGGACATCGCCACCGACCTCATTTTTAAAAAAGCGGGGGTGCTCTCTTTCCGCGACGAAGGCCACCTGATCCAGGCCGCCGCGGCCTTCGGCAGCCAGCCGATCCCCAAGGGCAACCGGGTGGGCATCATCACCAACACCGGCGGGCCGGCGGTCATCGCCACCGACGTCCTGGTGGGCGCGGGCTGCACGCTTCCGCCGCTCTCGGATAAAACCAGGGCGCTGCTCAAGGAGAAGCTCTACCCGGAAGCCTCGATCGGCAACCCCGTGGACGTGCTGGCCACGGGCACGGCTCAGCACTACCGCGTTTGCATGGACGCCATGATGGAGGACGAGAGCTTCGACTGCGTTTTCGTCAACTTCGTCACCCCCTTCTTCGTGGACAACGAGAGCATCGCCCGCGAAATCGTGGCCGTCAACCAGCAGCGCCGCAAGCCCATCGTCTGCAACCTGATGACGGACAAGCAGCAGTGGTCCGAGGTGGTCAGAATCCTGCGCGAGGGGGGCGTCCCCTGCTTCCCCCTGCCCGGGGAGGCGGCCCGGGCCATGGCGGCTCTCGTGCAATACCATGCCATTCGCAGCCGTGAGGCCTCCCCGATTCAGCTCTTCGCCGACGTCAAGCCGGAGAAGGCCAAAAAACTCATCGCCGAGGCCCGCGCCACCGGCCGGACCCAGCTCGACGCGGCCGAGGTCTACGGCGTGCTGGATGCCTATAAGATACCGGTGGCCAAATGGCGCCTGGCCGCGAGCCCGGCCGAAGCCGCCCAGGCGGCGGCTAAAATCGGCTTCCCGGTGGTGCTCAAAGCGGACGCCGCCTCCGTCGTACACAAGAGCGACACGGGCGGGGTGGCGCTCAACCTCGCCAGCGCCAGTGCGGTCAAAGCCGCCGCGGCGGAGATGAAGCGGGCCATTGCCGCGCCCGACCTGCGCTTCTTCGTCCAGAAATTCCTGCCCACAGGGCTCGAGCTCATCATGGGCGCCAAGGCCGAGGAGGGCCTCGGCCACGCGGTGGTGTTCGGCCTGGGCGGGATTTACGTCGAGGTCATGCAGGACGTGGTATTCAACCTCACACCGGTCAGCGCCGCGGAGGCCCGGGAGATGCTGGACGCCATCCAGGCCGCCCCGCTGCTGAGCGGCGTGCGGGGCAAGAAAGGGGTGAACCGGGACCGGCTCGTGGAAATCCTGCAGCGGCTCTCCCAGCTGCTGACCGACCTGCCGCAGATCCAGGAGATGGATCTGAACCCGGTCATGGCCTTCGCCGACAAGGCCTTCGTGGTGGACGCACGGATCAGCCTGAAGGAGTCAGCCTGAACACCGGATAGATTTCTTCACGGGAGGGGAAACATCATGGCGTGCTGGCTCAACCTCGGGCAGATTTTAAAGGTCAATGCGAAGAAGTTTCCGCAGACCGTGGCCCTCAAGGACCGCGAGCGGTCCCTGACCTATCCGCAGCTCAACCAGCGGGTCAACCGGCTGGCCCACAGCCTGCTGGGGCTCGGGCTGAAAAAAGGCGACAAGGTGGCGGTGCTGCTGGAGAACAGCATCGAAATCATCGAGGCCTACCTCGCCACCGCCAAGACGGGCATCGTCATCGTACCGATCAATTTCCGGCTCACCAGCGCCGATGTCGAGTACATCGCCGGCAATGCCGACGCCAAGGCCTTCATCGTCCACGACGAGTTTCTCGGCACGGTAAACCCGATCCGGCCCAAGCTCGCAAACATACCCCCTGCGAACTACATCGTCGTGGGCCGGCCGGCGGCGGGCTACCGCGCCTACGACGAGCTCATCGCCGGGGCGGCCGAGAGCGAACCCGCGGCCGAGGTGCTGCCGGAGGACGATTGGATCCTGATCTACACCTCCGGCACCACCGGCAGGCCCAAGGGGGTGGTGCGCAGCCACGAGTCGCACATCGCCTTCTATCTGATCAACGCGGTCGACTTCGGCTTCAACGAGCACGATGTGTGCATGAACGTCATGCCGCTGTGCCACATCAACTCCACCTTCTTCACCTTCACCTTCACCTACATCGGCGGATCGGTCTACATCCACCCCGCCCGCTCCTTCCGCGCCGAGGAGATCCTCGAAATCGTCGCGAGAGAGAAGATCACCTTCATCTCCCTCATACCGACCCACTACAACCTGATCTTGAGCGCCCCGCCGGAGGCGCGCCGCTGCGACCGCAGCTCGATCCGCAAGCTGCTCTGCTCCTCGGCGCCGGTGCGCAAGAGCATGAAGCTCGCCATCATGGAGTTCTTCCCCGGGGTGCAGCTCTACGAGGCCTACGGCTCGACCGAGGCCGGGATCGTCACCGTGCTCAAACCCGAGTACCAGATGAAGAAACTCGGCTCGATCGGCTTCGAATCGCTCGGGACCGAGTTCGTCAGGATCCTGGACGCAGACAAGAAGGATGCGGCGGCGGGCGAGGTGGGCGAGCTCTATTCCCGCGGGCCCATGCTGTTCAAGGAGTACTACAAGCTGCCCGAGAAAACAGCGGGCGCGTTCCACCAGGGCTGGTTTTCGGCCGGCGACATGGCCACGCGGGACGAGGAGGGCTTTTTCCACATCGTCGACCGCAAGGACAACATGATCATCACCGGCGGGGAGCACGTCTACCCCAGCGAAGTGGAAGAGGCCGTCGGCAGCCACGAGTGCGTTTTCGACTGCGCCGTGGTGGGCATCCCGGACGAGAAATGGGGGGAGAAGGTGGCCGCGGTGGTCATCACCCGGCCCGGGGTGGACCCCAAGAGCATCACCGAGAGGGAGATCATGGAGTGCTGCCGCGACAAGCTGGCCGGGTACAAGCGGCCCAAGGAGGTCATCTTCATCTCGCAGGATGAGATGCCCCGCACACCCACCGGCAAAATCCTGCACCGCATCCTGCGGGAGCGGCTGAGAGCGGCTAAAAAATGACGCCGGCCGAACAGGTGTCTCAAATCACGAAACGGAGGTCTAACCTATGTTGAGCAAAGCGTACATCCCCTACAAGGGCTACTACAGCTCCCCCTTCGCCCGCTGGCAGGGCAGCATGGCCAACGAGCACGCGATCATCCTGGCGGCCGAGACCACCAAGCGCTGGCTGGCGGAAAAAGGCATTGACCCCAAGGTGTTCGACTACGTCTACTTAGGTCTCACCGTCCACCAGCACCAGGGGTTTTACGGCGGCCCGTGGGCGGCCGCGATGATGGGAGCGGCCGGGGTGCCCGGCCTGTGGGTCAGCCAAGCCTGCTCGACCTCCACCGTCGCCGTCTATACCGCCGCCGTGGGGGTCGAGACCGGCCTCTTCCAGGCGCCCTTCTGCCTGATGACCGACCGCTGCTCCAACGGGCCCCACATCGTGTGGCCCTACCCGCCGGGCCCCGGCGGCCAGGTGATCTCCGAGAACTGGCTCATGGACAACTTCAACAAGGACCCCTGGGCCGGGCACGCCATGATCAAGACCGCCGAGAACGTGGCCAAGGAGGAGGGGATCACCCGCCAGGAGTGCGACGCGGTCACGCTGCATCGCTACCAGCAGTATCAGGACGCCCTCGCCAACGAGCGCGAGTTCCAGAAGCGCTACATGTACCCGGTGATGATCAAGGTCTCCAAGAAGCAGACGATCCTGCTCGACGCGGACGAGGGCGTCATGGCCACCACGGCCGAGGGCCTGGCGGGACTTAAGCCGGTGCTGCCCGACGGGGTGCTCACCTTCGGCAGCCAGACCCACCCGGCCGACGGCAACTGCGGCATCATCGTCGCCTCGCGCGAAAAAGCCAAATCGTTGAGCGCCGACCCCTCAGTCGAAATCCAGGTGGTCTCCTACGGCTACGCCCGGGTCAAGCCGGCCTTCATGGCCGCGGCGGTCTACCCGGCCGCCAAGATGGCGTTAGACAACGCCAAGATCACGGCCAAGGACGCCAAGGCCATCAAGACCCACAACCCGTTTGCCGCCAACGACGTGTTCCTGGCCAAGAAGCTGGGCGTCGACGTGATGGCCGGGATGAACAACTACGGCTCCTCCCTGATCTACGGCCATCCCCAGGGCCCGACCGCGGGGCGGCTGATCATCGAGGGGATCGAGGAGGTGGTGATGAAGGGCGGCGGCTACCTGCTCTTCGCGGGCTGCGCCGCCGGCGACACCGCCGCGGCCATGGTCCTCAAAATCGGCTGATAAAAAAGAGTGCGGCCCGCAAAACGATGCGGGCCGCACTCTTTTTTATGGCCGGGGTGCTGCAAGATCGCAAGCGTGTTGCCGGAAAGCTTTCAGCCGCCAAGGCAGAACCCTCGAGCCCTCATCAAATCTGCAGCTCCCCGATTCGTTGCCCTTGATCAGGCTGTCCCCATCCTCTATGTTTACGCATTCATTGATCCCTTACGTCGACCACGTCTTTTACAAAAGGTTTAATGCCCTCGACCAGTTTTTCTTTGGCAACACCTTGAACCTTGAAGGTTATCTCCCAAAGCTCCGTCGGACTGTCCTTTAGCTCTATCAAGCCAAGCCCCATGATGTTGCCGCCCGCCTCGAAAATGGCGTTTGTGGTCTTGGCCATCAGGCCGGGCTCTCCGGGCATGACAGCGGTTATGCGAACCCCGTGCCTTTTCACGCCTAAAAGTTCCAGGAAGTACCTGAATATGTCCGTCTCTGTGATCACCCCGACAAGCACGCCGTTGCGCGTAACCGGCAGTCCATCCAATTTGTTGACCACCATCACTACGGCTGCCTCCTCAAGAGGAGCCTCTTCCCCTACCGTCGTCAACTTGATGTCCATGATCTTTTGAATCGTGAGAAGGTGCAGCATCTCCTTGACCTCCCAGACGCTCAGGGAGGTCACGGGGGAGGGTGCGGCTTTTAGTAGCTCTTTGTCCGACACCATGCCGACAAGCCGTCCTTCCCTGTTCGTGACGGGAAGGTGCCGCACACCTTTTTCGGTCATGAGGTTGATGGCGTCCAACACCGTCACATCATCTGTAATGGTAACTGGTCTCGGGGTCATACGATCTCGAACGAGCATGGCCTTCCTCCTTTCCTGCTGATGGTGTCGAGCATGAGCATACCATCACCCCTTCGGGAAGCACAAGCGACGCGTCGGCAGGTGCGCAGGCAGTCGTCGGCACCGGCGTCCGGGGGGATGATCGCGGCGGCGTTCTTGTCGAGGCCGTTCTTTCCGCTATTCTGCGTAGCCGTGGTTCGCCGTCCGCACATGGGCGACATGTCTCCGGCGCACCGGAATCCGCCTTAAGGGCCGCGGAGCCAGCGTCAAGACCGTTGAAAAGGGTGCACGAATCCGATAAGTGCCATGAGATCATGCTGTTGATTATTTTGCAGGCCGCTCCAAAACCCATGCAGAAGCAGGCCACCTTCATGTCGAACGAAAGCAGCTCGGATGCCTCTCCTTCCTCACGCCCCTTTCCACAAAACGCTCACCGCGCCGCGGCTTTCTCCATGCAAAGTGTCGCTGCCATGCTGCTGTTGGCCTGTCTGTGGGGGCTTTCGATTCCGGTTACCAAGCTCGGCCTCCTGACGCTTGCCCCTCTGACGCTTACCGCTCTGCGGTTTGCCATTGCCGTGCCCTTGTTGTTGATCTGCGCAGCGGGCAAGCCGCTGCTGCCATGGCGAGCGCTTCCGCGATTTATCGGGCTTGGGGTACTGGGCATCGGCGTGGGTCAGGTTTTTCAGGCCGTTGGGGTTGCTGGAACGTCGGCTTCGGCCGGTACCGTCATCTCGGCCACCATACCGGTCTTGGTCGTGTTTTTCGCTGCGATTCGTCTCAAACAGCGCGTGACCGGCCTGCAGCAACTGGGGTTGCTGGCAGCGTTCATCGGCATTGCGCTGGTTGCGTCGGGACATGGGGACGAGGCGAGTGAGATATCCCGCACGACGCTGAGCGGCGTAACCTGGCTGCTGCTTTCCGCGCTCGCCATCGCGTTCTATTACGTTTGGAGCGTCGAGATTACCCTGGAATACGGTGCCGCTGCCGTAGCCGCCTGGAGTTCTCTTTTTGGCCTCATTTCGCTGCTGCCCGGGGTCGTTTGGGAGTTGTGGAGCGTTTCGGTCAGCTTTACCGCTCAAGCCGTGTGGGCGGCGGTTTATCTTGGCGTTGCAGTTAGCGTTGTAGGCCTTTTTCTGTGGTTGAACCTGCTGCGCACGGTTCCGGCGCGAATTGCCGCGAGCGTTCAATACCTGCAGCCGGTCGTCGGGGTCGCAGCTTCGTCCGCGATGTTCGGCGACAGGCTGGGGGTGTTGTTTTTTGGCGGCGTCTTATTGGTTCTGGGCGGTCTTGCACTGTCTATGACTTCCCGCAGCAAGCAGAAGCCGAAAGTGTCTTAACCCGGGATGCAGCCTGAAAACCGTGATGATTCCAGAGGTGGGCTGGCTTGGATAGATTTAGTCTCTGGCGTATATCAAACGCAGATGGGGTTGCTCCTCTCCTGGCGACACGGACAGCTTATTCGGAAGATAGATTTTGCTTTGATTTCGACTGAAGTTGCACCTGTTTATTTGCCGCGGGACTAAAAGGAGCTCAGGATGTTGGGTTCGACGAAGCAAGCGAGTCCCCAGGGCTTCCGGCGATGCCGGTGCGGATTCGGGACCGGGGGCCGGTGTTTCCTGCCGGACGCCAATCCCGGGGAGGGTTTACCTTCTGGAGAAGATCGAGCCGGTTCTGGCTTTTGAGCCGGTAATAGATCATGGCCCAGGCGCAGGGAATCTCCGGGTTCACT
>JALOOU010000057.1 GCA_025454255.1 Desulfobacterales bacterium | reverse complement strand
GTCTCCGGGTGACATCCCGGCGAATGCCATTACCTGGAAGGTAATTACTACGCCCGTCGCAAATTCGCCCTGTTCAAAAACCTGATGGAGCACATGGGGGTCGAGCCCGGCCGCCTGCAGTTCTCCTGGATCTCCTCGGCCGAGTCCACCAAGTTCGTCGAGGTGGTCACCCAGGTCACCAAGGCCATCAAGGAACTGGGGCCGAACTCCAACTTCACGAAGAAACTGGCTGAGGTGGCCTGACATGCTGAGCTATGCCGAAAAAATTAGGGAAATCGCCGGCCGGCTGCTCACCTCCGGCTCGGTGGAGATGGTCATCGGGTTCCGCCAGGGGACCGTGCCGATGATGAACGAGCCGCATTTCGCCAAGACCCCGGCGCAGGTGCAGGCGCTGGTCTGGGACAGCCACTGCGGGATCAACCTGGCCAACTACCTGACCGACCGCAAGGAAAAGATCGGCATCGTGGCCAAGGGCTGCGACTCGCGCAACATCGTCACCCACATCATCGAAAACAAGATCAAACGCGAGCAGCTGGTGGTTATCGGCGTGCCCTGCAAAGGCATGGTCGACAAGCGCAAAATCGCGATGAAATGCCCCGGCGAGATCACCGCGGTCATCGAGGACGAGGCCGGCGTCACGGCCAAGGGCGGCGGCTTCAGCCAGCGCTTCGAAAAAAAGGACGTGCTCCAGCACAACTGCAGCCTGTGCATCCACCGAAACCCGGTGATCCACGACGAGCTGGTGGCCGAACCGGTACCCGAGCAGCAGGGCGTCGACCGCTACGCCGACGTGCGCAGCCTGGAGGCCATGGGCCCCGAGCAGCGCTGGAAGTACGTCGAGGAGCTGCTCGCCCCCTGCGTACGCTGCTACGCCTGCCGCAACGCCTGCCCGCTCTGCTACTGCCCGACCTGCTTCGTGGACGAGGCGCGGCCCCAGTGGGTGGGCAAGGGCCAGGACCCGCAGGACGTGCGCGCGTTCCACTTTCTGCGGGCCTATCACTGCGCCGGCCGCTGCACGGACTGCGGCTCCTGCGAGCGCTCCTGCCCGGTCGGGATCAACATGCGCGTCTTCACCAAGAAGCTGGAGAAGGACTGCCTGGACCTCTTCGGCTGGGAGGCGGGCCTGAGCCTGGAGGTGCGGCCGCCGCTCGACACCTACCGGCCCCAGGACCCGAACGATTTCATCAAGTAACGCGGGGGCCATCGCCCCTCGCAGACCCCTTTGACGCAGAGGCAACCGTAAATGAAGATGATCGCGATCCCGAAAAAGGAGTGGCCGGCCGGCCTGGCCAAGGCCGCCGGCAGCTTCCGGCTGTTCGGCCCGGTGAAGGAGAAGGAGTTCCACAGCTTCAAGCGCCTGGAGAACGGCCAGCTGCCGGACTTCTCCTGCCAGAACACGCGGCTTTCGCCCAAGCACCTGGTCTACCCCCAGTCCGAGGTGATGCTGACCTACAGTTTGGACGAGAGCCGGCCGGACCACCACATCATGAAGGAGGCCCCCGCGGACACGAGCCCCCGAGCGGTGCTCGGCATCCGGCCCTGCGACGCCAAGGCCTTCGTGCTGGTGCGGATGAATTTCGACACCCCCGACTACAAGGACCCTTATTGGCTCAGGGCCTACGAATCGACAACCTTCGTGGGCTTAAGCTGCGCCTCCCCCTGCAGCTCGTGCTTCTGCACCACGGCCGGCTGCGGCCCCTTTCACGAGGAGGGCTTGGACGTGCTTTTGGCCGACGCGGGCGATCATTTCCTGGCCAAGGTCTTGACCGAGAAGGGGGCCGCCTGGGTGGCGGCGGGCGGTTGGACCCAGACCGCCGACGCCAAGGCCGAGGGGCGCCTGGCCGACCTGCGCCAGGCGGCCGAGGCCAAAATCGCCTCGCAGGTCCAGACCGAGAGCCTCAAAGCGGCGGACACCACCGCGCTCTACAACGCGGGATTCTGGGAAGAGGTCTCCTTTGCCTGCATCAACTGCGGCACCTGCACCTACTCCTGCCCGACCTGCTGGTGCTTCGACATCCAGGACGAGACCCGGGGCACCTCCGGCGTGCGGATGAAGAACTGGGACAGCTGCATGTACCCGTTGTTCACCCTGCACGGGACGGGCCACAACCCGCGCGGCACGAAGCTGCACCGCGTGCGGCAGCGTTTCATGCACAAGCTCAAGTATTTCGTGGACAAGTACGACCGCGGCATCCAGTGCGTGGGCTGCGGCCGCTGCGTGCGGCTGTGCCCGGTCAACATCGACATCCGCCGGGTGTGCGGCCTGATGAACGGCCTGGCCGCCTCCGGCGAAGCCTGCGCCATTGACTAAAGAGAGAGGATCGACCGTGCGAAATCCCTATCTGCCCTACCCGGTGCGCATCGACGACATCACCGTCGAGACCGAGGACAAGAACCTCAAGACCTTCAAGTTCGTGTTTCTGGACCCCGCCGATGAGCAGAAGTTCGCCTACAAGGCCGGGCAGTTCGCCGAGCTCTCGGTGACCGGCCAGGGGGAGATCCCGATCGGGATCGCCTCCTCCCCGACCGAAAAGGGCTTCGTGATGTTCACGGTCAACAAGGTCGGCCGGGTCTCCTCCTTCCTGCACGCCATGAAACCCGGGGACATCATGGGCCTGCGCGGGCCCATGGGCAACTGGTACCCGTGGGAGAAGATGCAGGGCAAAAACGTCGTCATCATCGGCGGCGGGTTCGCCTTCACCACTCTGCGTTCATCCATCGTCTACATGCTGCAGCCGGAGAACCGCAAGAATTTCGGAGAGATCCACGTCATCTACGGCGCCCGCAGCCCGGGGATGCTGCTCTACCGCGAGGAGCTCGCCGCTTGGGAGCAGAGAGACGACATCCATATGCACATCACGGTGGACGCCACCAGCGACCCGAACTGGAAATACAACGTCGGCTTCGTACCGGCCATCGCGGAAAAGAAGGCCCCGCCCGCCGGCAGCGACACCTACGCCATCATCTGCGGGCCGCCGATCATGATCAAGTTCACCCAGCCGGTGCTCGACAAGCTGGGGTACGCCCACGACAAGATCATCATGTCGCTCGAAAACCGCATGAAATGCGGCATCGGCATGTGCGGCCGCTGCAACATCGGAAAAGAGTTCGTCTGCAAGGACGGCCCGGTCTTCACCCTGGAGCAGCTCAACAAAACCCCGCGGGAGTATTGAAGCGGGCATTTATGTATTGACAACCTCAGCCGCTTCATTTATTGGGTAGACTTCAACAGGGACATCAGGCGGTCAGCCTAGTTATAACCACCCCACTAGAGACAAGGAGGATGTGTACATGCCAACAGTCGAATTCATGGGTAAAACGTTCAATGTGGATGAAGACGGGTTCATCGACTCCTACAACAACTATTGCCCGGAATGGGTCCAGTACGTCAAGGCCCAGGAGGGCATCGACGAGCTGACCGATGAGCACAAGAAGCTCGTCGATGTGCTGCGCGACTACTACGAGAAAAACGGCATCGCTCCGATGGTGCGGGTGCTCTCCAAAGTGACCGGATTCAAGCTCAAGCACATTTACGAGCTGTTCCCCTCCGGGCCCGGCAAGGGAGCCTGCAAAATGGCCGGCCTTCCCAAACCGACCGGCTGCGTGTGACGCGCCGCCGTCCACGCCCGTTTGCTTTTTAAAAAAAGCCCTGCGCGCGTCTGGCGCAGGGCTTTTTTCGTGACGACATCGGGCGCCGCCCCTCACGGCTGACCGGGCGCGACGCCCAAGGTCAAGGCGCGCGAGACCTGCCGAGCCAGGCGTGCGTTCGGCACGCCGCAGCGAGCGCAGGCCGAAGCGCAACGCCGACATTGGGCCTCCCGCCCCGCGGATGACCGGGCGCGACGCCCAAGGTCAAGGCGCGCGAGACCTGCCGAGCCAGGTGTGCGTTCGGCACGCCGCAGCGAGCGCAGGCCGAAGCGCAACGCCGACATTGGGCGTCCCGCCCGGTCATCGGAGGGGCTTATGGTGCTGACGGTCCATACCCGCACCCCAACCGAGCTGGTCGACATCACGGCGGAGGTGCGCCGGGCCGTCGCCGCCTCCGGCGTCGGGGAGGGGCTGTGCCTGGTGGCCGCGCCGCACACCACCGCGGGCATCACCATCAACGAGGCCGCCGACCCGAGCGTCGCGGCGGACCTCATCATGGCGCTCAACCGCATGGTGCCGTGGAAGGCCGACTACCGCCACCTGGAGGGCAACTCTGCCGCCCATATCAAAGCGACCCTGGTGGGCGCCTCCCAGGCGATCGCCGTCGAAGAGGGCGACCTGGTTCTCGGGACCTGGCAGGGCGTTTTTTTCTGCGAGTTCGACGGCCCGCGCCGCAGGAGCGTGCAGGTACGGGTGCTGGCGGGGCGGTGGGCCTGACGACGGCGTGGAACGCCCAATTTCGGCGTTGCGCGTCATCCCGCGGTCGCTGCGGCGTACTCGCAGTACGCCTCGCTACGCGAGACTCGCGCGCCTTGAACTTGGGCCTTGCACGCCGTCGTCTGCAACGACACAGCTTTGGCCGGGGCGCTGCCGGAGGGCCGTTGCGGATAAGGACCCCTTTGGACGATGGAAGCGAATGACGCCGAGTTGGACGAGGCCGACCGCGCGATCCTGAACCGGATCCAGTCGGACTTCCCCATCGCGCCGCGCCCCTATCAGGTGCTGGCCGAGGAGCTGGGGTTGGAGGAGCGCGAGCTCATCGAACGCGTCGCCCGCCTGCGGCAGTGCGGCATCATCCGCCGCATCGGCGGCAATTTCGTACCCGACAAGCTCGGCTATGTGAGCACGCTGTGCGCCGCCCGGGTGCCGGCCGGCCAGGTGGCGCGCTTCGCGGCCGCGGTCAACCGCCATCCCGGAGTCACGCACAACTACCTGCGGGACAACGCCTTCAACGTCTGGTTCACCTTCATCGCCCCCTCCATGGCGGAGATCGAGGCCAAACTGCGCCAAATCGCCGCAGAGACCGGTGTCAGCGAAATCCTCAACCTGCCCGCCACGAAGGTGTTCAAGATCCGGGCGCAGTTCGATGTATGACCGCATCGAACGCGGAGAGTGCCGCGCTGCCCGTCGGTGCTGAAACGCACCTGCACCTTTGCAACCGTTGAACTTTGGAGGGGCGTCGATCCCCATGCGCTCTGTTCGCATCGCCGCCGCCGTTTTCAATGCGCCGCTGGGCCAAACCACCGAGAACCTCGAGCGCACGGAGCATTGGGCGGCCGCCGCCCGCGCCGAAGGCGCCGCCTTGGTCTGTTTCCCCGAGCTGAACGTCACCGGCTACGGGCTCGCGGAGCGGGTGAAGGCCGTCGCCGAGCCGGTCCCCGGAGCGGTGACCGAAAGCCTCTGCGACATCGCCCGGCGGCAGGCCATAGTGATCCTGGCGGGGATGGCGGAGCGGGATGCCGGCGGCAGGACGTTTGCCAGCCACCTGGTGGTGTCGCCGGAGGGCGTCGGCGGCGTCTATCGCAAGCTGCACATCGCGCCGCCGGAGGAGAGCCTCTTCGCGGCCGGCGATCGTGCCGGCCTGTTTGAGGCGGCCGGCGTGCGCTTCGGCGTCCAGCTCTGCTACGACGCCCACTTCCCCGCCCTGTCGACCCGCATGGCCGCAGACGGCGCCGACCTCATTTTCATGCCCCACGCCTCCCCGCGGGGCACCCCTGGCGAGAAGCGTTCCTCCTGGATGCGGCATATGCCGGCGCGGGCCTACGACAACGGGGTCTTCATCGTGGCCTGCAACCAGACGGGGGCCAACGGGGCGGGCATGACGTTTCCCGGCGTGGCGGTCGCCATCGGGCCGGACGGGCGGGTGCTGGCCGATTATGTCAACGACCGGGAAGGGTTGCTGATCGCCGAGCTGAAGGCCGAGGATCTGGCGGCCGTGCGCGGCCACCCGATGCGCTACTTCCTGCCCCGCCGGCGCACGGACATTTGAGCGGTCAGCCGCAAGCCGTCGCCCGTCACCGGGCCGGGGTCGGCAGGCCGGGCGCAGCAGGCCGTCTCGCTCCTCCCGCCGGAGCGGGCGGCCGGGAGACGCCCGGCGGCGGCGGCTGAAAAAAGGGTCTTCTCCAGGCGGCGGCCGAAATGCCCGATCATGGCGGTGTTGTTGTACCAGCAGCGGCACGGCCGGTGCGACCCCAGCCGTTTGCGCTCCCGATCGAAAACCGCTGAGTTCCAGACCGCGGCGAACCCGCCCTTCCGGATGGACCCCACGCTCACGTGCTGTTCCAGGCAGGGGTAGACGCCGCCCCAGGGGTCGATCCGCACCATGAGCAGGCCGGCGTAGCACGGGTAATAGGGGAAGCGGCCCGTGGCGGATAGGCTCTCGATCAGACGGCGCAGGTACGGGTCGTTTTCCATCGCCGTGCCCTGAAGCTGGTCGGAGATTGCGGCCGGGTCCAGCCTCAGCCCGCCTTCGTCCAAGCCCGTATAGTAGGATGGTTCGCAGCGATGAACCGGCTGCAGCAGCACATCGTCGGCCACCCCGCTCCAGGACTGACAGAACTCCCGGATTTCCGGGGTGTTCGCGGCCGAGACCGTCATGCGCACGCGCAGCAGGGGCGCGGTGGCCCCGTTGCGCCGGGAGAGATAGGCGGCGATGCCGCGCGCGATGCCGCGGAAGGAGCCCGCAAGGCCGCGGATGGCGTCGTGGCACTGGGCCGTGGCGGCGTCCAGGCTGACCGTGACGCAGGTCGCACCGCTGGCGGCGATCTCGCGCCGGTATTTCTCCAGCAGCATCCCGTTCGTGCAGAGGTTTACCGACATGCCGCGCGCGGCGAAATGCCCGATGATCTCGAAAATATCCCCGCGCAGCAGCGGCTCGCCGCCGGCGATGCTCACCTGGTAGACCCCCAGTGCGGAAAACTCGCCGGCCAGCCGCTCGTAGTCCGCCAGGTCGAGGCCGTCGGACCGCGTGTCCTGCCAGCGCTGACACATGCGGCAGCGGCAATTGCAGCGATAGGTGACATCCAGCTCGGCCATGAAAGGCCCGTATGCCGGCGGGGCCCCCTGGCGGGATGCTTCGAGGTTCTGCCGCGAACGGCGCAGAGAACGAAGAAAGCCCCGGGTCAGCAGGATGCGGCGGTATGTCCAGAAGTTGTTCAGTCTCATGAAGATCGGTTTGAATCCGGGCGCTGAAGGTCTCCCCGCGCTCTGCGCCCCGCGCTTACACCGTTCGGAGCCGGCGGTTTGCGCGAGCAAGAGCCCGGGCAACCATGGGCTCGCGTGAAAAAAGGCTCGACGAGGCGTTCCGTCTCACCCTCGGCCCCTCGAACCCTTGGACCCTTCTGTTCGGTGACAGCCATCAACGGCGGCCGCGCCGAACGGGGAGGAAAGCCGTCCCAGACCCGCACACAGGCAACACCATATGGCCTTCGGGCGCACTTGTAAACACGCACGCAAATGTCACGGCGTGACCGCCCGCCGGAAGGCACGGACCGAATCGAGCGAGTAGATCGCCAGCGCGCTCCAGATCAGCACGAAGGTCCACGCCTGAACGGCCGTAAAGGGCTCGCCGTAGGCGAACACCGCCAACAGGAACATGCCGCTCGGCGCCGTGTACTGCATCAGGCCCACCGTCGACAGGTTGATCCGCCGCGCCCCCAGGTTGAAAAGCAGCAGCGGCACCGCGGTGAACACCCCGGTCCCCACCAGGAGAACGCCCACGGCCAGGCCGCCGTGCAGCAGGGCCCCGGCGCCGTGCATTTCGAGGTAGACCAGGTAGGCCGCGCCGATCGGCGTCAGCAGGAGCGTCTCCACGGCAAGCCCGACCAGGGAGCCTACCGGCGCGATCTTGCGGATCAAGCCGTACAGGCCGAAACTGAACCCGAGCGTCAGCGCGATCCAGGGAAACTGGCCGAACGAAACGCTGCGCAGCACGACCGCCGTACAGGCCAAAAGCACCGCCAGCGCCTGGGGGCGGCGCAGGCGCTCCCGCAGGAACACCATCCCGAGCAGCACGTTCACGAGCGGATTGATGTAGTAGCCCAGGCTGGCCTGGAGCAGGTGGCCCGCGTTGACGGCCCAGATGTAAAGCAGCCAGTTGCCGCTGACCAGCAGCGTGGTGAGGGACAACTCCAGGAGCACCCGCGGGCTGCCCAGCGCCGACCGAAACTCGCACCAGCGCCCCTGCACCAGGATCAACACCGCCAGGAACAGGAAGGACCACACCACGCGGTGGGCGACGATCTCGAGCGCCGGCACCGACTGCAGGGCCTTCCAGTAAACGGGGCTGAATCCCCACGCCAGAAAAGCGCCGCCGGCATACAAAACCCCGGCCACCGATCGCCGCCGGGCGCTCTCGGGTGAACTCCGCGCCGTTTGCCCTTGAACGGACGGGGCGCCCGGCGGCGCGTCCCCGGGGCGGCTACCCACGCGCCGCATGCCCGCCCAGCACCGCCAAGGCCTTTGCGGCCAGCGCTTCGGCCGTAAACCCGAATTTTTCCATCACCGCCGCGCCGGGGGCGGAAGCCCCAAAGCCGCTCATGAAAACCCCCGCTTGCGCGTAGCGCTCCCAGCCCATGGGCGAGCCGGCCTCGATCGCAACCCGCGCCGTCACCCGCGGCGGCAGCACGGAATCCCGGTACTCCGCAGGCGCCTGCTCGAAGAGCTCCCAGCTCGGCATGCTGACCACGCGCGCGGCGACGCCGCGTGCGGCGAGCATCCGCTGGGCCTGCAGCGCCACGCTCACCTCGGAGCCGGAGGCGATCAGGATGACCGCCGGGGCGGCGGCCGGATCGGCCAGCGTGTAGGCCCCGTGCCGCAGCAGGTCGGCCGCAGGCGCGATCCGCCGATCGATCACCGGCAGGCTCTGGCGGCTGAGGAGCAACGCGACGGGGCCGTCGGTTTTCTGCAGCGCCAGGCGCCAGGCGGCGGCGGTTTCGGTGGCATCCGCCGGGCGGATGACGGTCAGCCCCGGAATGGCCCGCAGCGACGCCAACTGCTCCACCGGCTGGTGCGTGGGTCCGTCCTCGCCGACGGCGATGCTGTCATGGGTGAAGATGTAGATCACGGGCAGCCTCATCAAAGCGGCCAGGCGCATGGCCGGGCGCATATAGTCGGCAAAGACCAGGAAGGTGCCCCCATAGGGCCGCACGCCGCCATGCAGGGCCAGGCCGGAAAGGACCCCGCCCATGGCGTGCTCCCGCACTCCGAAGCGCAGATAGCGGCCCTGCGGCGCATCCTTCTGGAAATCGCGGGCGCCGGCAATCGAGGTGTTGTTGGAGGGGGTGAGGTCGGCCGAGCCGCCCATGAGCGCCGGAAGCTTCGACGCCACGGCGTTCAATGCCAGCCCGAAGGCGGAGCGCGTGGCGATCGGTTTGGCGTCGGCGAAATCGGGCAGGTCGGCATCCCAGCCGGGAGGCAGCCCCCCGTCCATGGCGAGGCGCCACTGCCCGGCCAACTCCGGGTGCTTGAGGGACCAGGCATCGAAACGCCGGCGCCAAGCCGCTTGGGACTTGGCGCCGCTTTGGAGACAGCGCTGGAATCGGGCGCGCACGGGCGCGGGGACCCAGAAGGACTCCTCCGGCGGCAGGTTCAGCCGCTCCTTGGCCAGGCGCACCTCCGCCGGCCCCAGGGGGGCGCCGTGGGCCTCGTGGGACCCCTGTTTGTTCGGGCTGCCATAGGCGATCTGGGTGCGGCAGACGATCAGCGAGGGCTTGGCGCTTTCCGCGCGCGCCGCGGTGAACGCCTGGCGAATGGCGCGCAGATCGTTGCCGTCAGCGACCCGCAGCACCTGCCACCCGTAGGCCCTGAAGCGCTGGGCCACATTCTCCGTGAACGACAGGTGCGTGCCCCCGTCGATGGTGACCCGGTTGTCGTCGTAGAGGCAGATGAGCCGCGCGAGCCCCAGGTGCCCGGCGAGCGAGGCCGCTTCGGAGGCGACGCCCTCCATGAGGTCCCCGTCGCCGCAGAAGACGTAGGTGAAGTGGTCGACGACCCTCAGCGCCCCGCGGTTGAAGCGCGCGGCCAGGTGCCGCTCGGCGATGGCCATGCCGACCGCGTTGGCAATCCCCTGGCCGAGGGGGCCGGTGGTGGTCTCCACCCCGGGCGTGTGCCGGAATTCCGGGTGGCCCGGGGTGCGGCTGCCCCACTGCCGAAAGCGCCGGATCTCCTCCAGCGGCAGGTCGTAGCCGCACAGGTGCAGCAGGCTGTAGAGCAACGCCGAGGCGTGTCCGCCCGAAAGCACGAAGCGGTCCCGGTCGGCCCAGCCGGGATCGGCCGGGTTGTGCTTGAGCACCTGGGTCCACAGCACAAACCCGGCCGGGGCCAACCCCATGGGGGCGCCGGGGTGCCCCGATGAGGCCGCCTCGACGGCATCCATCGCCAGCCCGCGTATCGTGTTGACGCAGAGCTCCTCGATCGACGGCTTTCTGTTCGCCATGGGGCAGGACTCCTCTCTGTGGTTGAGGTACAGTGTACAGAGTTTAGGGTTCAGGGTTCGGGGTTCAGGGGTTCAGCAGGCAGGCGGGGCCTGCCGCGGATAGGGATGTAGTCCCTGAACTCTGAACCCTTCTCTTCAAGCACTGACCTCTGGACCGCTTCCCGGGCATCAGGTGCGCCGCTTGCGGCCCAGCACCTTTTCGAGGGGCGTGTATTTGAGGCCGAAGGCCTGGGCCACCCCCGGGTAGGTCACCTTGCCGGCCATGATGTTGATCCCCTTGGCGATCTCGGGGTTCTCGAGCGCGGCAGACTCGATGCCCTTGTCGGCGATCTGCAGGGCATAAGGCAGGGTGGCGTTGGTCAGGGCGATGGTGGATGTCATCGAGACCGCACCCGGCATGTTGGCCACGCAGTAGTGGATGATCCCATCCACCTCGTAGATCGGGTCGTCGTGGGTGGTCGGCCGGGCGGTCTCCACGCAGCCGCCCTGGTCGATGGCGACATCGACGATCACCGTGCCCTTCTTCATGAGTTTGAGCATGTCGCGCGTGACCAGCCGGGGGGCGGTCGCGCCCGGAATCAGCACCGCGCCCACCACCAAGTCGGCCTCCTGGAGGTACTTGCGGATGTTGGCCGGGCTGGAGACCACCGGAAAGCAGTTGGGGGGCATGACATCGCTCAGGTAGCGCAGCCGCTCCAAATTGGTATCCAGCAGGTAGACCTTGGCCCCCAGGCCGCAGGCGATCTTGGCGGCGTTGACCCCGACGATCCCGCCGCCGATGACCAGCACCGTGCCGCAGTCCACCCCGGGCACCCCTCCCAGCAGCTTGCCCTTGCCGCCGTAGATCTTCTCTAGGTACTTGGCGCCCTCGTGCACCGCCATCTTCCCGGCGACCTCGCTCATCGGTGTCAGCAGGGGCAGGGAGCCGTTCGCCTTTTCGACGGTTTCATAGGCCACGGCCGTGGCCCCGGAGGCGATCAGCGCCCGGGTCAGCTCCGCGGAGGCCGCGAAGTGGAAATAGGTGAACACCACCTGGCCCTTGCGGATCAAGGGGAACTCGACGGGCAGCGGCTCCTTGACCTTCATCACCATGGCGCATTGGCCGTAGACCTGCTTGGGCGAGGCCATGATGCGCGCCCCGGCCGTCTCGTACTGGGCGTCGGTGAAGCCCGAGCCCTCCCCCGCGAGCGTTTCGACGCCCACCGTGTGGCCGTGGGCCACCAGTTGCTCCACCCCGGCCGGCGTCATGGCCACCCGGTTCTCCTTGGTCTTGATCTCCTTGAGCACGCCGACGATCATGGTCTTCTCCCTCCTGATGGGTTGATTGAACGTTGGTCGCTAACTCGGCCGATCTTCGATCGGCACATAGGGCCTCTCGTTCGGCCCGGTGTAGACCTGCCGCGGCCGGCAAAGCTTCCAATCGGGGTCGTCCATGCTCTCCTTCCACTGGGCGATCCAGCCCGGAAGCCGGCCGATGGCGAACATCACGGTGAACATGTTGGTGGGGATGCCGATGGCCCGCAAAACGATCCCGCTGTAGAAATCGACATTCGGGTATAGGTGATGGTCGATGAAATAGGCGTCCTTGAGGGCGATCTCCTCGAGCCGCCGGGCGACATCGAGCAGGGGGTCGGAGATCCTCAGCTTGTCGAGCAGCACGTGGGCCATGCGTTTCATGATCCGGGCGCGGGGATCGTAGGTCCGGTAGATGCGGTGGCCGAAGCCGGGCAGGCGGAAGGGGTCCTTTGGGTCGCGGGCCCGGGCGAGCACCCGATCCAGCGTCCCCGACTGCGCGACCTCGCTCAGCGTTTCGATCACGGCCTGGTTGGCACCGCCGTGCAGGGGACCCCAGAGCGCGGCGATCCCGGCCGATATGGCGGTGTAGAGGTTCACGCGCGCACTGCCCACGACGCGCACGGCGGCGGTGGAGCAGTTCTGCTCGTGGTCGGCGTGCAGGATCAAAAAGACATTGAGGGCCTTGACCACATCGGGGTCGATTTCGAAGGGCCTGACCGGGGAGTCGAACATCATGTTGAGGAAGTTGGCGCAGTAGGTCAGGTCCGGCCGGGGGTAGACCACGGTGTGCCCGCGCGAAATCTTGTAGGACATGGCCGCCATGGTGCGGACCTTTGAGAGCAGGCGGGTCACCGTGATGTCGATCTCCTCCTCCAGGCGCTGCAGCTCGGGGTAGAAGCTGCGCAGCGCGTTCACCATGGCGGAGAGGATGCCCATGGGGTGGGAGGAGCGCGGGAAGCTCTGGTAGAAGATCTTCATGTCCTCGTGGACGAGGGAGTGGTCGTTCAGCAGGACCGAAAACCGGGTCAGCGCTTTTTGGCTCGGCAGCTCGCCGTTGATGAGCAGGTAGGCGGTCTCCTTGAACGTGGAGCACTCCGCGAGCTGCTCCACCGGGATGCCGCGGTAGCGCAATATCCCCTTTTCGCCGTCCAGGTAGCTGATGGCGCTCCGGCAGCTTCCCGTGTTGGCGAATCCGGCATCGAGCGTGATCAGCCCGGTTTCGGCACGCAACCGGGAAATATCGATCGCCTGCTCTCCCGCCGAGCCGGTGACGACGGGCAGCCGGTAGTGGTTGCCCGCATAGGTCAGGATAACGTGGTCCGTCATGGGGGCCGATGGGTCCGCGTTGGGTGTTTGCGCCGGATAGAGCCGACCCAGGCCCTATACACCATCGGCCGGCGAGGGTCAATTTACTCTACCGGGTGATTGTGCTACACCACAGTCACCATCGGAGGAGGTCCAATGGGATTCAAGGAGAACCTGCTGGCAAAAATCCGGATCGACCGGCTGGCCGAGCGCGTGCTGGCGACCCTGGGGCCGCCGGGCGGCGATGCCAAGCTCGACAAGGGCGCCATGCGCGAGCTGCTGGGCCTGAGCCCTTATGTCTACCGGCGCGAGCGCGACCTGGATCTCTACATCCGCGAGGCCGGGGCGCCGCCGCCCAAAATTCTCGTGCTCGACAACGAGCTGCCCATCTACCGCACCACGGCCGCCGATGTGGCGATGCGCAAGAGCCCCGAGGTCGGCGAAATGGTCAACATCCGCAATATCGTGAAGATCCTGAGGGACTCCGACGTCAAGGTGAGCCGCAAGGCGGACTCCCTCAGGGACGTGCAGGCCGAATGCATCGCCGCCATCGACCTGAGCTTCAGCGCCGACGACATCAACGACATCCGCCGCGACGGGATCGCCTCGCTCGAAAGCCGCTACCCGGAAGGCGTCGACGAGTGCCTGGCCCTGTTTGCGGAGCTGCTGGGCTTCCGGGAGCCCCCGCGGCTCTTCCGCGTGCCCCACTGCAGCCTGTTCGGCGCCGTCTTCACGCGCGCGACCGGCGAGGAGGTTCTCGGCCCGGCGGTCATTTTCAACCGCATGCACCACGCGCTGCGGCTTACCGAGGAGCACTTCGGCTCCCTCGACAAAGAGGCCCTGCCGCGCCTGCACCGCATCGCTTCCGGCCAGGAGAAAACAGGGCTCGAGGGCGCCGCCGTCTTCGCCCGTCTCCAGCAGATGGTGCTGAGCTCGCGCGCCGGGGGCAACTAGTGCCTGGCACCGATCCGTTCCGTTCCAACCCGAAATGGCGGCTTGCGGCCCGGGCCGGCGTTCCCGCTCCCCGCCTTCCTCGGCGGCGAGCCTGTGGGCCTCCGGCGGTAAGATCGCTGCGGCCTTGGCCTGAACCGACAGCCACCCTTCCGGGATGAAATCGGCGCGGATACGGCGGCGGCCGCCGGCTCTCGCCTCCCCGCCGGGGGGGCCATGGCGGATCATATCCGATGGTTGTGCAGGTGGTTTCCCGGCCGATAACCAGATGCCGGCCTTCCGGCGGCCCGTCGCGATCAAGGACGCAATGAGGCTGGCATGCTCAGCATCAGCCTGAAAACCAGAATCATCCTGATTCTCTGCGGCCTGGCCGGCATCATCTTCGGCCTCGGCCTGATGCTGATGGTCGCCACCTACCGCATGGAGGAAGCGGCGGCGGCGATCACCCCGCAGAGCCTGCCCGCCGCCCAGGCCGCCATCCACACCCAGGCCATCCGCATGCGGCTGGCGGCGCTGATCGCCATGCTGAGCACGGCCCTGCTCTGCACCCTGCTTTTCCTGGTGGTCGTCTACCAGATGCTGGTCCCGCTGCGCCGGCTCATGGCGGAGGCCACCCGCCACGGAGAGCCCCGCGGGTCCGGAGATGACCTCAAAGCCCTGAGCCGCCGCGTGCGGGTGCTCCTGCACGACGTCGACCACACCAGCGTCGAGCTGGAGCGCAGCCGCGAAACCTTGGCCCATGCGGAGAAGATGACCGTCATGGGAAAACTGGCCGCCAGCATGGCCCACAGCATCCGCAACCCCTTCACCTCCGTTCAGATGCGCCTGTTTTCGCTGAGCCGCTCCCTGGAGCTCAGCCCCACGCAGCGGGAGGATCTGGAGGTGATCGCCGCGGAGATCCGCCGCATCGACACGATTCTGCAGAGCTTCCTCGAGTTCTCCCGCCCGCCTCGGCTCCGCATGGAGCCGGTCAGCCCCAGCGCCGTTGTGGATTCCGCCATCCGCCTGCTGGAGCACCGCCTGCGGGCCTACGATGTGAACGTTCGGGTCCGGCGCAGCGAGCCGCTGCCCGCGGTGACGGCCGACCCCGAGCAGCTCAAGGAGGTCCTGGTCAACATCATGGTCAACGCCTGCGAGGCCATGGTGCGGGGCGGGACCATCGACATCGAGGAGCGCACCGCCCCTCTTCCCGACCGGAGGCGGGCGGCCGTTCTCCGGGTGCACGACAGCGGCCCCGGCATCCCGCCCGAGGTATGCGAAAAGATCTTCCAGCCCTTTTTCTCCACGAAGGAGGACGGCACGGGCTTGGGCCTGAGCATCGCGCAGCGCATCATCACCGACCACGGCGGACGAATCGACGTCGAAGCCGGCGACGGCCGCGGCACCGCTTTCATCATCACCCTTGCGCTCCAGGAGCCGGGAGATGAGCACGATTCTCATCGTTGACGACGACGACCAGCTGCGGCGCAGCTTCAAGAAGCTGCTCTCCGAGGAGGGCTACGCGGTGGCGAGCGCCGCCTCCGGCGAAGAGGCGCTGCGCAAGGTCCAACGCAGCGTGCCGGACCTCGTCATCCTGGACATGCGCCTGCCGGGGCAAAGCGGCCTGGAGACCTTCCGCCAGATCCACGGCCTGGTCCCCAAGCTGCCGGTGATCATCATGACCGCCTATGCCACGACCGAAAACGCGATCGAGGCCACCAAGCTCGGCGCGTTCGACTACGTCCTCAAGCCGTTCGAGATCCCCGCGATGCTGGCCGTGATCGCCCAGGCCCTGGAGGCCGGCCGATTCATGCGCTCGCCGGTGGAGATGGACGGGGGCCCGGACCCGGCCAGACGCGAAGCGATCATCGGCCGCAGCCGACCGATGCAGGAGGTCTACAAAGCCATCGGGCGGGTCTCGCCCACCGAGGCCACGGTACTCATCCGCGGGGCCTCAGGCACCGGCAAGGAGCTCGTGGCGCGGGCGATCTACACCCACAGTCTGCGGGCCGACCGGCCGTTTCAGGTGATCAACTGCGTGGCCATCCCGGAAAATCTGCTCGAAAGCGAGCTCTTCGGCTACGAGCGGGGCGCCTTCACCGGGGCCGCCCACCGCCGCCTGGGCAAAATCGAGCAGGCCAACGGCGGCACGGTCTTCCTAGACGAGATCGGCGACATGCCCTTCGGCATCCAATCGAAAATCCTGCGGCTGCTCCAGGAGCGGAGCATCGAACGGCTGGGCGGGAGGGAAACGATCCCGGTGGATGTGCGCATCATCGCCGCCACCAACCGGGACCTGGAAAAGGCCCTGCAGGCGGGCCGGTTCCGCGAAGACCTCTACTACCGGCTGAAGGTGGTGACCATCCAACTGCCGCCGCTGCAGGACCGGCTGGACGACATCCCCCTGCTGGTGGACTACTTTCTGGCGCGCTATGCCGCCGAGCTCGACATGGACAACCCCGGAATCGACCCGGAAGCGGTGGCGGCACTGAGCCGCTGCGGCTGGCCGGGCAATGTGCGCGAACTGGCCAATACCCTCCAGAAGGCGCTGATCTTCAACCGCGGGGCCCCGATCCAGGCCGCCGAGGTGGCCTACGCCGTCGAGGGCGCCGCCAACCTGGGAGTCTTCCCCCGCGGGGCGGACCCGCCCGCGCGCCGATGGATCCGCCAGTGCCTGAGCGCCGGCGGGACGCCCAATCGATTCGACGCCGCCATGGACCAGTTCGCCAGCATGCTGATCAGCGAGGCGCTGAAGCTCACCCACGGCAATCGGTCGCGGGCGGCCAAACTGCTCGGCCTGTCGCGGCCGACCCTGCATTCCAAGATCGACAAGTACCGGCTCAAGCTGAAGACGACCGTGGGGGAGGACGAGCCGGGGTGAGCCTCACCGGGGGCCTGCCGGGGGAGCGCCCGCGAACGGATTGCATCGGCTGAATCGGATGTGCTATGCTGGGGCAACCCGGATGGCTGAAGCTCAGGCCCCCCGCACCCTCACACGAAGGAGGTCGCCATGCTGGTCAAGAACTGGATGAGCCCCAACCCGGTCACCATCGACGAGAACGACTCCATGCAGGATGCCATCAAACTGATGAAGCAGCACGAGATCCGCATGCTGCCGGTGCTCAGCGGCGGCAAACTGGTCGGGGTCGTCACCGATCGGGACCTGAAGCGGGCCTCGGCCTCGGACGCCACCACGCTGGATGTGCACGAGATGCTCTACCTGATCGCCAAGATCAAGGTGAAGTCCATCATGACCAAGTTCCCGGTCACTGTCTCGCCGGATCTGACGGCCGAGGAGACGGCCGAGATCCTGCTCGCCAAAAAAATCTCCGGTGCCCCCGTCGTCGATGCCGCCGGAACCGTCGTCGGCACCATCACCCAGACGGACATTTTCCGGGTGCTGATCGCACTGACCGGCGTCGGCAAACGCGGCATCCAGATGGCCTTCCTGATCCACGACCGGCCGGGCTCCATCAAGGAGCTGGCCGACCCCATCCGCAAACACGGAGGCCGCATGGTGAGCATCCTCACCTCCTACGAGAACGTCCCGGAGGGCTTCCGCAAGGTCTACATCCGCATGTACGGCCTGGACCGCGCGAAGCTGCCGGCGCTCAAGGATGAGCTCGCCCAGGTGGCGACCCTGCTCTATCTCGTGGACCACCGCGAGAACCGACGGGAGATTTTTGCAGCCTGAACTCGGCGCGGCGAACACGCGCGGCGCCGGAGGCCGTTTTCAAAGCGCCGGCCCCGGCGCAGCGCATTCGCGCCGCCGGGGCGCATCTTTACATCATGTAAAGCAAGCCGACAGGCCGGCGAAGGGCCCCTTTGTCCCCGATCCCTCCCCGCAAACATTAAAACAATAACAATTCAGAATGTTGAATTGCAGACGGCCGCACCCGGCAGGTGGCATGCCTGTTGCTGCGTATGGGTTGGGGCCCTCGGTTTGAGAGGGTCGAGCCCTTCTCCGCAACCCGCTACTCGCAGGGGGGCGCCGGTGAAAAAGCAACGGCAATTCCTGGTTCCCCTGGACGGCTCCGAACGCGCCCTGGAGACCTGCCGCTTCGTGGCCTCTTTCCAGCCGTTTCACGCCCTCAAGGCGGTGCTCTTCCATGTCTACAGCGGCGCGCCGGAGGCCTGTTTCGACTTGGACCGGAGATTCTCGACCGTCCCCACGGGGGTGCAGAGGTGGCAGGCAGAGGAACTCCGGCAGATCGAGGAGCACTTCAGCCTGGCCCGCCGCACCTTGACCGCCAGGCAGTTCCCGGAGGAGCGCATCGAGGTCAAAATCCGGCGCCGCCAGAGCGGGGTCGCCCGCGACATCATCCGCGAGGCCCGGAGGGATTTCGAGTTCGTCGTCGCCAGCCGCCGCGGCATGGGGCCCCTGGCGGGCATGGTGATCGGCAGCGTGACGCTCAAGCTCCTGCAGGGGATGGGCTTCGCCCCCCTGCTCATCGCCGGACGCAAACCACCCGGAAAGAGGATCCTGGTCGGCTTCGACGGCTCCGCCGGCGCGCTGCGGGCCACGCGGTTCCTCGGGGCCCTGGTCGCACCGTTTCCGGAGGTCACCATCTGCCTGCTGCATGTCTTCCGGGGCGGCAGCGACGCCCCTCCGGGTATCCGACGCTTTCTGGCGCCCCCGGAAAACGCACCATCGGCGCACGAGAACATCATGGCCAAGTTCGACCTCGCCAAATCCCGGCTCGCCGATCTGGGGGTGGCTCCCGAGCGGGTCAGCACGCGGTTCGTGTCCGGGGCTGTCAGCCGGGCGGCCGAGATCGTCAAGCACGCCCGGGCCGAGGAGATCGGCATCATCGCCCTGGGCCGGCGGGGGGTGTCCCGCGTGCGGGACTTTTTCATCGGGCGGGTCACCAACAAGGTGCTGCATTTGGCCCACGACCGCTCGGTGTGGATCGTGCACTGAACGCGCCGGTCGCAGCAACGCTGGCGGCGTCACCTGACACTCACCAGGGAGGAGACGCATGAAAGACTTCAAGAAAATCCTGTTCCCGGTCGACCTTTCGCCGGCGTCCGTCAAAGTGGTGCCGTACGTGCAAAACATGGCCTCCAAACACGGAGCGCGCGTCCACCTGCTGTTCGTGGCCCGGGTGTTCGACTACTTCACCAGCATGTACGTGCCGCACCCTTCGGTGAGCCAGTTCGAAAAGGAGGTCATCGAGGGGGCCGAAAAGCGGCTCTACGAGTTCGCCGGGGAGCACTTCAAGGGCCTCGACGGGGTCAAGGTCAAGGTAGCCGCCGGCGACCCCTCCGACGAGATCCTGAGCTACATCGGGGCGATGGGCATCGACCTGGTCGTCATGGGCACCCACGGCCGCCGGGGGCTCGACAAAATCATGTTCGGCTCGGTTGCCGAGCGGGTCGTCAAGTCCTCGCCCGTGCCGGTGATGGTGGTCAACCCTTTCACGGCCCAGGAGTGAGGGCGGTCCCCCGCCGGGCCGGCCGAGGAGGCGATTCCCCATGGACAGCAAGGGCCTCATTCTCGTGGTGGACGACGACCCGGACATTGTGGCCACCACCCGGATCATCCTTGAGAAAAACGGCTACGAAGTCCACACGGCGCCGAGCGGCGCCGCGGCGCTCGGCCTGCTGGACCGGATCACGCCGGACATCCTGCTCCTGGATGTCATGATGACCACCGACACCGAGGGCTTCGACCTGGCCTTCAAGCTCAAGGAAGATCCGCGGTTCAGGGATTTGCCGATCATCATGCTGACGGCCTTTCTCGACAAGGTCCGCACCGAGGGCGCCGGCCCCTTCGAGTTCATATTGGGCGAGCAGTGGCCGGTGGAGTGGCTCTTCGAAAAACCGCTCGACGCCAAGAAGCTCCTGGCGAAGATCGCGGCGGTCCTGAAAGAGCGCAAGACCGCCTGATCCGGCTTCGCGTCCACACCGGCCGGACCGCGGCGGAGAAGACAGGAAGGCGCATGGCCGCAGGCGTCACCGACACCGCTCCCATCTCCCCCTTGCCGTCGCTGGACCCCTATGTCCGCTGGCCGGTGAGCGCCCGCTGGGCGGCCGCCGGGCTGATCGCATTCGCCGCGCTGGCCGCCTGGGGCGCCGGGGTGAGCTTCCCCCTTTTCGGCATGTTGCTGGTCGCCGCCGCGTTGCTCGCCGCCAATGCATGGCTCCGGCAGTGGTCACAGCGTCTAGGAGATCGGCTGGGCACCCCCGAAGGCCGCGCGCGTTTTGCACGCTGGCAGGTGGCGCTGGACAGCGCCGCCCTATGGGCCGCCGTCTATCTTTCCGGCGGGCTGGGCAGCCCGGTCCTGTTCGCCCTGCTGGTCCCCGCCTGCTGCGCTGCGCTGCTCCTGCCGGCGCCGCAGGCCTGGGGCGCGGGCACGGGCATCCTGGCCGCGCTGGCGCTGACGGGCCTGGCGGAGCTTGCCGGCTGGCTGCCGCACCAGCCGCTGATCTTCCGCGGCGAGGACCTCGCCCCCGCCCCCGACGCCTGGGGCACGGCGGCCGCCCTGGCACGCTTCGCCGCCTTCGGGCTGCCGATCGCCCTGCTGGCCGGGGCGATCCTGCGCAGGCTGCAGCGGCGCCTGGCGGCCCTGGAGCGCGAGCGCGAAGCGCAAGCCCGGTTCCATCACCAGCTGCAAACGCTCTTTTCGATCCTGGAGACCATCGGCTCCACGCACACCCTGGAGCAGGTGCTGGAGACCGCCACGGCCGAAACGGCGCGGGTGATGCACGTCAAGGGGATTTCGGTCAAGCTGCTCAGCGAAGACGGCAGATTCCTGCGCTACGCCGCGGCCTTCGGCCTGCCGGAGCACGTCATCGGCGAAAATCGGGTCGAAGTGGCCCGCAGCCCGCTCAACCGGCGCATCATCGAGGGCGAGCCCTTCGTCACCGGCCGGCTCGCCGAGAGGGAGAGCTTCCAGTTCGGCGAGGCGCTCAGCGAGGCGCAGATCCAGTCGGTGCTCTTCCTGCCGCTGAAGGTCGACGGTCGGGTGATCGGAATCCTGGGGGCCTACTGCGCCAAACCCGACCGCTTCAGCGCCGATGACGTGGCGTTTTTTCGGCTGGCAGCCAAGATCGTTGCGATCGCCCTGGAAAACGCCCGCGCCTACGACGCGGTCAAGACGCTCAGCAACGAGCGCAACTGGTTCATGATGAAGGTGGCCCACAACCTGCGGGCGCCGCTGGCGGGCATGGTGAGCATTCTCGACGTGGTGCGGGGCAGGTACCTGGGCGGGCTCACCGACGACCAGGACGAATACCTGCGCCGGCTCGACCGCCGCGCCCGGACCATGCTCTCGATGATCAACGAGCTGCTGACCCTCAGCCGCAACCGGGATCGACGGCAGGAGGCCCTCGGCGGTTCGACCGTGCCGGCGGACCTCGCGCGCCGGGTCCAGCGCACTTTTCAGGACCGGGCGGCCGAGAAGCGGCTGGCCTTTCGCGTCGAGCTCCCGGCGGAGGAGCTGCCGCCGATCCGCGGCCCGCTGGAGACCATCGAGCAGATCCTGGAGAACCTCGTGTCCAACGCCGTAAAGTACACCCCCGACGAGGGGTCGGTCGCGGTCCGGTTCTCGAAAGCCGACGGCACCGTGCGCATCGAAGTCGGCGACACCGGCATCGGCATACCCCACCAAGACCGGCCCCGGCTCTTCACCGAGTTTTTCCGCGCGGAAAACGCCCGAGCGATGGAGGTGGTGGGCACGGGGCTCGGCCTGGCCATCGTCAAGGAGAACATCGACAAACTCGGCGGCCGCATCGTCGTGGAGAGCGAGGAGGGCGCCGGTACTCTCTTCGTGGTCCACCTGCCGGCCGCCGCCGGGGAGGAGAAGAGATGAACGCCTTGGAGATCACAGCGGAAGCGGGACCCGAATGGACGCGGCTCGATGCCGTGCTCGAGGAGTGGCGCGGCCGGAAAGGCGCCGTCATCCCGGTGCTCCAGCGCGCGCAGGCGATTTTCGGCTATCTGCCGCCCGAGGTGCTGCGGCGCGTGGCAACCGGCTTGAGGGCGCCGCTCGGCCGGGTGTTCGGCGTGGCGACCTTTTACTCCCAGTTCTACCTGACCCGGCGCGGCCGGCACATCGTGCGCCGCCGGACTACCGCGTCACCTGCGAGGTGGTCTACTGCGTGGGCTCCTGCGGGCTGGCGCCGGTGGCCGTGGTCGACGAGCAGACGATCGGTAAAATCGTACCCGAGAGGATGGCCGCGATGTTGAGGGCTCTGGAATGAAAAAAACAGGTTGCCGGGTGCACGGTTCAGCGGTTGAAAACCCGATATAGGTTCCGGATGAATGGTTCAGGGTTGTAAAAGCTGCTGACAGGTTAATCCGCTGAACCGTGAACCGTTGACCCCTTAGCGCAGAGGACACCATGCCGAAACTCACGAGCATAGAGGCCTTCATGAACCTGCGGGAAGAGTCCCGCCGTTCCGCCGCCGACTCTGCGAGGTCCGACGCGCGGATCATCGTCGGCTTGGGGACCTGCGGGATCGCCGCCGGCGCCCGGGAGACCTACCAGGCCATCGCAGCCGAGATCCGGGCGCGGGGGGTGGGCGCTCGACTCTTCGGCGTCGGCTGCATCGGCATGTGCTCCCGCGAGCCGCTGGTCGACATCGACCGGATGGGTGCGGGGCGCATCACCTACGGTCCCGTCCGGCCCGAGATGATCCCGCGCCTGATCGAGGAGCACCTGATCGGAGGCCGCGTGGTGCGCGAGTGGGCCGTCGGCCGCCTGCCGGCGGAAACCTCCCCGCCGCACCCGCCGCCGGCGGACCACGACGCCGTCCCGCGTTACGAGGAGCTGCCGTTCTACCGCAAGCAGCAGCGCCTCGCCCTTCGCAACTGCGGCCTGATCGACCCGGAGGAGATCCGGGAGGCCATTGCCCGCGACGGCTACACCGCCCTGGCCCGGGTGCTGAGGGAGATGAGCCCGCGCCGCGTGCTGGCCGAAATGAAGGCCTCCGGACTGCGGGGACGGGGCGGCGCCGGGTTTCCCACCGGCCTGAAGTGGGAGTTCACCAGCTTCTCCAAAGGCGAGCCCAAGTACGTGGTCTGCAACGCCGACGAGGGCGACCCGGGGGCCTTCATGGACCGCAGCATCATCGAAGGCGACCCCCACAGCCTGATCGAAGGCATGGCCATCGCGGCCTATGCCATCGGCGCGGCGCGCGGCTACGTCTACTGCCGCGCGGAGTACCCGCTGGCGCTGAAGCGTTTGCACACGGCCATCGACCAGGCGCGCGACCTCGGGCTGCTCGGCGAGCAGATCCTCGGCACCGGGTTCAGCTTCGAGCTCGAGGTCAAGGAGGGGGCCGGGGCCTTCGTGTGCGGCGAGGAGACGGCTCTCCTGGCCTCGATCGAGGGCCGCCGGGGCGAGCCGCGCCCGCGGCCGCCGTTTCCGGCCGTGGCGGGGCTGTGGGGCAAACCCACCACCTTGAACAACGTCAAGAGCTATGCGCTCACCCCCCGGATCATCCTCGACGGCGCGGAGTGGTTCGCAGCGATCGGTTCGCCGAAAAGCCCCGGCACCGCCATCTTCGCCCTGACCGGCAAGGTGCGCCGCACCGGGCTCGTGGAGGTCCCCATGGGGATCCCGCTCGGGGAGATCATCTTCGACATCGGCGGCGGGATCGCCGGCGGGCGGCGGTTCAAGGCCGTCCAGACCGGCGGGCCGCTCGGCGGGTGCATCCCGCCGGCCCACCTGAACGTCAGGGTGGACTTCGACTCCCTGCGCGATGTGGGGGCCGTCATGGGCTCGGGCGGCATGATCGTGGTGGACGAGGAGACCTGCATGGTGGAGTTCGCCAAGTTCTTCCTGACCTTCGCGACGGCGGAGAGCTGCGGCAAGTGCATCCCCTGCCGCGCCGGCGGCCGACGCATGCTCGAGGTGCTGAGCCGGATCTGCGCCGGGGAGGGCCGCCGCGAGGACCTCGACCGCATCCGCGCGATCGCCGCGGGCATGGAGACGGCCAGCCTCTGCGCGCTGGGCCAGCTCACGCCGGGGCCCGTGATGGCGGCCCTGCGCTACTTCGAGCACGAGTTCATCGCCCACATCGAGGAGCACCGCTGCCCGGCCGGGGCCTGCAAGGAGCTGACCCCGGCGCGCTGCATGAACGCCTGCCCGGCCGGGGTGGACGTGCCGGCCTACGTCAGCCTCGCCGCGGAGGGCCGCTACGCCGAGGCGCTCGCCGTGCACCGCGAACGCAACCCCTTCGCCCTCGTCTGCGGGCGCGTCTGCCCGGCGTTTTGCGAACAGCACTGCCGCCGGGGCGACATCGACGCGCCGGTCGCCATCCGCGCCGTCAAACGCTTCATGGCCGATCACGAGCTGGCCGCCCCCTGGGTGCCGGTCAAGGCCCCGCCGGACCGAACCGACCCGGTGGCGGTCATCGGTTCGGGGCCGGCCGGACTGACGGCCGCGCTGCGGCTGTCCCAGATGGGGTACCCGACGACCGTCTTCGAGGCGCTGCCGGTGCCGGGCGGCATGATGGCGGTCGGGATCCCGGAATACCGCCTGCCGCGCGAGATCCTGCAGAAGGAGGTCGACCATGTTCGGCACGCTGGGGTGGACATCATCTGCAACCGGGCGCTCGGCCGGGACTTCACCCTGGAGGAGATCTTCGAAACCCAGGGCTTCCGCGCGGCGGTCCTGGCCATCGGCGCCCACCGGAGCCTGCGCCTGGGCATCCCGGGCGAGGAGGGGCCCAACGTTCTGCCCGGAATCCACTTCCTGCGCCACGTGGCGCTCGGCGCGGCGCCCGCCGTCGCGGGCCGGCGGGTCGCCGTCATCGGCGGCGGCAATGCAGCGGTGGACGCCGCCCGCACCGCCTGGCGGCTGGGGGCGGCCGAGGTCCACCTGGTCTACCGCCGCACCCAGCCCGACATGCCGGCCTATCCCGAGGAGATCGAGGCCGCCCGGGAGGAGGGGGTGGTGTTCCATTTCCTGGCGGCCCCCGTCCGCATTCTCCCGACGGCGGCGCTCGAGATCCAGCGCCAGAAGCTGGCGGAGTTCGACGCCGGCGGCCGCCGGCGGCCGGTGCCGGTGCCGGGGGCTTTAGAGCAGCTGGCGGTCGACCTCGTCATCCCGGCCGTCGGCCAGGAACCGGACACGCTCTGTCTCCTGAACTCGGGCCTGGAGACGCGCCGGGGATCGACGCTGAAGGTCGGGCCGGCGCTCGACACCAGCCGTCCCGGGGTGTTCGCGGCCGGAGATGCCGTGAGCGGCCCGGCCTCGGTGATCGAGGCCGTGGCCCAGGGCAACCGCGTCGCCCGGGAAGTGGACAGCTACCTGCGCACGGGACAGCCGGCCGCGGCCGGGGCGGCGCTCGAGGTGCACCTGCCGCCGTTGACCTGGAACATGGCGCAGTACGGCGACGCGCCGCGCGTGCGGCCGGCAACCCTCCCGGTGAGCGGGCGCAGGCGCAATTTCAGCGAAGTGGAGCGGACCGCAGCGGAGGCCGACGTGCACACCGAGTGCCGGCGCTGCCTGCGCTGCGATCTGGAGTGGGGGCTGCTGCAAGGCCGGATAAAAAGGCAACCGGAGGAACTGGAGGCCGCGGCCGCCCGGGTTTAGGAAACCGCAGCCGCCTGTCAACCATCGCCATCCCGAAGGGAGGGCACCCCATGGGCACGGTGACGATCACGATCAATGGGCAGAAGGTTTCAGCACACGCCGGACAGACCGTTCTCGAAGCCGCCCGGGGGGCCGGCATCGACATCCCGACCCTCTGCCACCACCCCGCGCTCGCCCCCGCGGGCGCCTGCCGCGTATGCCTGGTGGAAGTGAGCGGGCAGCGGACCCTCCAACCCGCGTGCACCTTTCCGGCGACCGAGCGCATGGAGGTTCAAACCGAGTCCGCCAAGGTGGTCGCGGCCCGCCGGTTCGTGCTGGAGCTGATCTTCTCCGAGCGCAACCATTTCTGCATGACCTGCCCCATGAGCGGCGACTGCCAGCTGCAGGAGCTCGGCTACCGCTACGGCCTGGACCACTGGGTCTACCCGACCTATGAACACCGGTTTGCCGTGGACGCCTCGCCCGCGCACCACCTGCTGGACCACAACCGCTGCGTGCTCTGCCGGCGCTGCGTCCGGGCCTGTGCCGAGCTGGTCGGCAACCACACGCTGGATCTTCGGCAGCGCGGGGCGCAGACCATGTTGTGCGCCGACATGGACGTGCCGTTGGCAGAGTCCACCTGCGTCGGCTGCGGCACCTGCGTCGAGGTGTGCCCGACCGGGGCGTTGATCGAAAAACGCAGCGCCTTCATGGCCCGGCCGGCCGAGCTCGAACGCATCGCCACGACCTGCAGTCAATGCAGCCTCGGCTGCGGGCTGAACGTGGCCATGCACCGCGGCCAGGTGCTCCGGCTGGAGAGCCTGTGGGAGGCGCCGGTCAACCGCGGCCTGCTCTGCCGCCGGGGACGCTTCGAGGCGCTGGAGGACCACCGCCCGCGGATCCTGGCGCCGATGCTCAACGACGGGGGCGAACGGCTTCCCGTGAGCTGGGAAAAAGCGCTGGCCGAGGCGGCCGCCCGACTGCAGGCCACCGACCCCCTGCGCCTGGGGCTGATGGCCTCCACCCGGATGACCAACGAGGCGCTCATGCTCGCGAAGAAAATCTTCCTCGACACGCTCAACGCCGGCCAGAGGGGCATGGTCGACGGAGTCTGCGCCACATTTCCGACAGCGGAGAGAGGCCGGCTGGCCGATCTGTGCGCAAGCGACGCCATCCTTCTGGCCGGCACGGACCCCAGCGCCGATCAGCCGGTGGCCGCCTTTCTAATCAAGCGCGCCGTGGATCGCGGCGCGCGACTGATCACGGCCGGAAAGCGCCCGGGGGAGCTGGCGGCCTTCGCCGAAATGCACGTCGTGCCCCGGCAGCTCGAGGTCGCCGTGGATGCGCTCTTGGCGGCCGCCCGCCCGATGGTCGTCTACGGCAGCGGGCTGAAGAAAGCCGACCGCCGCACCCTGCAGCGTCTGGCCGGCAGGGCGCGCTTCCTCGCGCTCCAGCCCGGTGTCAACACGCGCACCGCGTCCGCTGTAGACGTGAACGGCACCCTGGAGCCGACCGGCTGCGACACGCTTTTTGTGATCGCCGGGGAGGAGAACGGAACCATGGAGGCGCTCGCGGCCGGGATCGACCGCCGGTCCTTCGTCATCGCCCAGGCCTGCTACGATTCGCCCCTGGCCGCCCGGGCCGACCTGCTCCTGCCCATGGCGACCTGGCTGGAGCGCTCCGGGACCCTCACCAACACCGAAGGGAGCCTGTGCCGGGCCCATGCCGCCCTGCCGCCCTCCGGCCAGTCCCGCCCCGACTGGGACATCCTGGGCCGTCTGGCCGAGACGCTCGGTCTGGAGGACGACCCCGGCCTGAAGCGGCCCGAACGGCGCACCCGTCGGACGCCCTGAAAAGGAGACGCTGCCATGGCAAAGGTCCTGATCGCCACCGACTGGCTGGCCGCCTGCGCCGGATGCCACATGTCGCTGCTGGATTTGGACGAGCGCATCGTCGCGCTCCTGCATCACGTGGCGTTCACCGCAAGCCCGGTCACCGATCTCAAGCACCCGCCGCCCGCCGGGGTGACGGTCGGCATCCTCACCGGCGCGGTGAGCAACACCCACAACGTCGAGGTCGCCCGGCGCATGCGCGCGCGCTGCCGCTACCTCGTCGCAGTGGGGGACTGCGCAACCTTCGGCGGCATCGTCGCGGCCCGCAACCTGGCCGGCACCCAGGCGGCGCTGCGGCGCGCCTACCTGGAAACCGAAAGCACGGTCGACGGGCTCATTCCGGACTCGCCGGAGCTGGGCCGGCCGCTGGAGACCGTGACCGGTGTGGGCGACGTGGTCAAGGTGGACATCTTTCTGCCCGGATGCCCGCCGCGGGCCGACGACTTCCACTACCTCTTCTCGGAGCTGCTGGCCGGCCGGATCCCGACCTGCCTGCCGCGCGAGCATTTGAGGTACGATTGAAAAAGAAGGGTTCGAGAGGCCAAGGGGCCGGGGGTTCGGGTAAACCGATAACGAAATGGGGCATGTTTGAAGACGAGCGCGTTTTGCTTGAACCCCGGACCCCTTGAACCCTTTCTGTAAGGGCTCACAACTCGCTGCTGCACTTCACATCTTGGAGGCGAACATGACCGCCCAGAAGATCACCATCGAGCCTGTCACCCGCATCGAGGGCCACGCCCGCATCACGATTCACCTGGACGACTCGGGCGCGGTGGAGCGCTCCTTCCTGCACGTCGACGAGTTCCGCGGGCTGGAGAAATTCAGCGAAGGCCGCCCGCACTTCGAAATGCCGCAGATCACCCAGCGCATCTGCGGGATCTGCCCGGTCAGCCACCACCTGGCCTCGGCCAAGAGCTGCGATGCGATCATGGGGGTGGAGCCGCCGCGGGCGGCCCTCCTGCTGCGCGAGCTCTTGCACATGGGCCAGTTCGTGCAGTCCCACGGGATGCACTTCTTCTACCTCGCCGGGCCGGACCTGGTGCTGGGCTTCGATGCAGACCCCGCCGTGCGCAACGTCTTCGGCCTCATCGAGGCCGACCCGCAGCTCGCCCTCAAGGCGGTGGGGCTGAGGCGCTTCGGCCAGCAGATCATCGAGCGGCTCGGCGGCAAGCGGGTCCACCCCAATTTTGCCGTCCCCGGCGGAGTGAACGCCCCGCTCAGCATCCAGGACCGCGACGCCATTTCCGGCGAGATCGAAACCCAGATCGGTACGGCGCTGGAGGGGGTCGGCCTGCTGAACGGCTGGGTGGAGAAGAACCGCGACCTCGCGCTGCGCTTCGCCTCGTTCCCTTCCAACTACATGGGCATGGTCGACGCCGCCGGCCGGCTCGCCCTTTACGACGGCGAGATCCGCATCTGCGACCCCGCCGGCAGGCGGCTCGAGCAGTTCCACCCCCGCGACTACCTCGACCATGTGGCCGAGCACGTGGAGCCCTGGTCGTTCTTGAAGTTCCCGCACTACCGCAAGCAGGGCTGGCCGCAGGGCTCCTACCGCGTGGGGCCCCTGGGCCGGCTGAACGTGATCGACGCCATCCCCACCCCCCTGGCCCAGGAGGAGTTCAAGCGCTTCCGGCAGATCGCCGACGGGCGGCCGGTGGAGGGTTCGCTCTTCTACCACTATGCGCGGCTGATCGAGCTGATTTACGCCCTCGAGCGCATCGACCAGCTGCTCGCAGAGCCTGAGATCCTCGCTTTAGACACCCGGGCCTGCGGGCCGGCCGAACCCAGGTGCCGCGGGATCGCCGCCATCGAGGCCCCGCGCGGCACCCTCGTGCACGACTACAGCGTGGATGCCAACGGGCTGATCGCCCGGGCCAACCTGATCGTCGCCACCGGACACAACAACTGGGCCATGAACCGGGCGGTGGAGAGCGTCGCCAAGTCCTTCGTGCACGGCCCGGCGGTGGCCGAGGGGATGCTCAACCGGGTGGAGGCCGCGGTGCGCTGCTACGACCCGTGTTTTTCCTGCTCCACGCACGCGATCGGGCGCATGCCGCTTGAGCTGACGCTGATAGGGCCGGACGGCCGGGTGCTGGGCCGGCTTGCACGCTGACGTTGCGGAGGTCCCGGAGATGACACGCGCGGTGGTGATGGGGCTGGGCAACCCCGACCGCGGGGACGACGGCGTCGCTTTCCACGTCGTCAACCGGCTGCGCCGCCGGCTGGGGGCGCCCCCCCTCGACGACGGCGACACCGGGTTGGGCGCAGCCGCGGCGGAGGCGGCGGTGCTCTTCTTCCGCCAGCTGGTGCCGGAGCTCGTGCTGGACGTCGGCGGATGCAGCCGGCTGGTCTTCGTCGACGCCCATGTGCCGGCCGAGCCCCGTGCGATCGTCTGCTCGCGCATCGGCCCGCAAGCACGTTGGGCCCCGGGGCTCACGCACGCCCTGCCGCCGGAGGGGTTTCTCTGGTTGCTGCAGGCGTTCGCCGGCCGGGCGCCGGAGAGCTTTCTGGTCTCAGTGAGGGGCGAGCGCTTCGATTTCACCCGGAAGCTGTCGCCGACGCCGGCCGCTCTCGTCGACCCCGCCGCCGGCGTCGTCCTCAACCTGATCCGGCCGAACGCCGACCATCGTTTTCTCACCGATCACCCGAGGGAGGTGTGACATGGCGATCCTCAAGACGGTGACCCCGTACGTCCCCGGCACCTATGCCAAAAAACGCCCCGAGGCCGGCGAACTGGTCTCCCGCTATGCGCGCGAGTGGGAGGCGCGCCGCCGGAAGCTGGCCCAACTGAAGGGCGCCCCCCTGCAGATCCCCCCCTGCATCTGCTTTTCGCGCAAGATCGGGGTGGGCGCGCTGGAGATCGCCGATCTGCTCGCCCGCAGGACCCGCCTGCGGGTCGCCGACCGCGAGATTCTCGAGCGCATGAGCGGCGAAGGCGGCCTGGACCCGGAGACCGTCCAGTTCTTCGACGAAATCTACCCCGGCAAGACCGTCGAGCTGTCGGCCATGATCTTCGGGAAAAAATCCTTTGTCATGAGCGACTACCTGCGCAGCCTGGTCAGCGCGGTGCTGGCGCTGGCCGCCACGGAGTCGACGATCTTCGTCGGCCGCGGGACGCATTTGATCCTGCCCCGCGCGCGCGTGCTGGCGGTGCGCTTCATCTGCTCCGACGAATTCCGGATCCGGCGCCTGGCCTCCCTGCTGCATATCGGCGAGGCGGAGGCCGCCGCCACCCTGGCCAAGATCGACCGGGAGCAGCGCGCCTTTTTCCAAAAAGCCTTCGGCAAGAGGGACGCCAGCCCCTACGAGTTCGACATGGTCATCAACTGCGACCACCTGGCCTCCCCCTCCCTCGCGGCGGAGCTGGTCTCCCGGGCCTATCGGAAAAAATTCGCCGGGGAGCTGAACCACTGAAGCCCGGATGCAATCGGTCCCGGCTGCCGGCGACCGCGCCGCCGCCGGTCCGGCGGCTCGGGGCCGTATTGACAACGCCAGCCGCATTGGGTATTCGACGCCATCCAAGCTGCCGCGCGCAGGCGGTATCGAATCCGGGGAAAGGGAGGGGTTGATGACGTCGATCCTGGTAAAAGAGATGATGGTCCCGCTGGAGGAGTACGCCACGGTTTCGGAGGAGGCGGACCTCTACGAAGCCGTGCGGGCGCTGGAAGAGGCACGCGAGAAATACAGCCGCCACGCCTATCGGCACCGGGCCGTCCTGGTCTATGACGCCCAGCGCCGCATCGTGGGCAAACTGAGCCAACTGGATGTGATCCGCAGCCTCGAGCCCAAGTACAAGGGCATCGGCGAGCTCAAGGACTTGACGCGTTTCGGCCTCAGCGACGATTACCTCCGCAAGATGATCCGGGATTACGGGCTTTGGAAAAGCCCCCTGGACGACATCTGCAAAACGGCGGCGAACTATAAAGTCAAGGACATCATGTACACGCCGACCGAAAAGGAGTGCATCGCGGAGGAGGCCTCGCTCCAGGAGGCCATCCATCAGCTGATCATGGGCAACCACCAGTCGCTGCTGGTCTGCCGCAGGTCTGACATCGTGGGCATTTTGCGCCTGACGGATGTCTTCAGCAAAGTCTGCGGCATGATTACCGCGTGCAGGATCTGAACCGAAACCCTCTCCGCTGCGCCGAGGCTTCCCGCGCCGGCCGAGGACGGCCCGACGGAAGCCCGTCGGAAACGATGCGATCCGGCAGCCGCAGGGCTGCCGCGCAGCCGTTGGCCCGCATCGGTCGAACCCGGGCAGCGCCCGCCGCCCATGGCCCGATCGCCCTCGGCCCCACCCCCCCACGCCGGCCCGCGGCTTGAGATTTCCCCAAAATCGGCTATGATGCGCACGATCCGCAGCCAACGGCGGCACTGGGTTCCTGCGGCGACAACGGGCCATGTCGATTACCAAGCAAACCAGATCCGGGCGCATCATCGTCACCGTCGTCTACCTGGCCGTCATCCTGATCACGGCCGGAGGGATCCTGGTCGGCCTCTGGTCCCTGCGGGAGATGCGCACGGTCGTGACCGATCAGTTCAACGCCCAGCAGATGGTCATCGCCCAGACCGCCAAGGCGCGCATCGAACGGGAGATCGGCGGGATCATCCGCGAACTCCTGCACCTGGCTCTCAGCCTGCGGTCGGTCTCCGCCGAATCCACCGAGGGCAGAGCCATCCTGCGCCAGGGGCTCGAGCGCACCGCCGACAGCGGCGTGCGCCGAATCGATGTCGTCGACCTGACCCACGACCGCGTCCTGCTTCTCACCCCTGCCGGCCAATGGGGTGAACAGCCGCTGCCGACGGACGCGCCGGAGAGATCCGTCCTTTTTCCGGCCGGGGAGTCGCCCGCCCTCTGGGTCTCTGCGGTCGAGAGAAGCGGGGCCGCCGCTGAAATGCTGGCGGCCACCCCGATCACTGCGGATGGCTCCCGCCTGCTCGCTTTCCGCATCAACGTCGATGCGCTGGTATCCGGGCTGTTGAAGTCCATCCGCTCCGGGGCGAGCGGATATGCCTGGCTGATCGACGCAAGCGGCACCTTCCTCTACCACCCCAACCCGGACTTCATCGGCGGCAACGCCTTCACCGTGCGCGAAGAACGGCTTCCGCTCGTCTCCTACGAGCGCATCAACTTCATTCAGCAGGAGCGGATGCTGAAAGGCGAGCAGGGCACCGGGTGGTATTACTCCCCCTGGCACCGGGGGATCGTGAGCCCGATGAAAAAGCTCATCGCCTACACCCCGGTTGAGGTGGCGAACCACCCCCCCCAGTTTTGGTCGGTGGCCGTGATCGCCCCCCAATCCGAGGTGGAGGCGGCGTTGCGAAAAGGCACCCTGCAGCTGATCCTGCTGATGGGGTGGATCCTGCTGTCGGTCATGCTGGGGGCCGGAACGATCATCTGGCTGGAAAACCGCTGGTCTAAAGTGCTGGAGTCCCGGGTGCTCGCGAAGACCGAGGCCCTGGCCAAATCGGAGGAGAAATACCGCTCCCTGGTCGAGAGCGCCGAGGACCTGATCTTCACCGTCGACCGCGAGGGCCGCTTCCAGTCCGTGAATACCTTCACGGCCACCTTTTTCGGCGGCACGCCGGAGGCCTTCATCGGCCGGCACATCGCCAGCGCCTTTTCCGAACCGGCCGCCGGCCAGCAGGCGGCCATCATCGAGCAGGTGCACCGCACCGGCAAGAGCCTGCGCCAGGAGATCGAGTTGCCGCTGGGGGACCCGCCGCTCTGGCTCAGCGCCAACTTCATGCCGATCCGGACCGAGGGCGGCGAAACCGGCGCCGTGCTCTGCATCGCGCGCGACGTCACCGAGAACAAAAATCTGCAGCGGCAGCTCGTGAACGCCGAGAAGCTCGCCAGCCTGGGCACGCTCGCCGCCGGGGTGGCCCACGAGATCAACAACCCGCTCGGCGTCATCCTGGGCTTCTGCGAACTGCTGCTGCACAAGGCCGAGCCCGGCTCCCAGCAGTTCGAGGACCTCAAGACCATCGAGCGCCAGGGACTGCTCTGCAAGGAGACGGTCGAAAACCTGCTCTCCTTCGCCCGTGCCGAGAACCAGCCGATGGCGCAGGCCGATGTCAACCGCTGCATCGAGGCCATCGTCAAGATCATGCGGCATCTGCTCGCGAAGAAACAGGTCGAGCTGAACGTCCAGCTCGCCGACCCCCTGCCCCCGGCGCGGGCCGACACCCGCCAGCTGCAGCAGGTCTTTCTCAACCTGATCACCAACGCCATGGCCGCCATGGAAGCCGGAGGCAGTCTGACCATCCGCAGCCTGCTGGAGCGCAACCCCCGGCGGGTGGTGGTGCAGTTCCAGGACACGGGGTCCGGGATACCGCCCGAGCACATGGACCGGATCTTCGAGCCCTTTTTCACCACCAAGCCCGAGGGCCAAGGCACCGGCCTGGGGCTGTTCGTGAGCTACGGGATCGTCAGCAGCTTCGGGGGCACCATCGAGTGCGCCAGCGCCCCGGCCACCGCCCTCGGCAAGCAGCGCGGGACCACCTTCACGGTCAAGCTGCCCACCGGCTCAAAAGAAGAATCGGCAAAAACGTGAGGACCGGATGATACAACGCGCTCACGTACGTTCAGCAGCGTCGCTGCAACGCCGGTGCCTAACTCCCCCCAACCCCCTTTTTCAAGCGGGGATGCTCCGGAAACTCCATTGCCCCCCCTTTGGCAAAGAGGGCCGGGGGGATTGGTCTTAAACCGACCCTGCGAAGCCGCAATGAGGAGGCGATAATGCCCGAAAGGATATTGATCGTCGACGACGAAAAGGACATGCTCGCCCTGCTGCGGCGGATGATCTCGGAAGAACGGGACTACGAGGTGAGCACCGAAAGCGACCCGCAGCGCGCCCTCGAGCGCTTCCGGGCCGACCCGGTGGAGCTGGTCTTAACCGACCTCAAGATGCCCGGCATGGACGGGATCCGCATGCTGGAGGCCGTAAAGAAGATCGAGCCGAAGACCGCCGTCATCGTCCTCACCGCGTTTGCCACCATCGAGAACGCGGTCGAGGCGACCCGCAAAGGGGCCTTCGACTTCATCACCAAGCCCTTTCGGCAGGAGCGCCTGCTGCTGACCGTGGACAAGGCCGTGCACTGGCAGGCGATGGTGCGGGAGAACCTGGCCCTGCGCCAGGCCCTGGCGGAGAAGGAGGGGTTCGCCGCCCTGGTCGGCGCCTCGGACCCCATGCGCGCAGTCTTCGAACGCATCCGCCAGGTCGCCCCCACCATGGGCACGGTCCTGATCACCGGCCCGAGCGGGACCGGCAAGGAGCTGGTCGCCCGCGCCATTCACCAGCACAGC
>JALOOU010000056.1 GCA_025454255.1 Desulfobacterales bacterium | reverse complement strand
CTTGAACTCCTTGTAGCGCTCCCAGTCGCAGTAGGCCTTTTTCACCACGATGCTGCCCTTGAGCAGCAGCCGCTCGAGCACCTTGCGGATGTCGAACTGGGCATGGCGCGCATCGCGCACGCCGATGGCGACGTTCTCGAAATCGCAAAAAACGGCCAGATTTTCGGTTGCAGGCTCCTTGCTCATCGGATTCTCCCAGGGGGTTTCTGAAGGATGAACTCAGCGAGCACCGTGGACAGGTTCGGCGTGCCGATCTCCTGGAGGCCGTAGAAGACCCGCGTGCTCGGTTTCGTGATGGTAATGACGCGGCCGAGGTCGATGGGGGTGCCGATGACCACCGCGTCGCACTCCGTAGCGTTGATGGTGGCTGCCAGATCTTTGAGCTGCCTGGCGCCGTAGCCCATCGCCGGCAGCACCGCACCGATGCCCGGGTAGGTGCGGAAGGTCTCCTTGAGCCGCCCCTTCAGGTAGGGCCGCGGGTCGACGATCTCGGCCGCGCCGAATTTGCGCGCCGCCACCGCCGCGGCCCCGATTTTCATCCCGCCGTGCGTCAGCGTGGGCCCGTCCTCGACCGCCAACACCCGCTGGCCTCGGATCAGGCTGGGCGTTTCCACGTCGACCACCGATGCCGCCTCGATCACCACCGCCCGGGGGTTGACCGCCGCGGCGTTGCGCCGCACGGCGTCGATGCCCTCCGGGCCCGCGCTGTCGATCTTGTTGATCACGACCACATCCGCCAGGCGCAGGGTGACGTTGCCCGGGTAGTAGCTCAGCTCGTGCCCGGGGCGGTGCGGGTCGAGCACCGTCACGTGCAGGTCGGGCTTGAAAAAGGGAAAGTCGTTGTTGCCGCCGTCCCAGAGGATGACGTCGCAGCCGCCCGAATCGGTTTCAGCCGCCCGCAGCACGGCCTCGTAGTCGACTCCGGCATAGATCACGTTGCCGCGCACGATATGGGGTTCGTACTCCTCCATCTCTTCGACGGTGCACGTGTGTTTCGCCAGGTCGCCGATCTTGGCAAAGCGCTGCACCTTTTGGGCGGCCAGGTCTCCATAGGGCATGGGGTGGCGGACGGCCACCACCTTGAGTCCGTTTCCCATCAGGATCTCGATGATCCGGCGTGCGGTCTGGCTCTTGCCGCACCCGGTGCGCACCGCTCCCACCGAGACGACCGGCTTGGTGCTCTTCAGCATGGTCTGCCTCGGCCCGAGCAGCGTGAAGTTCGCTCCGGCCGCCTGCACGACGGCGGCGAGGTTCATGACATGCTGGTAGGAGACGTCGCTGTAGGAGAAGATGCAGTCGCTCACGTCGAGCGCGCGGATCAGCTTGGGCAGCTCGGCCTCGGGGTGGATGGGGATGCCCTTGGGATAGAGCCTGCCCGCCAGAGCGGCCGGGTATTTGCGGCCGTCGATGTCGGGGATCTGGGCCGCGGTGAACGCAACCACGCGATAGGCATCGTTGTCGCGGTGCACCATGTTGAAGTTGTGGAAATCACGCCCGGCAGCCCCGATGATGATGATGTTTGCAGGCTTCATGGATTCTCGCCTCTCCAACGGCCGGTCAACCGGTCGCCGGTCAGCCCGCCCAAAGGCGGAATTCGGGACGACCGGTTGACGGACCGACGGGCGACCGGCCGACCTCAAACCACTTCGGTTCCCGCCTCCCCGGCGACGGCCCGCTCGATCTCCTCCAGGCTGCAGATGATGCCGCGGTGCCCGGTTTTCCGGCTGAAACGGGTGATCGCCTCGACCTTGGGCCCCATGGACCCGGCCGGAAAGTGACCCTCCGCGACGTACCGCTCCACCTCGGCCAGCGGCACCTTGCCCAGCTGCCGCTGCCGGGGCTTGCCCCAATCGATGCACACACCGGAGACGTCCGAGGCGATGATGAAGATGTCGGCGCCGATCTCGGCGGCCAAAACCGAGCTCGCCAGGTCCTTGTCGATGACGGCGTCCACCCCTCTGAATTTGCGCTCCTTGCGGATCACCGGGATGCCGCCGCCGCCGCAGCAGATGACGATGAAGCCCGTTTCGATCAGCTTCTTGATCTCACGGTGCTCTACGATCGCGAGCGGCGCGGGGCTTGCCACCACGCGCCGGAAGCCCTTGTCGGTCTCGACCATGGCGTAGGGCAGCGCCTGGGCCTGCTCCGCGGTGTAGAAGGGGCCGATCGGCTTGGTGGGGTTTCGAAAGGCCGGGTCGTTCTCGTCGACCACGACATAGGAGATCAGGGAAACGAAGAGCTGCTCGTCGATCACCCCGATCTCCATCAGGGCCCGATCGAGGGTAGACTCGATCATGTAGCCGATCTGCCCCTGCGTCATGGCAACGATGATCTCAAGCGGCATGTCGGGCACCTCGCGGCAGCTCTCCTGCTGCAGCATGAGGTTGCCTACCTGCGGCCCGTTGCCGTGGGTGATCACGATGCGGTGATCGCGCGAGAGACGGGCGATCTGCCGCATGGGCACCTTGAGGTTGTCGAACTGCTCCTCCGCGGTGCCCCGCTGCCCTTTTTGAATCAGGGCGTTGCCGCCCAGCGCGATCAATAGCAGGGATTTTTGCATGGCGGATACCAGCCAACTTCAAACTTTTTCAACTCGTCACTCGTTGCTCGTTGCTAACATAGAGTGGCCACCATGACGGCCTTGATCGTGTGCAGTCGGTTCTCGGCCTGGTCGAAGACGACGGAGGCGGGAGACTCGAACACCGCATCGGTCACCTCCATGGCCTCCAGACCGAACTTCTTGAAGATGGCCTCCCCGATCTCGGTCTGCCGGTCGTGGAAGGCAGGCAGGCAATGCAGAAATTTGACCGTTGGATTGCCGGTCGTCTCCATCACCTCCCGGTTGACCTGGTAGGGCAACAGCAGCCGGATGCGCTCCTCCCAGACCGCATCGGGCTCGCCCATGGAGACCCAGACGTCGGTGTAGATAAAATCGCAGCCCATGACCCCCTGGGCGAGATTATCGGTCACGGCAATCCGCGCACCGGTCTCTCGGGCCACCCCGCGGGCCGCCGCCAGCAGCTCCGGATTCGGCTGCAGCGCCGCCGGGGCGACCACACGGAAATCCATGCCCATTTTGGCGGCGGCGACCAGAAGCGAGTTGGCCACGTTGTTGCGCCCATCGCCCAGAAATGCGAAGGCCGCCTGCGCGAGGGGCTTGTCGCTGTGCTCCTGCATGGTGAAAAGATCCGCCAGGGCCTGGGTGGGATGAAACTCGTTGGTCAGCCCGTTCCAGACCGGCACGCCGGCATATCTCGCCAGCTCCTCCACCCGTGCCTGCTCGAAGCCGCGGTACTCGATGCCGTGGTACATGCGGCCCAGCACGCGCGCGGTGTCGCGGATCGACTCCTTCTTGCCGAGCTGCGACCCGGTGGGGTCGAGATAGGTCACATGGGCGCCCTGTTCGTAGGCGGCCGCCTCGAAGGCGCAGCGCGTGCGGGTGGAGCTCTTCTCGAAGATGAGCGCGATCTGTTTGCCGCTCAACCGCTGAGCTTCCCGGCCGGCGCGCCGGGCCTGCTTCAATTGCGCGGAAAGGTCCAGCAGATAGGCGATTTCACCCGGTGAAAAATCCAGCAATTTGAGAAAATGCCTGCCGGTGAGCTTCATCTTGGTTCGCCTCCCGTCTTACCCCGCGGCCCTTTGAGCCGGTGGCTGAATTTGCAATCAGGGCCTTGCAGCCCCCGCGGCGCTGTTACCGATCGGCAGCGGTGAATACGGCACGGATCCGCTCGAGGGCCCATTCGACATCCGGCTGCCGGATGACCAGCGGTGGGGAGAATCGGATGGTGTGCTCGTGCGTGTCTTTGCACAGAAGCCCCCGCTTCATGAGCTTTTCACAAAACGTCCGCGCAGCACCGGCTTCCGGGTGGAGCTCGAGTCCGATCATCAGGCCCCGGCCGCGCACCTCCTTGATCAGGGGGCTCCGGATCGAGCGCAGCCCGGCGAGGAAGAGCTCTCCCATTTTCGCCGAATTTTCGATCAGGCCCTCCTCGGTCAGCACCCTGAGGGCGGTCCGCGCCACGGCGCAGGCCAGCGGATTGCCGCCGAAGGTGCTGCCGTGCTCGCCGGGGCGCAGCACCCCCAGCACCTCGCTGGTGGAGAGCACGGCCGAGACGGGGTAGAACCCGCCGGAGAGGGCTTTTCCCACCAGCGTGATGTCCGATTCGATCCCCTCGTGCTCCTCTGCCAGAAGCTTGCCCGTGCGGCCCAGGCCGGTCTGGATTTCATCCAAAACGAGGACCACGTTGTGGGCGGTGCAGGTCTCCCTGATCTGCCGGAAATACCCCGGCGGCGGGATAATGACCCCCGCCTCGCCCTGGATCGGCTCCACGAGGAGGGCGACCGTGTGGGGGGTGATGGCGCGCTCCAGCGCGGCGGCATCGCCGAACGGAATGACGGTGAAGCCCGGGGCGAAGGGGCCGAAACCCTCGCGCGATTTGGGGTCGGTGCTGAAGCCGACGATGGCAAGGGTGCGCCCGTGGAAATTGCCGGCGCAGACAATCACCTCGGCCCGGTCCCGGGGGATCCCCTTGACCTCGTACCCCCATTTGCGCACCGCTTTGATGACGGTCTCGACCGCCTCGGCCCCGCTGTTCATGGGCAGGACCCGGTGGGAGCGGGTGAGTTCGCACACCTCCCGATAGAAGGGCCCCAGCTGGTCGTTGCGAAAGGCGCGCGAGGTCAGGCAGAGGGTCTGGGCCTGTTCGATCAGGGTCTTCAATATCCGCGGGTGGCAGTGGCCCTGGTTCACGGCCGAGTAGGCCGAGAGGCAATCCAGGTAGCGGTTGCCGTCGACGTCCCAGACCCAGATGCCCTGGCCGCGATGGAGCACCACGTCGAGCGGCTTGTAGTTGAAGGCCCCGAACTGCTGCTCCAGATCAATGAAGAATCGGCTGTCCGTCATCGTCGCTTTTCCTGAAGCGGAACGCACCCCGCCTTCCTGCTGTCTCGCGCGGCAGGGGACCCTGATCCGTCGTGCCGTCAGGTGCTTCGTCTATTATCATCAACGCGTTAAGAGGTCAAAAAAGGAGTTTGCCCGCAAAACCCGGGCAGGATCGCGGCACAGCTGTTGCCAGGGCCATCGGTTTGGAATAGATTCGAGAGGTGCGCAGTGGCGGACACGGCATCAGAAGGCGAAAGGCATGCCCACTTTAGGCCCTGAAGCGGCGACCACCCTTGCCTGGGCAATGGCGGTCCTCTTGATCCTTGCCGGCCTGGCCGGGACCCTCCTGCCCGCCCTGCCGGGGGTGCCCCTGGTCTTCGCGGGCCTGGTGCTCGCCGCCTGGGCGGAAGGCTTTGCAAGGGTGGGAGGGGCCACCCTGATCGTGTTGGCGGGGCTGACCGCGCTCTCCTTCCTCGTGGAGGTGACCGCCGCAGGCCTCGGAGCGAAGCGGGCCGGAGCCAGCCGCACGGCCCTCGTCGGGGCGGCCGTCGGCACCGTCGTCGGCCTTTTTTTCGGGTTCGTGGGGATCCTCATCGGCCCGTTCATCGGCGCGGTGGCCGGTGAATTCCTCTCCCGCGGCAGCGCCGCCGGGGCGGGCCGGGTGGGTGTCTGGACCTGGGTCGGGTTCGTCTGCGGCACACTGGTGAAACTGGTGCTCGCCTTCATCATGGTGGGCGTCTTCATCATCGCCTACATGACCGGTTAGCCTCCCAGGCTTTTTTCAGGACGCGAGCTGTGCTATCCAGACCGAGGAGTTTCCTCTAAACGAAAGGACGATCCATGGGAGTGCCCACGCCGCTTGTCAAACACCAGGCCGATGCCAGCATCGGCGAGATCTTCGACGGGATGCACGCCGCCATCGGCAGGATGCCCAACGTCTTCGCCGTCATGGCCCGATTCCCGGCCGCCCTCAAACGCTTCGTCCCCTTTTACAACGCGGTCATGCTGAAGGGCCGCGTGCCGGGGAAACTGAAGGAGCTTGCCTATCTCAAGACCGCCAGCATCAACTCCTGCCAGTACTGCCTGCGCGCCCACACGGCCTCGGCGAAACAGGCCGGCGTGACCGACCGGCAGATCGAGGAGTTGAAGCTCTACCAGAACAGCACCGCCTTCGATGAGAAGGAAAAGGCCACGATCCGCTTTGCCGACCTGGTGACCCGCGGGGCGGCGACCATCGATGCGTCCGTGCTCGACTGGATCGGCCGCTACTACACGGAAGATGAAATCGTCGAGCTGGTCCTGGTGATCGGCCTGGCCAACCTGGTCAACCGCTTCAACGACACCCTGCAGATCGAACCCGATCTGGGATAGGTGCCCGTGAGCGCGATCCCAATTGTCGTAACCGACGGATTCACGCTCAACCCGGGGGACAACCCCTGGGCGCAGATCGAAGAGCTGGGGGCCTTGACCGTCTACGAGCGCACCAGCGCCGCGGAGCTGGTCCCGCGCTGCCGCGGGGCGGAAGTTCTCATCGTCAACAAGACCCCGGTGAACCGCGACTGCCTGCTGCGGCTGCCCCGGCTGCGGTTCATCACCGTCACCGCAACCGGCTTCGACTGCGTGGACATCGAGGCGGCCGGCCGCCGCGGGATCCCGGTTGCAAACGTGCCCACCTACGGAACCGATTCCGTGGCTCAGTATGTCTTTGCGGCCATTCTGCACGTGTGGCACAACATCGCCGACCATGACCGATGGGTAAAAAACGGAGAGTGGGGGCGCCAGCCGGACTGGTCGTTCTGGAAAACACCGCTGATCGAGCTGCGCGGCAAAATTTTAGGAATCGTGGGCTTCGGGCGCATCGGCCGCAGAGTCGGTGAGCTTGCGCATGCCTTCGGGATGGGCGTTATGGCCTGCGACACCCTGCGGCGCTCCGAGCCCGGCTATTCACCGTTCAGCTGGGCGGGTTTGGAGGAGCTGTTTGCCATGAGCGATGTCGTCAGCATCCACTGTCCGCTGACGGCCGAGAACCGCGAATTCATCAACCGCAGCTTGATCGGCCGCATGAAGCCGACCGCCCTTTTGATCAACGCCTCGCGGGGGCAGCTCGTACACGAACAGGATCTGGCGGAAGCGTTGAACTTGGGTATCATCTCCGGGGCGGTGCTGGACGTGGTCTCGGAGGAGCCGATCCGGCCGGACAACCCGCTGCTCACCGCCCGCAACCTCCTGCTGACGCCCCACCTCGCATGGGCCACGCGCGAGGCCCGGCAACGGCTCATGGGCACCACGGTCGAGAACCTGCGCGCCTTTTTGGAGGGCCGGCCCCGCAACGTCGTCAACCGGCACTGCCTGGGGACGGCAGCGTGAGGACCGAAGGGATCGGTCTCGGGCCTGCGACCTATCCCCGCTCCTCCGTGCGGTCCGTCGCCGGAGGCGGCGCAGGCGCCAGCGCACAGAGCCGCGCATAAAGATCGGGCGGCAACTCGATGTCCGCAGCCGCCAGGGCAGGCTCGAGCTGCTCCAGGCTGCGGGCGCCGATGATGGGGCAGGTGACCGCCGGGTGCCGGGCCGCCCAGGCGACGGCCAGGCTGGCCGGCGAATGTCCCGTTTCCGCCGCGATCCGCTTCAGCCCCTGGGCCGCCTCGAACATCCAGCCATCGGCGTAGCGCCGCGTGTACATCTGGTTCTCGGCCAACCGTCCGGCGCCCGGCGCCGGCGCCGAGCCGTACTTGCCGGTGAGCAGCCCCCCCCCGAGCGGGCTGTAGGTGATGACCCCCATGCCGGCCGCGAGCGCCAGGGGCAGCAGCTCCACCTCGGCCTGGCGCTTGACGATGCTGTACATGGGCTGCATGACCCGAAAGGCGCTCACCCCGTGCAAGGCGCTGATGCCGAGGGCCCTGGCGATCTTCCAGGCCGCCCAATTGCTGACGCCGAGATACCGCACCTTGCCCTGCTGGACCAAGGCATCGAAGGCCCGCAGGCTCTCTTCGACCGGGACCCGGGAGTCGCAGTGGTGGGCGAAGTAGACGTCGATCCAATCGGTGCCGAGCCGGCGCAGGCTCTCCTCGCACGCTTTAAGGATGTGGCGCCGCGATAGTCCGCTGCGATTGGCGCCTGCCCCCATCGCCCCGCCGACCTTGCTGGTGAGGATCAGCTCCCCGCGATCTTTGGCGATCAACTCCCCCAGTATCCGCTCGGACTCGCCCTGTGCGTAGACGTTGGCGCAGTCTAAAAAATTGATCCCCGCCTCGCGGCAGCGCCGGTAGATCGCCGCACTGGTCTGCCGATCGGCCTCTTTTCCGAAGGTCATGGTCCCCAGGCACAGCTGCGAGACTTGCAGCCCCGTGGTTCCGAGGTCAACGTAGTTCATTCGAGGATCCTTTCCGTATCGACGATTCGTTTTGCTTCTGAGCGCATACCCCAGGCCCCTTGCCGTCTTTTACTGGCACCTGCCCCGCAGATCGATCGGCCAGACGTCCACCACCTTGCCGCCGCGGGTGATGAAAAACCGGTCGAACTGGTTGACGGTCGGGTCGCAGTGGGAAACCACCAGCTCGAGCACCGTCCCGAGTTCGGGCAACAGGGCCCCCCGCCCGGCGGCGCTGAGCTTGCCGTATTCATCCCCGAACCAATCGTACTGGAGCCTGGTGTAATCGGCGTTTAAAACACGGGGCCGGCCGCCGTCGCGGTAGAGCGCCTTCAACCCTGCATCGACGGTCACCTGCCGGCCGTGGCCGACGCTCACCACCGTGGTCAGCAAGGTCAGAGCGGGATGGTAGTCGGCGCATTCGGCCCCGTCTTCGCACTCGATCGCCAGGTACTCGGCATCCATGAGGGCATAGGAGCCGGCCTGCAGCTCGGTCAGCTCGGGCACGGCCAGGTCGGTCGCGGCCGTGCCGGTGCCGGAGGCGCTGAAAATCGTGCACCCCTCATCGAGGCTCTGCAGCTGCCGGAACACGGCGGCGGCCTGCTTCAGCGCCTTGAGCGACGCCGTCCGCCGGTCGACGTAGCGGGGGATATGCTGAATGTGGCCGGCATAGGCCTGGATCCCCCGCAGCCAGAGGCTCCGGCAGGCCATGACGCGCTGGACCAGATCCATGGCCCTGGCCGGGGCCACCCCCGTGCGGTGGTGGCCGACATCCACATCCACGAGCACGTCCAGCCTCAACCCGCTTCCGGCCAGCTGCTTTTCCAGCAGCTCCACCCCAAAGACGTGGTCGACAACCGCCATCAGGGAGCGCGACTTGCGCAGGAGCGACTTGAGGCGGGCCGCCTTGGCCGGGGTCGCAATCGGGCCCGTGATGAGCACCCCCTCGACCCCGGCGGCGAGGAGCGCCTCGGCCTCGGAGACCTTGGCCGCGCAGACGCCGATGGCGCCGGCCGCCAGCTGCATCTTGGCCAGCATCGAGCATTTGTGGGTCTTGGCGTGCGGTCGCAACGCCTTGCCGGCCGCGGCGACCCTGGCCTGCATCCTCTGCAGGTTCTCATCCAGCAGGTCCAGGTCGATCGTCAGGCACGGCGTGTCGAGCTCCCATTTGCTGCGGCCTTTCGGGTCCATGATCCGCTGCCTCCTCGCTGGCCTCCGGCCGCCCTCTTGCGTGGCGGGTTCGATGAGTTGACCGGCTTACAGCCCTTTTCTCTCGAAGAACACAAACACCAGAAGGAAGACGCCCCCCAGCACCGGGATGATGACCCAGGGGCTCACCCCCAGAGCGCCGGGAAGGGTCAATTTGCCGAAGTCGCCCCAGGCGAGCAGGCTCTTTTCCAGGGCGGCGTATGCTTCGGCATAGAGTGCGGCGCCGGCGATCATCCCCAGAATCGCCCAGACGGCGTGCCAGCGGCCCTCGCCTACCGCCCCGACGGAGGTGCCGGGGCAAAACCCCATGACCGCCCAGCCGGCGCCGAACAGCGCCCCGCCGACGATCAACGCGCCGAGCAGGGTCGCCTTGGGGCTGAGCTTGACGATCTCCATCGACGCCAGCAGATGGATGCCGACCATGCCCACCAGGATGGCGGACATCATGAACTTCATGATCGTCATGTCCCGCAACAGCATGGCGCCGACCTGCTTCTCGAACCGCAGCACGCGGCCCTGCTGCAGCAGTGCGCCGAAGCAGATCCCCGTGATCAGTCCCAGCCATTGCTCGCTCATCGCAGGCCCCCTTTCTCCCGGTAGACCAGGGCGGCCACCAGGATGCCCGTCCCGAAGAAAAGCGCCAGGGCGATGAAGCCGCTCACCGAGAGCTGCATCAACCCGCTCAGGCCGTGGCCGCTCGGGCAGCCGTCGGCCAGGCGGGCGCCGAACATCGCGACGACCCCGCCCAGAAAGGCGCCGGCCGCGCGCCGGCCGACCCCGCCCCCGAAGCGCTCGCGCCAGACCGGCGGCACCGCCTCGAGCTTGAAGCTGCCGTCCGCCAGGGAGGCCGCCAGGGCTCCGATGAATATGCCGACGATCACCATGAACTGCCAGTCGAATTTAGCGACCGTCTTGGCAAAGTAGGGGTTGGCCTTCACACGCGCCGGGTCGATCTCCTGCTCGATGAATCCGGCGGCGCGCACAAATGTCGTGGAGGCACCCAGGAACTGGGTTTTACCCAGCACCAGGGTGGACGCCAGCACCGAGAGCGTCGCCAGAACGCCGACGAGGGCTCCGGCGAGATACGGCCTCCAACTGAAACGGTGTCGCATGCGATCCCCCTCTCCCGGGTGGCTTCCCGGTCGGCGGCCGGCAGCGGCCGCAGAGTTAGGCACATGTGGCCGCGCGAAAGAGCCGCGTCCGCCTTTTTATAGTACGATTTGAATGCATCCTCAAGTCGGAGGGGCCTCTTCGCCCGCTATTCGCAACCCTGCCGCCCGCGGTGGAAAAGCGATCCAAAAGATGGTAAAAAATTCCGCTGACCCGATTCGCAGCCGGAGCGCTCTCTTGACCCCTGCCGACATCAACGCCGTTCTCGACAAGGCCACCGTCCCCGAGCATTCGGTCGCGTTCATGCGGGCCATGTCGGGCGGGGAGCCCTTTCTGGCCGGGGACCACCTCTTCATCGGCGCCGAGGACTGGCTCGTGGCCGTGGGCTATCCGCTAGAAGGCGCCTACCGTCCGGAGAGGTTTGAAGCCGCGCTGGCCGAAGCCCTGCGCCGGACCCGCGCACGCGAGTGCTGGGCCATCTGTCCGGCCCTCCCCGAGCGGCTTAAAACCCACCGCCGGGACCGGGACCACTACTACCTGCTAGCGGCGGATGCCGTTCCGCCCCCCCGCCTGGAGCGTCTGGCGGAGCGCGCGGCGGCCGCGCTCACGGTGGAGCAGAGCATCGACTTCACAGCGGCCCACCGCCGCCTGTGGGCCGAGTTCATGGGCCGCACGGCCCTGCCCCCGAACGTCCGCGAGCTCTACGCCCGCACCGCGGAGGTGCTCCCGAAAGCCCCCGGCCTGTCGCTGCTGAACGCCTGGGACCGGGAGGGCCGCCTGGCGGCCTGCCTGCTGCTGGATGCGGCGCCGCGCCGCTTCACGAGCTACCTGCTCGGCGCGCACTCGCGCGAGCACCCCACGGCCTATGCCAGCGACCTGCTCTTCCGCGAGATGATCCGCGCGGCAAGAGGCGGCGGGAAGCAGTTCCTGCACCTGGGGCTCGGCGTGAACGAGGGCATCCGCCGCTTCAAGACCAAGTGGGGGGGGGCGCCGGGGCCGCCCTACGAAATGGCGCAGTGGCAGGAAAACCAGAAGATGCGCACGGAGGTTACGAGCCTCATGCGCCAGCTCGCCGCCATGCCGCGGGAGCCCCTGTCGAAGCAGCAATTCATGGCCAGCCTGCCGCCGCAGCGCAACTTCGCGATGCTCTGGGAGATCCGCAAAAACGGGCACTCCTCCTGGATCGGGGGCACCGCGCACTTTTTCTGCTACAGCTTCGAGCGCTCCTTCCGGGAGCTGTTCGAAAAAGTGGACACCGTTCTCTTCGAGGGCCCGCTCGACCCGCAGAGCCTGGACCAGGTCTCCGCCGCAGGGCGCGCGCCGGCGCCTGAAAGCCCGCGGGTCCTGCCGGAACTGGACGATGAGGAGATCCGCCGCCTCGAGCGCGTGGTCTGCGGGCCGCGCGGGTTCTGGGCGCGTTTTTTTGGTTTAGAGCACAAGGGCGCCCCGGACGTGCGCCACCTCCTGGCCCACACCCGCCACTGGATGGCCTTTTTCTCGCTGTGGACCGGCTTTCTCGCGCGCCAGGGCTGGTCCCAGTCGGTCGATCTGGAGGCCTGGCACCTGGCGCACGACATGGGCAAGACCGTGCGCGGCCTGGAGAGCATCCCCGAGCAGATCGAGACGCTGGAGAGCATCCGCCTCGACCGGATCGTGCGCTTCCTGCGGCAGTGCCGGCAGTGGAAACGCTACATCCGGCGCAACGTGCGCGCCTACCTCAAGGGCGATGTGGACAACATGTTCGGCACCAGCATCGAATTCCCCACCCGCACCGAGCTCGTCATCCACCGGCGCGACGCGCGCTTTTTAGAGCGCATGCGCCCGTTCATCGAGGCGGGCCGCTGCGCGGTCTTCGTGGGCTCGGCCCACATGATCAACCTGCGCGGCATGCTGGCCGAGGCGGGCTTTCAGGTCAAGAGGTGCCGATGATCGGGCCCGACCGCCTGGAGCGCGTTTCCGCCGAGGCCGCCGTTCCCGAACAGGTGAGCGCCTACGTGCGCGCGGTGGCCGGGTCGAAACCGAAGCTATGGGGCGCCTGCATCGGCTACGAGTCGGAGGGTTCGGTCGTCCTGATTGGCTATCCCCTGCACGACCCCCGCGACGCGAGCGCCATGACGGAGGCCGTGGCGCTGGTGCTAAAAGCCCCCGGACTCAAGCGGCTGACGGTCATCGGCCCGTTGCGGCCGCCGCAGGCGCCCGCGTCGGCGGCGGCCGCGGAGGATTGCTACTACGCCCTGCCGGTGCCGGCGCCGGCGCCGGGGCAAAAGCTCGGGAACATTCTGCGCCGGGCGGCCCGCGAGGTGACCCTCGAACGCGGGGGGCGCTGCGACGAGGAGCATAGCGCGTTGATCCGACGCTATCTGGAAGAACGCTCGCTGGCCGCCGGAACCCGGCACATCTTCCGGCAGCTGCCCCGCTACGTGGAGCAATCCCCCGGAGCGCTGCTCGTCTCCGCCCGGCGGGCCGACGGCCGCCTGGCCGCCTTTGCGGTGGGAGAGTTCGCATCCCTGTCCACGGCCTTTTTCATGTTCTGCTTCCGGGACCCCGATCTCGCCCCCCCCGGCAGCGCCGACCTGGTCCTTTCCGGCCTGCTTCAGGCGGCCGACGAACGCGGGCAGACCCGCATGAACCTGGGCCTGGGGGTCAGCGACGGCATCCGCTTCTTTAAGCGCAAGTGGGGCGCCGAACCTTTTTTACCCTGCGTGGAGGTCGGCTGGGAGCCGATCCCGCCGGGTGTTTTATCACGCCTGGGCACCCTTTGGCGGAGGAGGCCGCAGTGACCAAGAACTCCGTGTCCGCGCCGGGAAGCGAGTTCCGCGGACCCGGCTTCTGGGAGACCCTCAAAGAGGCCTTTCTCGGCGCACGGCGGCTGCTCGACTGCATCCAGGTGGAGGTCACCTCGCGCTGCCCGGGCCGCTGCACCTATTGCCCCCACACCACCCGGAAAGAGGATTGGCAGCCGCGGGACATGGAGATGGCCACCTTCGGCCGGCTCTGGCCGCTGATGCGCCGCTCAGGGCGGGTCCACCTCCAGGGCTGGGGGGAGCCGCTGCTCAACCCGGCTTTTTTCGAGATGGCCGCCCTGGCCCGCAAAGCCGGCTGCCAGGTCTCGACGACCACCTGCGGGCTGCGCATGGACGATACGCTGGCCGATGCGATCGTCGCGAGCGGGATCGACATCGTCGCCTTTTCGCTGGTCGGCACCGATGCCGAGAGCAACGCCCCGCGGCGCGGGGTGGACTTCGAGCGGGTGTGCACCGCCATAGCCACCCTGCAGGCGGTGCGCCGCCAGCGCATGGGCGTACACCTTGAGATCCACGTGGCCTATCTCATGCTCGCCTCCACCATGGAAGCCGTGGCCGGCCTGCCGGCGCTGATGCAGCGCTTGGGCGTCCACGCCGCGGTCGTTTCCACCCTGGACTACCTTCCGGAACCGGGGCTCGAACACGAAGCGTTCGCGCCGGCGGAGAGTGCCAAGCTGGCCCGCGCCGGAGAGATCTTAAAGCAGACGGCCGCCGCGGCGCGCGGCCTCGGCCTGGGGTTCCACTACGAGCTCCCCGATCCCGACGCGGCCGGCACGAACTGCCGCGAGAACATCCGCCGCTCCCTCTACATTGCGGCCGACGGTTCGGTGTCGCCCTGCGTCTACGTGAACGTGCCGGTTAACACCGCCGACCCCGCGCGCCGCGTGTTCGGCAACGTGCGCGACCAGGACCCCGTCGCCATCTGGGAAAATGCCGATTTCAGGCGGTTCCGCGAGCGCCTGGCCTGCGGCGACCCCGACCTGCCCTGCCAAGGCTGCCCCAAGCGGTACATGCGCTGACACCGGCGGGAGCGCGACAGGGAGTCGCGGTTTTTGAAGAAAAACCGATTTTGTGTTAACAGTTGATCACTCGCATTTTCCGGCCGGCGTCGGCCGGGGGGTTTCGTTTCCGACCCGCCCGATGCGCGACCCTCGTTGCGTGAGAGGAGGGCTTGCAGATGACCTCTGCCCTATGCCTGGCCGCCGCGCTGTGCCTCTTCGCGGTGCCCGTTCTGCATGGCACTGCCGCTGCGGCCGCCGTCACCTTCTGGACCACGGAGGTGGAACGCGATCGACAACAGACCCAGCAGCAGATCGCCCTCGAGTTCACCCGCAAGACGGGAATCGGTGTCCGGGTGGTCCCGGTGGAGGAAAATCTGTTGGCCGAACGCGTAACCGCCGCCTATGCCGCGAAATCCCTGCCCGATGTGATTTTTCACCCGATGGAGTTCACCGTCGGATGGTGCGAGGCCGGCATCCTGGACTCCGGTTCCGCCACCGAGGTAATCCGCGCCTTAGGCGAGGAAACATTCGCCGCCGGCCCCCTCAAACTCGCCCGCTACGGCAAGGAGTTCGCCGCCGTGCCGGCGGACGGCTGGGGGCAGCTCCTGCTCTACCGCAAAGACCTCTTTGCAGAAAAGCGCCTGCCGGCACCGGATAGGTGGGACCTCATTCTCAGCGCTGCCGCGGCGCTCCACAACCCGCCCCTGCTCTGGGGGTTTGAAGCCGCCACAGACCCCGGCCAAGTATACACCCAGCAGGTGTTCGAACACCTTGCGCTTTCCAACGGCGTCAAGCTGGCGTCGGCCGACGGCAAGGTCGACCTGACCACCCCGGAAATGATCGCCACGCTCGAGTTCTACCGCAAACTCGCTGCGTTTACGCCGCCGGGCAATCTCTATTGGCTTCACACGCGCATGGACTACCTGTCCGGACGGGCCGCCATGATCGTCTGGTCTCCTTTTATTTTGGACGAACTCTCCGGGCTGCGACGGGACCAGCCGGTCGTTCCTGACATCGCCACGGGCGCGCCCGGGTTTCTGGCCCGCAGCACCGGCTTCATCGCCACCATCCGCGGCCCCAACGGCAGCGGCCAATACGGCCAGGCCAACTACTTCGGAATCACGCATGATGCCGACCGAAAATCAGCCTCGGCCTGGGTTCAATTTCTTATGACGGAGGGCTATCTGAGATGGCTGGGAATGGCGGCCGAAGGCAAGCTGCCGGTCAGACGCGGCACCCGGGAGAGGCCCAGGCAGTTCGTCGACGGGTGGATGCAGCTTGAGTTCGGAACGACCACCCGGGCCCGGATCGACTCGTTCTACGGCAAGGAGGTTGCCGAGGCCCTCATCGCCGGCGCAGAGACATTGGACCGGTGGGGCTTCTCCGAGGGCAAGGGCGCTCTGATATCCAAGATCTATGGAACGAAGATCATCCCTCAGGTTCTCAAGCGGTTTTTGGAGGGGGAACTCTCGGCCGCTGAGTCCGCTGAAATGATAACGGCACGCGTAAGGGCGCTGGAATGAACGAAGGATCTGCCAACGCGCAGGAGAAAGAGGGCCGACTGGCCTTTTGGATGCTGGCCCCGGGAGTGGTCGTAGTGGCGGCGCTGGTGATCTTCCCGGTGATCTGGAACTTCTGGCTTAGCCTGACGCCGGTCACGCTCGCCGACCTGCGGGGCCGCTCGCTCTTCGAGCTCGGTCTGACCCTGGGCAACTTCCAAAAAGTGCTGGGGGATCCCGATTTCACCGCGGTGCTTTTGACCACCCTGGCCTACACGCTGGGGGGAAGCCTGTTGTCGGTTCTGCTGGGGCTGGCGGCGGCGCTGCTGGTTTGGGACAAGTTCCCTGGCCGGGCGCTCGTGCGCGGGCTGTTGATCTCGCCCTACATTGCACCGGTGGTGGCGGTCGCCTTCACCTGGAGCTTCCTGCTGGACCCTCAGCTGGGGCTGGTCAACCGGCTGGCGCTGGATCGCGGTCTGATGCAGTCGCCCATACCCTTTTTCTCGGGCCGCTGGATCGAGATCGCAGGGCTTCGGCTTCCGCTGGCGCTGCTCTCGGTGATTTTCTTCGAAGGCTGGCGGTATTTCCCCTTTGCCTTCCTGTTCATCCTGGCCCGCCTGCAGGCAATCCCCGAGGAGTTCTATCACGCAGCGGCAGTGGACGGCGCCGGCCCCATCCGCCGTTTCCTTCACATCACCGTCCCCCAACTTGCGGCAGTGATCGCCACCCTGTTTCTGTTTCGATTCATCTGGACGATCAACAAGTTCGACGACATTTTTCTGTTGACCCGCGGACAGGCCGGGACCGAGGTCATGACCATCCGGATTTACGACTATGCCTTCGGCGCCTTCGATATCGGTGCCGGTTCGGCGGCGGCGGTGATCCTGTTTGGTATACTGACCGTTTTCCTCGCCCTCTATCTGCGCCTGATCCTGCATGGCCGTGACTGAAGGTCGAACACATGAGACGCAAGCGCCTCGAAAAAACTGTTTTGATCGCCGCCAAGGCCGCCGGGCTGGCCTTTTTCCTGACCCTGGTCCTGTTCCCATTCTATTGGATGATCCTCACCTCCTTCAAGCCGCTGGAGGAGATCATGCTCCAGCCCGCCAACCTGGGGCTGGAGCTTGCCCGGATCGACTTCGAGGCCTATCGGGAGGTGCTCTTCGACCACGGATTCGCCGGCTACATTTTCAATAGCGCCTATGTCGCCCTGACCACGGTGGTTCTCTCCCTGGGGCTTGCAGTTGCCGGGGCCTACGCCGTCGCGCGCCTGCAGTTCAAGGGACGAAACCCGATGTCCGTCGGCATCCTGGCGATTTACATGTTCCCGGCCATCGTTCTCGTGGTGCCCCTGTATGTCATTTTCTCCCGGCTGGGCCTGAGGGATTCGCTGCATGTGCTCATCCTCGTCTATCTGGCCCAAACCCTGCCCGTGGCCCTCTACATGCTCAGAGGCTATTTTCGGAGCCTGCCGGTGGAGCTGGAGCATGCCGGGTTGACCGACGGGTGCACCCGCTGGGGCGTCATCTGGCGGATCGTCATCCCGCTGTCCGCTCCGGCGTTGGCCACCGCGGCGCTCTACACCTTTATGATCGCCTGGAACGAGTTTCTCTTCGCCTTCATGTTCCTGGACACGCCGGAGAAGTTCACCCTCGCGCGCGGGGTGGTGCAGCTCTCGAGCAGCGTACACCTTTCCAAGCAGCTGGTCATGGCCGCCTCCGTCCTGGTCACGGTCCCCATCCTTGTTTTGTTCCTGTTTTTTGAGCGGCACCTCGTGAGGGGCCTGACCGCCGGGGCCATGAAGGGGTAGCCATGGCCGCTCTCACCGTCCAGGGAATCCGCAAGCGATTCGGCAAGGTGCCTGCGCTGCGTGGGGTGGACCTGCAGGTCGCCGACGGGGAGTTCTGCGTTCTGCTGGGCCCATCCGGCTGCGGCAAGAGCACGCTGCTATCCATCGTGGCGGGGCTGACAGCCCCGGATGAGGGCTCCATCCTCTTCGACGGCCGCCCGGTCGACCACCTTTCACCCCGGGAGCGGGATGTGGCCATGGTGTTTCAGAGCTATGCGCTTTATCCCCACATGACCGTGGCTGAAAATATGGGCTTCGGCCTGCGCATGCGCCGCGTGCCCAAATCGGAGATCCGGCGCAGCGTGCTCGATGCCGCCCGGCTGCTCGGGATTGAAAATCTCTTGGACCGCAAACCCCGGGATCTATCCGGCGGCCAGCGGCAGCGCGTGGCCATGGGCCGAGCCATCGTGCGCCGGCCGAATCTCTTCCTATTGGATGAACCGCTGAGCAATCTCGATGCCCGCCTCAGGGCCGGGGTGCGGTTGGAGCTCAAGCGCATCCACCAGCAGCTGCGGGGCACCGTCGTTTATGTCACCCATGACCAGGTCGAAGCCCTGACACTGGGCGAGCAGGTGGTGGTCATGGGGGAGGGCCGCATTCACCAGGCCGACGCCCCGGAGCGCATTTACAGCCGACCGCGGAGCACTTTTGTCGCCCGATTCATCGGGTCGCCGGAGATGAACCTGTACCGGGGGCAGATCGTTCACGAGAAGGGGAAGAACCGGTTTGAGGGGCCGGGCTTTGCGGTGGACATCGGCCGAACGCAGATCCCAGCGGGCGAAGCCGAGCTGGGGATCCGGCCGGAGGACATCCGCATGGGTGGGCCGGAATTTTCGCTGACGGCCCGCGTGCAGCTGGTCAGCCATTTGGGTGCTGAAAAGATCGTGAATGCGCAGATCGGCAACGCCCCCATCACCTTTTGCGTTTCGAAGGAGAGCCGCCTGCAGGCCGATGATCGCGTCTATTTGGTGATGCCGCCCGAGGGGCTGCACTTTTTCCGAAACGGACTCCGTGTGGACTGAAAGGGCCGGTAGCCGTTTTATGAAAGCTCGAGCAGCGTGACCTCCGGCGGAGCGTTCAAGCGCACGGGGGTGAAGGTGGTGCCGATCCCGCGGCTGACGTAAAGGTGCGCGGGGCCGAGCCGGAAGAGCCCCTCCGGGTAAGGGGTGCGCAGGTGGGCGAGGCTGAGATCCCGCCCGGGAAGAGTCAATTTCACCTGCCCGCCGTGATAGTGGCCCGCGAGCGTGATCTCGACCCCGGCCGCCGCCGCGCGGGGGAAGATCTCCGGGCGGTGCGACAAAAGGATGGTCGGGGTGCTGGGGTCAAGGCCGCTCAAGGCGGCACCCAGGTCGGGTCGTCCCGAGCGCAGATCGTCGATGCCGGCAACCGCAAAGGATCCCCGGCCGGTCGCAACTACCCGATGTTCGTTCTGCAGCAACGGGATCCGGTGCCGCTCGAAGAGATCACGGAGCTCACCCACCCCCGCCACCCAGTGCTCATGGTTGCCCAAGGTCGCAAAGGTGCCCCAGCGGGCGCGCACGCGGGCCATCTCCTCCAGGCAGCCGGGCAGAAAGGCAATCGAATTCGAAACGTAGTCCCCCGTGAGGACGAACAGGTCCGGCTGCAGGCGGATGACCGTATCAACGTAACGCCGCATGTCCGTACGCGTCATGAAAATGCCGGCATGGATGTCGGTGAGCTGCACCACCCGCAGGGGGCGGCCGAAGGGCAGGCGGATCTCTTCGATATCGACCTCTCTGCCGGCGTGCGCCGCCCCGTAGCCGCACAGCAGAAACGGCGCCGTGGCCAGACCGGCCGCGCCGGCGCGCAGAAACCGGCGGCGGCCGGGGTCGACGGGCGCCGGGGCCTGCGGGGGGCTCAGGGCGCGCCGAACTCTGAGAACGGCTCTGGCCAGCGCGCCGGCCAGCCGCGTGATCAGCAGCAGGATTGCACAGAAGATCGCGCCCAGACTCCACACGGCCGGGGGGTAGAACAGCCCGATCTGCGCCGCCGGCGGCGGGTCGACCCAGGGGATGGGCCGGAACATGATGACGGCGTTGGCCGCAAACAGCAGCGCCATGGCCGTGCCCACTGCGAAGGCGGCCCGTTGCTTGAAATGAGCGGGCTTCGCCGAGGAGTCGATCGCCCGCCGGGCGCGGATGAAAATGTAGACCTGCGCCAGCGCCGCTAGCATAAGTATCGTGATGCGGAAGCTGAAAAACGGCGATCCGATCAGCATGAGGTCCCTGGTCCTTGGTGATTGCCCCGACGGCGGCCGATGGGCCGCAGCTTTCAGGAGGGCATTCACGCGGTGTAAGTGCATCGAACGGCTCGAGGCTGTCCCGGTTCAACCTAAGACGGCCGATTTGTCCTGGCAAGCACCCTTTCCATCAGTGGGGCGCCTTCCGTGTGAGTCAAAACCAAACCGGCCCGGGCTTTCGCCTCCCACGTTTTCCTTGACACTGAAATCAAATAGTGAGGTAGTCGGGCTAAGCCACTCGCTGGAGCAATCCCGCGGCAACGACACTCCTCAAGGCAGGAGGCTGCCATGCAAACGCGCCACAAGGTTTTGATCCGGCGCTGCCCGCGGTACGACCCGGAGCGGATCGCCGCCATCGTGCGCGAAGGCATGCAGGAGCTCGGGGTCCGCCCGCGCGGCCGGATCCTGCTCAAGCCCAACTTGGTGATGGCCCATCCCGAGATATTCCCGCATGCCTTCACGCGCAGGGAGTTTCTGGACGGGGTGATCACGGCGGTCAAGGCCGTGGCGACCGATGTCGAAGAGCTCGCCGTCGGCGAGCGCTCCGGTATCACGATTGCCACACGCTACAGTTTCAAGAACGCGGGCTATGCGCCGATCGTGCGCCAGCACGGGCTCAAGACCTATTTTTTCGACGAAGCCCGCCAGGTCGCTGTCCCCCTCGGCCAGCCGCAGGCCTTGCGCCGCCGCCTGTTCGTCCCCGAGCCCATCGCCCGCTGCGGCTTCCTCATCAACCTGCCCAAGTTCAAGGCCCATCCCTGGTGCCGGCTGACGTTGAGCCTCAAAAATTTCATCGGCCTCCAGGACGACCGCCACCGCCTGGTGGACCACAACCAGTTCCTGGAGCACAAGATCGCCGACCTGCAGTCGGTCATCCAGCCCGGCTTCATCGCCATCGACGCCATTACCGCCGGCCAGAAGATGATGCTCACCCCTACCCCGTTCGATCTGGGGGCGGTCGTCATGGGGACCAACTCCTGCGCGGTCGACACCGTGGGCTGCCACATGGTGCATGTGGACCCCGCGCAGGTGACGCACCTGAAGCTCTCCTCCGCGCGCGGGTTCGGCCCCATGAATTTGGATCAAATCGAGGTGGGCGGGGATTTCCCGCTGGAGCAGGTCCGGGCGAAGACCCGCAATTTCCAGTTCTGCCATGAGCGCGTCGACGACTACTTCGGCCCGGGCGGCAACCTGCGCTGCACGGTCGGCCGGTTTCCCGAGCCGCATTCGGACGACTACTGCTGGGGCGGCTGCCCCGGCGCGCTGCAGGAGGCCATGCACATCCTGCGCGGGTTCACCCCCGAGGTTGACCGGCGCATGGGCCGGATCCGCTACGTGGTGGGAGCGGTGGAGGGTCCGCTGGAGCTGGCCCCGGGCGAGAAGGTCATCTTCGCCGGCCGCTGCACCCGCTGGCAGGGCCGGATCAACGGCCGGCGGGTCTCGATCCAGGGCAGCTATTGCAGCGCCGGCGAGGTGGACGAGGCCGCCACCGCATCGAACGACATGCTGCTCAAGGTCGGGCAGGCCCTGGCCCGTAGCGCGCTCAGGCTGGGCCGGCCTTACGTCCATCTGCAGGGGTGCCCGGTGTCGGTCGCCGAGCACGTCTTCACCTTGGCATCCCTGGGCAGGATCGGCAACCCGCTGTTCGACCGCAGGCTGCTCTGGCCGAACCTCGCCGCCTACGCGGCCATGCGCAGCCATCGGTTGCTGAACCGACTGAAGCCCCCGGCCGGCGCTGCCCCCCTCACCTGAGCCCGGGCGCCGGGGTTGGCGAAACGGGGTTGACGCAGCCGCTGATAAATCGTATTGTTGTAAACATTTGATAACATAGAAAGGGGGCCGACGCATGCACTACGACACCGCCCTGCGCGCCTACACCGCCAAACGCATCGAGGAGATCGACTCCGCCGACATCCTGGTGGGCGTGCCCTGCTACAACAACGAGAGCACCATCCCGCACGTGATCCAGATGATCACCCACGGCCTGGCCAAGCATTACGGCGGGCGGCGCAGCGTGATCTTCATCGCCGACGGCGGCTCCACCGACGACACCCGGGAGGTCGCCAAGGAGTTCCAGATCAAGCCCTGGCAGGAGAAGATCGTCTCCATTTACCGGGGCTCGGCGGGCAAGGGCACGGCCCTGCGATCAGTGTTCGAGGCGGCCAACCGCCTCAAGGTCCAGGTCTGCGCCATGGTGGACTCGGATCTGCGCAGCATCACCCCCGACTGGGTCAAGTACCTGCTCGACCCGGTGCTC
>JALOOU010000186.1 GCA_025454255.1 Desulfobacterales bacterium | reverse complement strand
TATGCCGTCATCGCCCGCCACTACCTCAACTTCAACTCGCGGATGGGCTATCACTTCACCACGATCGACACCTTCTGCGGCCCGGAGATCAACGAGAATTACATCACCTTCTACTTCAAGGGCGGGGCGGCTGACATCGGACGCCGGGCGCGGCGCGCCACGATGATCGCCGTCGTGCTGCGGAAGCTGGGGTTCAAGGTCGACCAAAAAGGGGACATGGTGCGGGGCGAGCTCAAGAAATACCACGCGGATTTCACGGCGGGGAAACTGGACATGCTCGGACGGCTCCTGGGCTCGGTGCGCCTGCTCGACATGCACCTGGCCGACGACCGGCAGGTGGAGTGGTACGCGGAGCAGTTCCTGCGGGGCAATTACGCCTTCGAGCCGGAAAGCCTGGGGACATGATCCGCCGGTGGTCCCGCGCCTGCCGCGCTCTCCCGTATGCGGCCGCACTGCTCATCCTGCTTGCCGGCCCAGCGACCGGCGCGCCGCCGGCAGCTCCTGCCTGGTCGTCCTTCACGATGCAGGCGTCGCGTCTCGGCAGCACGGCCACCGCCGTGGTCGAGCGCCGGATGATCGCCGCATCCGCCGCGAGATCGGTTTTCATCGACAGCCCTCGGGGCCGGCCGCTGGAGACCGCGCAGGTGGAGGTGCAGAAGCTTTCCATCACCGTCGTTATTGAGATCACCGGAGGCCGGCGCATCCGGCTGGAGAACCATCTCTGGTCCGATCCGCACACGGGCAGCCCGCTCTATCTTGTTCGCACACGCGACGGACTCAAAGACTACCACCAGCAGTTCCGATTCACCCGGGAGGGTGTTTTCCGCCGCCAGCGGGAGCCGGCCTCGGCGCGCGAGGCGGCCGGGCCCCCGGAGTCCTGGTCGAAGCGCGGCGAGCATTTCTACCCCTTCCCGGGAGATGGTGCCCGCTGCCCGCCGATCATCGAAAGCTCCCAATTGATCCCACTGGCGGCGGCGTTCGGGGAAGATGGGTTGGGGAATGTGGGCCCCCTGTGCGTCTTTCACAAGCGGCAGGTGCACCGGGTCCGTCTCCAGCCGCAGCCGCCGCAGCCGATCCGCTTCGATTTCCTGGAGCGCGGGCCGGACGGCGAGAAGCGGCGCGTTGGAACCGTTTCGGTTCCAGGCATGCGGCTCACCTCGCAGCCGATCGGATCCTACCGCGGCAACGTGGAGGATTTCGTGCGGGAGGGTACCTTCTTCTTCCTCAGCCCGGAGGGGGGCTGGCCCTTGGCGGCTGTCGGCGAGATGCCCTTTTTCGGGCAGGTGGAGATGAGCCTCACGGAGATCACCTTCCACTGACCGGGGCCGGCGTGCGGCGGCCCCGGCCGCTTGCCGGGATCCGATCGGCGGGGGGGAGGGATCTAATTGCGCGCGTAATAGCGCTGCATGAGGTTGTCGTAGAAACGCTTCAGGATGTTCGAATGGCCCTCGGCGGCCAGCTTCTTCACGTACGTCGATGAAAATTGCGGCTCGATCTGCGGATGCGGGTCCGGGGCCCAGTCGTTCACGTCGTAGCCGACCGCCTCCATGTACGGGAGATAGGCGGGCTTGAACAGCGCGATGTCTTCTTCGGTAAACCAGTGGCGCCAGTCGCCGAAGGCTTTCTTGCGGACGACTTTGTCTTTGCCGGTGCCCTTGGGGACTTCGGCCTCGGATTTGAGATCGAAACCCAGGTAGCGGTTCACCTGGTCGAACTTCCCCGTGACCATCTCCTCGTATTTGAAAAGAAACCAATCGCTGCCCAAATTTCTCACAAAGGCGGCCATCCGCTCGTAGCGCACCCGTTCCTCTGCGATCACTTTCTCGCGGCTGGTGGGCCATTCGAAATGGCCGGCATAGCGGCAGATCTCGATGAAGGGGAGGGAGGAGGGCGCCGCCTCCTTCTTCAGGATCAGCTCCAGGTAGGCCTCGTATTGCCGGCGGTTGAAGAGGATGCCCTTGTGGAAGCGGTAGAGAACGCGGCTGACGGCCGCATCCCTCGGATCGCGGGCCATCCAGACCTTGCGGTCGTAATGGAATTGGGCGAAGTGCTTCCGGTAGACCTCGAAATTCTTGCCCTTGCGCTCCTCGTAGGTGTGCTTGTAGACGGCGTTTTCGTAGTTGCCGGCGTATTTGCCGGGCTTCCCGCCCGAGAAGGCATGGCAGTTGGGCAGACCGCCCGCCACCTTGTAGACCATGCCCGTCGTGCCGGATTTGCCGAGCCCGAGGATCAGAATTTTCATGTGCCGGTCCCCTTAAAATAAAAAATCGGACATTCCTGTGTCCGCGCGATCCATCCGAACATGAACTTGGGTTGCTACATATACCCGGGTTTGGTTTTTCATGTCAAGCGCCCCACCCATCCGGCCGTTTTTCATGTCAAGCGCCCCACCCATCCGGCCGCCCCTTTCATCGATCGGGGCGGATGCGGAAGACATGCGGGGTCATCGCCTCTGCGGAGAGGGGCGTATCATCCTTCAGTATCTCCTGGAACCGCCGGATTCGCCGGCGAAGCTGCTCCAGCGTGATGCCCGGGTAGCGGTGGCGATGGAACTCCGGCGGCGCATGCGAGCCGGGGATGTAGGATTTCACGCGTTTGATCAGAACCCGGCCCTCGGCCATGAGAAGGCCGGAGAGCTTTCGGGTAAAAGAGGGCGCCGCGGTGGCCGGGCCGTTGTCGGCGATCCGTTCCAGGACATCCGCCATCCGCTCGCAGGCCAAGGCTCCGTCCTGACCGGTGAGGTAGCGTTTGACCATGGCGCTGCGCTCCGCACCGCCGGCAGGGCCGATGGCCCCTTTCAGCACCTGGTCGATCGATTCGAGCAGCGACTGCATCGTGAAGCATTGGTGGCTCAAGCCGTGCGGGAGGATATAAAACGTATTGTCGATGGCCTCGCTGACCGATGGTCGAAAGCTGAAGGCCGGAATCCGCATCACGAAGGCCTCGACCCCGGTGGTGCACCCGTTGTGGACAAGGGCCCTGGCTCCCAACAGCCAAGGAACCACGTTGCCCTCGTTGGTGACGTGGACCCGGGGGCTTCCGGCGGCGATCTTGCGGTAGACCTCCTGGCTCTCGGTCGGATGCGGCCGCACGATGATCGACAGCCCGGGGAAGGCCTGCGCCAGTTGCGGGATCAGGCCCTTGAACGCCTCGAAGACCGCCAGCTTCTGGTCGTGAAGAGCCTGTGCGAAGCTCAGCGGCATGCCCACACCGGCCTTTCCGAAGCAAGGGGGGTCCTGCGGGCGCTTCAGCGGTTTGAAGATGTTCTGGGCCGGGAAAAATGCGTTGACGTGGTTGAAATTGGTGTTGACGAGAAGATACTCCCCGTGCCGCTCG
>JALOOU010000055.1 GCA_025454255.1 Desulfobacterales bacterium | reverse complement strand
GTGCAGCGGCGCATCGTCTTCGCCATGAGCGAGCTCGGCCTGCGGGCGAGCGCCAAGTACAAGAAATCCGCGCGCACCGTCGGCGACGTGCTCGGCAAGTACCACCCGCACGGCGACAGCGCCTGCTACGAGGCGATGGTGCTCATGGCCCAACCCTTCTCCTACCGCTACCCGCTGATCGACGGCCAGGGCAACTGGGGCTCCACCGACAACCCCAAGGACTTCGCGGCCATGCGCTACACCGAAGCGCGGCTGTCGGCCTATGCCGACATGCTGCTCTCCGAGGTGGAGATGGGTACGACCGACTGGGTGCCGAACTTCGACGGCACCCTGCGCGAGCCCGTGGCCTTGCCGGCCCGGCTGCCCAACATCCTGATCAACGGGACCACCGGGATTGCGGTCGGCATGACGACCGACATCCTGCCCCACAACCTGCGCGAAGTGGCGGCGGCCTGCATCCACCTTATCGACCACCCCCAGGCGGCCGTCGAGGAGCTCTGCAGCCACATCAGCGGCCCGGACTTCCCGACGGGGGCCGAAATCATCACCCCGGCGGCGGAGATCCTGGAGGCCTACCGCAGCGGGCAGGGCAACCTGCGCATGCGGGCCACCTACGAATACGACAACGGCGACATCATCATCACCGCCCTGCCCTACCAGGTCTCCCCGGCCCGGATCATCGAGCAGGTCGCGGCCATGATGCAGGCCAAGAAGCTGCCAATGGTGGCCGACATCCGCGATGAGTCCGACCACGAGGACCCCATCCGGCTGCGCATCATCCCGCGCTCCAACCGGGTGGACAAGGAGGTGCTGATGAGCCACCTCTTGGCCACGACCGAGCTGGAGAAGAGCTGCCGGCTCAATTTGAACGTCATCGGCTTGAACCGCCGGCCGCAGACCCTGGGCCTGGTCGAGCTGCTCGGCCAGTGGCTCGAGTTCCGCAAGCAGACCGTGGTGCGGCGGCTCTCCTTCCGGCTCGACAAGATCAACGAGCGGCTGCACGTGGTGGCGGGCCTGCTGATCGTCTACCTGCACCTGGACGAGGTGATCCGCATCATCCGCAAAAGCGACGACCCGCAGCCGGAATTGATGCGCCGCTTCAAGCTGAGCGCAATCCAGGCCGAGGCGATTCTGCAGATCCGCCTGCGGCAGCTGGCGCGGATGGAGGAGATCAAGCTCAAGGCCGAGAAGCAGGAACTTGAGGCCGAAAAGCGGCAGATCGAGGGGGTGCTCAGCTCGGAGCGCAAGCTGAAGGGGCTGATCAAGAGCGAGCTCACCGCCGATGCGGAAAAATTCGGCGACGATCGCCGCACCCGCATCGTCGAGCGCTCGGAGGCCCAGGCCATCAAGGAGAAGGACCTGGCGCCGGCCGACCCGGTGACCGTGATCCTCTCGGCCAACGGCTGGGTGCGGGCCGCCAAGGGCCACGAGATCGACCCCGCAAGCCTGGCCTACAAGCCCGGGGATGCGTTTCTGAGCGCCGCGCGGGGCAAATCGAACCAGCTGGCGGTCTTCATGGACACGACCGGCCGGACCTATTCCCTGGAGGCCCACAGCCTGCCCTCCGCCCGCAGCCTGGGGGAGCCGATCACCGCCCGCTATGTGCTGCCGCCCGGGGCGCGCTTCGTCTCGGTGGCCATCGGGCCGGAGACCCAGATCCATCTTCTGGCCAGCGACTTCGGCTACGGGTTTCTGACCGAAATGGGCAACCTGCAGAGCAAAAACCAGAAGGGCAAAGCCATGCTGAGGGTCCCGGCCGGATCGAATGCTCTGCCGGCGTTGGCCGTTGCCGACCGGGAGCGGGAGCACCTGGCCGCCTTTTCAAGCTCCGGCTACCTGCTGGTGATCGCGCTCCGGGACCTGCCGGTCCTGCCCAAGGGCAAGGGCAACAAGATCATCCAGATCCCGCGCAGGAAGCTTCTCGGGCGCGAGGAGCTGCTGAAGCACCTGGTCGTCTTCGACCCGCAGGAGGCGCTCGTGGTCCAGTCGGGCAAGCGCAGCTTCAAGCTGACCCCGGACATCCTCAAGAGCTATTATGGGGAAAGGGGCCGGCGGGGCAAGAAACTGCCGCGGGGGTTCCGGTCGGTGGACCGGGTCGCGCGGGAGATCGCCACCGCCGGTGAGGGGCCGGCAACGCCCCCGGCGCAGGCAACCTTCGAAAATTTCTAGTCGAATCCTAAAGGCCATAAGTGGATGGCCTTCCGGCATGCGGGTTCTTTCGGACGGCGCCATCCTGTCGGTGATGAGGCGTTGCCCTTGTGGGAGCGGCTTCCAGCCGCGATCATCGCGCACGCGCCACGGCGGGACTCCCACAGAAAAATAGACCGCCTTGTTTTAGGCCGTCAGTTTTCCGCGTGGCGGTAGATTTCGCCCTCTACCAGATAGATCACCTCCTCGGCGATGTTGGTGGCGTGGTCCGAGATTCGCTCGAGGTGGCGCGAGATCAGAAGCAGGTTGATGTAATAGCCCACCCGCTCGGGAAGCTCCTTGATGGCCTGCTTGATCTGGTCGTAGGCTTCGTTCTTGATGTGGTCGACCTCGTCGTCGAGGGTGATGACCTTGTAGGCGAGATCCACGTCCGTGTTGACCAGGGAGTCCAGGCTCATTTTCAGCATCCGCTGGACCTTTTCACCCATCTCCGAGTAGTCGAACATGAAGGGCGGTTTGGGGCGCTTGGCGATGATGCTCACCCGCTGGCCGATGTTCACGACCTGGTCGCCGATCCGCTCGAGCTCGTTGTTGATCTTGATGACCGAGATGATGAAGCGCAGGTCGACGGCCACCGGCTGGTGCAGGGCCAACACCTTGAGGCACTCCTCCTCGATCTCCACCTCCATGGCGTCGACCTCGCGGTCGGCGGCGATGATGCGCGCGGCCAGCTCCGAGTCGATCTGGTCGACGGCCTTGGTCGCCGTGTGCACGAGGTCCTCCACCAGGGACCCCAGGGTGAGGATGCGTTTCTTGATGCTCTCGAGCTCTCTGCGGAAGCGCTTGGTCATCGGGGGACCCCCTAAAATGAGTGTTCACCAGATTCGGTGCTAAAACGGCATGATAAAAACCGTGCGCTAGCGCTGTGTGAGGAAACGGCTAGGCCTTTGTTAAAGCTTAGCCCCCCGCTCCGACATTTCGATTCTACCATATCCGGCGCTCCTGCGGAAAGCCTGATTTCCGACCTGAGCTCCTGCGCCCACAGAAGTTGTCAAAAATAATCAATATTTAGTGGCAAGCTAATACCAGGCTAACCATATGTTGATGAATTGGCTTGACCCCAGGGGCTATTTTGGCTACACTGGTCTTGGATACGACGATGCCCATAGCCGATCTCCATGAGCTAAACCGGCCATCCGCCTGTCCCTCCCACCGGATCTTCGCCACCGATCGCTCGCTGTCTATTGCCCGGCCGCACCCGTTCCACAATCGTTCGGTCGACGCTCCGGAAGCCGATGTCTCTGGGCCTCCCTCGCCGCTCGCGTCAAGAAGGGGAGGCTTACCGCCATTTTGCGCTTATCTGAGGTGAGACGCATGCTCGATCAGCAGAAAAACTACATCATCGACACCAATGTGCTCCTGGAGGACCCCAACTCGCTGGTAAAGCTCAGAAACGGCAACGAAAACCACGTCTTCATCCCTTACCATGTGCTTCTCGAGCTGAACAAAATCAAAAAAGACCCCAAGCTGCGCCACATCGTCGCCCGCGTCATCGAGTACCTGGTCGCAAACCCGGACGCTTTCAAGATTCTGCACTCCACCGCGGTTGCCGACCCCTACGCGAACCTGGTGGACAATTTCATTCTGGACGAAATCCAGTCCAGCGGTTTGGAAAAGCCCATCCTGGTGACCAACGACAAGATCTTCCAGCTCCAGGCGCGGCTGCGGGGCATCACCAGCGAGATCTACAAGGAGTCGGTGCCGTTCAAGTCGGAGGCGGAATACTTCACCGGCTTCGTGGCCGACCGGGCGGAGGCGGTGGCCAACGCCTTCATGTGGAACGAACAGGGCAAGCCCGTCTTTTTCGGGCCCGACGGGGAAAAGGTGATCGACTACCAGCACAAGGTCTGGAAGGTCGCACCCCGGAACGTGTTTCAGAACTTGGCCATGGAGCTGATGACCCACCCGGGGATCGACATCGTCTCGGTGCAGAGCGAGGCCGGCTACGGCAAGAGCTATCTGGCGCTCGCCGCGGCGCTTTACCTGGTGCTCGAACGCAAGTCCCACCAGAAGGTCTACGTGATCAAGCCCACCATCGAGATCGGCCAGAAGCTCGGCTTCCTGCCCGGCCGGATCGAAGAGAAGATGGAGCCCTACATGCGCTACATCGCCGACCTGCTGGCAAAGCTGCACCGGCTACGGCCCGCCAACAAGGTTTTCGTCGAGGCGGACGCCTACCCGCCGCAGTTCAACTCCAAGATCTTCGAGGTTCTGCCGCTCGCCTACATCCGGGGCATGAACATCGACAATGCCGTGGTCATCGTCGACGAGATGCAGAACATGGCGCGTTCGGAGTGCCGCGCGCTGCTCTCCCGCATGGGGGAGGGGGTGAAGTGCCTGTGCCTGGGGGACACCCGCCAGGTGGACAACCTTTATCTCAACCAGGAGAACAACGGCCTGAACTGGGTGGTCAAGAAATTCAAGGGCAGCCGGATTTACGCCCACATCGTGCTCAAGGGGGACAAATCCCGCGGCCCCATCACCGACCTGGTGATTTCCACCGGACTCTGAAGTCAGTACGGATGCGCCCAGCAGAAGGCGTTTTTTTAAACCGGCAATAAAACATATTCAAATGGGGACCCCTCCGTTCCGGCCGCTCCCGGTGGAAGTGAGGCCTCAACGCCGCAACGGATCATTTTATTCCGCTGCCGCTGAGAGGGCGACAGCGGAAAATGGCCTGAAGCGGAGCGCGCCCGTTATCCGGCGAGCCCGCTGCTGTCCGGGTTGCCGTCCAGATAAATACTGCGATCAGCCTGCATGGGGCCTCTGCGCCTCGCGCGCGGCGGGCGGTGATTCGGCCTCGGCGCAGGCCCCGTGGCAGGCCATCAGCGCGGCGACCCCCTCCTCCCCCATGTAGCGTTCAAGGGTCTTGCGATCGGTCTGAAGCAGGTCCACCACGATCAGTCCGTCCATGACGTTGCCGAAACCCCGGTCGATGTTGAACCCGAGCAGCTGCCCGCCCAGGTTGAGATAATGCCGCAGCAGAACCGGGACGTCGCGCTTCTGGAATTCGATGTCGGCGATCACCGCACACACCTCCTTGAAATCCGCGAGGTGCAGCGTCTTCCCGGATGGCGCGCATCCGGGTATGCGGATGGGGGCGATTTTGGCCGGACGCCGCGGCCGGACCATGAGCGCAAGGTCCTTCGCCTGGCTGTGCTGAAGCAGGGTGGTGGCGATCAGGCGCCGCGAGAGGTCGCTGTAGTCGCGGCTGATGCTGACCGGCCCGAACAGCCGTCGATACCGGGGGTGGCGCCCGATGAATCCACCGATGCCCTTCCACAGCAGCAGCAGGGGGGCATAGGAGCGCTGATATTCGGGCCGGACGAAGGATCGGCCGAGCTCCAGCGCGGGCCCCAGTCTTTTGAAAAACTGCGCCTGGGTGTGGAACAGGGTGCTCGTGTAAAGGCCTTTGCGGCCAAAGCGGCTCAAGAGAATATCGCTCCGGCCGAGCCGGTAGGCGCCGACGATTTCGGCGGCGGCTTCGTTCCAGACAAACAGGTGCAGGTAGTGGGGGTCGAATCGGTCCAGGTCCACAGGGTTTCCGGTCCCCTCGGAGGCCGCCCGGAAGGAGATTTCCCGCAGGCGTCCGATCTCCTGCAACAGGTGGGGGATTTGCCCGGCCTCGGCCTGCCAGACGGAGAAATCGCCGCTTTGCGCCAAACGCTGGGAGAAAGGCAGGCGTTCGATCTCGCGGCGGCACAGGTCGGTCTCCTGGGGGCGGGCCAGCGGCTGCTCCTTGCGCGCGCGCGGCATCTTCACGATGGCGGGCATGCGGATGCCCGCCGACGGCCGGCAGCCCAGGATGAGGGTTCTCCACCGCAGGTACTCCACCCGCCGTGAATCATCCGGGTAGCGCTGCGTCCAGCGAAACGCAATGGGCGCCCCGATTTTGACGTCGACCCGCCGGCGCTGCTTGTTGATCAACTCACGGGCCAGCAGGGCGGTGCGCAGGCGCGGGTGGATCATGCCGGCGGCATGGAAGCCGAGCCCGTTTCGGCCTCTCACGAAAATGGGGAGAACCGCGGCGCGGGCTCTGCGGACGATGAGGCCGACGGACGGGCTCCAGGCGCTGTCGGCGATCCCCCAGCGCCGCAGTTTGAAGTGCGCGACTTCCCCTGCCGGAAACACCAAAAGCATCCCTCCGGCCTCAACCCAGCGCAACGCGGCACGGATCGGCCCGGCGTTGCTGCGGGCCGACCCGGGCCGGTTGAACGGATCGACCGGGATGGTCAGGCCTCGAAGCTGAGGTATGCGGTTCAACATGAAGTTGGCCATGATTTTCAGGTCCGGCCGAACCGAGATCAGCAGATCCGCGAGGACAATCCCCTCGATCCCGCCGAAGGGGTGATTGGCGACCACCACCAACGGCCCCTTGCGAGGGATCTGTTCTATTTCCTGCCGGCTGGGCTCGCAGCGCACATCCATTTTAGCCAGCAGGGCGCGCATGAAGCCCTCCGGCGCCTGGACCCCCGAGATGCGATCGTAGAGCGCAGCGCAGCCGGTGAGTCCCAACACGCGATCGGCCGCATGCACGCCGCGGGCGACCATTGGGTGATGCTTCGACTCCGACAAACGCGGTGCGATCGAAAAAGAGGGCGGATGTGAAATAGAGTTCTCCATCGGGTCTCCTTGCGAGTCAGAACGATTGGTTGGGTTGGCGTCGATGTCGTCCTCGCACCGGAAAAGGGCGGATGGCCGGCCGGCAGAGCTCGGGGGCGACGGCCGCCGCCCCCCAGAGGCAGCGGTTCTTTTCCGGCGCTGTTGGAGTGTGAGCATAGCGGGCGGTTTTTAGAATCCTGCTAGCGCGCTGCTAATTTTTTGTGGGCCGAATTCGGGGCGGGGATCGCTCGAGCCGAGCGGCGCGGTGCAGGGTGCATTCAAATCTAGCCGCAGGTTAACGCGCTGCTAACGGGTCCGGGCCATGATCGGCGGGAAGCACCATCGCCTGCCGGCGTGCCAAGCGAGCCGTGCGGCGCCGGAGGGCCTCGGGAGCGGCTATGGAGTTTGCCTTGTTCTGGAAAGGGGTTGCCGTGGGCTTTCTGTTGTGCGCCCCGCTCGGACCGGTCGGCATTCTGTGCATCCGGCACGCTCTTGTGGACGGCCGGCTGGCGGGGGCGCTCGCTGTGCTGGGCGCAGCGGTGGTGGACGCAGCCTACTGTCTCGTCGCGGCGTTGGGCATCACGCTGGTTTCGGGGTTTTTGGAAGAGGGCCGCTCCTGGATCCAGCCGCTCGGCGGGCTGGCGCTGGCCCTGGTCGGTTTCCACCTGACACGGGAGCATTCCGGCGCACGCGGCACTTCGGGGCGGCGCCAGAACCTGATGGGCTCCCTTTTTTCGACCTTCTTTCTGATGCTCTCAAACCCGCTGCCGATCCTCATCATCAGCGCAGCCATTTCCGCCTTCAGCGGTCCCGCGTGGGTTTCGATGCCGGCGGCGGCCGCCCTGCTGATGGCGGGCGTCTTCTTGGGCTCGCTCCTGTGGGCGCCGATTCTGGTCATCGGCGCTGCGATGCTCAAGCCGCTCCTGCAGCACGAGCACCTGCGGCGGCTGCAGCGCGCCAGCGGCATTGCATTGCTGCTCTGCGGGATTTTCCTCGGCATCACTCCTTTTGTTCGCCAACCCGGTTCGTTTTAGAGCAGAGCCCTCGCACATAGTTGCGCATAGCGACGAATCATCCTGTGGGAGCGGCATCCTGCCGCGATCATGGCGGCTTAAACCACTCGCAGCCGTTTTGGATCGGGCGGGTAACGTGCTGCGCGCGCACCTCGCCCGGTGCGCGGCAAAATCGACCGGTTTCATCAACATTTAGCGCTGATTTAATCTTGAACTAACAGCATGTTGATTTACTTCGCCTAGACATGAGCGTTTGCGCCAACCCTTGTCCAGAGGAGCGATGATGAAAGCGGACCTGCACGTGCATTCGCGGCACTCGACCCGGCCCTCCCAGTGGTTCCTGCAAAAGATCGGCTGCCCCGAGAGCTTTACCGACCCGTTGCAGCTCTACCACATTGCCCGGCGGCGGGGCATGACGCTGGTGACCATCACGGACCACAACAAGATCGACGGCGCCCTCGAGATCGCGCATCTTCCCGGGACCTTCGTGAGCGAGGAGGTGACCGCCTATTTCCCCGAGGACGGCTGCAAGGTCCATGTGCTGGTCTATCGCATCACCGAGGCCCAGCACGCGGAGATCCAGAAGGTCCGCGCCGATGTCTACGACTTGGCCCGCTATCTGAAGGAGGCGGCCATCCCCTGTGCCCTGGCCCACCCGATGTATGCGGTCAACGATCGCTTGACGGTGGCCCACATCGAAAAGCTCCTGCTGCTGTTCCGCAATTTCGAGTTGAACGGCGATAGCAACCCGGAATCCAACCGCAGCCTGGAGGCGCTCCTGTCCGCCTTGACGCCCGCCGACATCGAGCGTCTGGCCGACACCCATGGAATCTCTCCGCTCTGGCCGGATCCCTGGCGCAAGAACCTGATCGGCGGCTCCGACGATCATAGCTCCCTCAACATCTCGCGCAGCTTCACCCAGGTGGAGGGCGCGGCGGGCGTCGACGATTTTCTGGCCGGGATAGAGTCCGGGCGGGCGCAGGTGATCCAGCGGCCCTCCTCGCCCCAGACCGTGGCGCACAACCTCTACAGCATCGCCTACCAGTTTTATCGTCAGAAGCTGGGTGTGAGCCGGGAGGTGCCCCAGCATTTCCTGCTGCGCTTCGTCGACCGCTGCCTGCGGCTGGCGGAGGGGGCCGAGTCGGGATTCATGGCGCGGCTGCATTTCCTGTGGCAGTATCGCCGGATCCGCAAAATCCAGGGCAGCATTCCGGGCCCCCTGGTCGAGCTCCTGCAGCAGGAGACATCGCGGCTGCTGCACGAAGACCCGGCGCTGTTCGACCTGCCGGAGGCCGGCGACTGGATGTCCAAACGGATGGAAACGCGCTGGTTCAGCTTCATGGACAAGATGTCCAACCGGATTCTACTGGGATGCGCCAACCACCTGATGGGCCATGTATCGGGGGCCAATCTGTTCAATATTTTTCAGACCATCGGCTCCGCCGGCGGGTTCTGCACGCTCTTGACCCCCTATGCGATGGCCTTCTCCATTTACAACCGGCAGCGGCAGTTCAGCCAGGCCGTGTTGGACCGCTTTGGCCACAACGGGCGGCACGAGCGGTTGCTCTCGCAGGCGTGCGCACTCTTTGCGGATACGCATGCCGGCGGGCTGCAATCGATCCGCACGCATGCCTTCGGCCGATCGCAGCCGCACGCCATGCTCCTGACCTGCGAGGCCGGCGCGGCTGACTCCGAAGCGGTCAAGCGCTTCGACCCCATCGGGGTCTACGAATTCAACGAGCTGCCGCACGACCGGATGGTTTACCCGCCGGTGCTCGAGATGCTGGACTACTGCTACAGGGGCCGTTTCGGCCGGGTGCACATGGCCTCCGCCGGCCCGGCGGGTTTGGCCGGCCTGTTCATCGGCCGCTTCTTGAAGCTGCCGATGACGGCCGACTTCAGCGACCAGCTGCCGCGCCTGGCACGGGAGATCACGCGGGATGGGTTCATCGAGGAGATGTGCTGGCGCTACACCCTGTGGTTCTACGGCCAGATGGATGCGGTGTACGTCTCGTCCGAAGAACAGCTGCCCGAGCTGGTCCAGCGCGGCATTGCCCGCGCCAAACTGCGGGTGGCGCCGCAGCCGGCAGCGTCGGAAGGGCTCCGGGGCGATGCCGGCACCTTCCCCGCAGGCGGCTTCATCGCTCCGCCGCCGGAGCCTCTCCGGCGGCAGGCCGGCGCCCGCTCCTGAGGCGTTCCTCATCCCGGCCCACAGCCGGCGGTTTGCGTTTCACGAAAAAGAAACGCTGCGCTAACCGGGGGTTAATGCTGCGAGGATATCATCGGCGCATTCAAAGGAGAATCCTATGCGCTATCTGGTTGAGAGCATCACGCGGTGGGACACCCTGTGGTTCAGCGCCATTTTCGGTTTGGGCGGGAAACGGCTCCTATCCCTTCTCATGCCGTGGGTGTCGCGCAGCGGCGACGGCTACATCTACCCCCTCCTGGCCATGGGTCTGATGGCGGTCGACGATGCGCTGGGACGGCGCTTCCTGACCGCGGCCCTGGCGGCCTTCGCACTGGAGCTGCCGGCATACAAGCTGGTCAAGAACTGCGTGAAGCGTGACCGGCCCGCCGACAAGCTGCCGGCCGTGCGCGGCCGCATCGTCCCCAGCGACCGTTTCAGTTTTCCGTCAGGCCACGCCGCGGGCGCTTTCCTGATCGCAACCCTTCTCTGCCACCTGGTGCCGGTCGTTTTTCCGCTGGCCGGCGCCTGGGCCCTGGCGGTCGGCTTTTCGCGGGTCTATCTGGGGGTCCATTATCCCACCGATGTCCTGGCGGGCATGGTCATCGGCATGCTGAGCGCCCTCTGCGGCATGGCGCTTACGGCCTGAGCCGCACGGCTGCCATGAAGATCCTCTATGGCGTCCAGGGCACCGGCAACGGCCACATTTCCCGCTCCCGCGAACTGGTCCGCTATCTGAAGGAAGACGGTCACGAGGTCCAGGTGATCGTCAGCGGCCGCGACCCGTCGCTGCTCTGGGATATGGAAATCTTCGAGCCCTACACGGCGTTGCGGGGGCTCACCTTCGCCACCCACCGCGGGCGGATTCGACATCTGCGCACGGCGCGGCAGTTGAACCTGATCCGCTTCTACGCTGACATCCGCGCCTTCGATGCCCGCGGGACCGAGCTGGTCATCACCGACTATGAACCGATAAGCGCGCGCATCGCCCGCCGCCACCGGCTGCCCTCGATCGGGATCGGACACCAGTACGCCTTCTGCCACGACATTCCGGTTAACGGGCAAAACCCCCTGGCGCGCACCATCCTGGATCACTTCGCCCCTGCGGATTATCCGATCGGATTGCACTGGCACCACTTCGGACAGCCGATCCTGCCGCCGGTGGTGCCGCAATTTTCATCCCGGCCGGAGCCGGTCCCGAATAAGATCCTCGTCTATCTTCCGTTCGAGGAGCTCGCCGATATCCTGCGGCTGCTCGGCCCCTTCGAGGCCCATGCGTTTTTCATCTACCATCAGCTGCAGCAGCCCGAGGAGAGGTCCCACTTGAATTTGAGGCCCTATTCGCGCGCCGGTTTTCTCAACGATTTGGCCGATTGCAGCGGGGTCATCACCAACGCCGGGTTCGAGCTGGTCAGCGAGGCCCTGGCGCTGGGCAAGAAAATCCTGGTCAAACCGCTCGCCGGGCAGATGGAACAGCTCTCCAATGCCGCGGCGCTGACCGAGCTGAACCTGGGACTGGCGATGAAGCAACTCGATGCGGCCGCGGTGGACCGATTTTTAGGCCGGCCCGACGGCGTGCAGGTGCACTACCCGAACGTGGCCAGGATGATGGCCGATTGGATCTCAAAGCGCGACTGGGGCAGCGCGGTCGAACTGTCACGCGACGCCTGGGCGCAGACCCGCTCCGCGGGAGGCTTCACCTCGGGCTAGCTCGCGGCGATGATGACCCGGCCGGCCCCCCCATCGATCGTCACCCGTGAGCCCTCCGGAATCAATCGGGTCGCCCGGCGGATTCCGACCACCGAGGGGATCCCCAGCTCCCGCGCCACAATAGAGCAGTGGTTGAGCAGCCCGCCCTCTTCCATCACGAGGCCTCCCACCAGACTGAGAATGGGGGTCCAGCCCGGATCCGTGTGCCGGGCCACGACGACGTCCCCCTGCCGGATGGCGGCCGCCGCAGGGTCTGAGACGATGACCGCTCTTCCGGTGGCCCGGCCCGGACTGGTCCCGATCCCGCGCAGCACCGTGCCGTCGATCGTGAGGTCGTATTCCGGCCGCCCTTCCACCCAGAAGGCGCAGGGCTCGATCGGCTGGTTAAAGCGCTCGCGTCGCTCGCCGGCGATTCGGCTCGCTTCTGCAAGGGGCAGGCGGCCCCCCGCCAGTCGCTCGATCTCAACGGGGGTCAGGAAAAGAATCGACTCCCCCAGCCCGAGGAGCCGGCCGAGCCCCAGCAGGTCCGAGCGAAGATGGAGCAGGGCCTCATCCAGCAGAAACCGCAGCTCCTCCCGCAGATCGAGAAACCGTCCGGTCTGCCGCGCGAGCAGGTTCAGCACCATCCGGGGCACCGCCGGCAGCGGCTTCGGCGGCGACGCCTCCCGGCCGCGGCCTGCGGGCGGCATGGCGCCGGTTTGGCCATGGCGCACCAGCGACTGGAGGATCGCGACCACCTCTTCGGGGGCCTCGATCCAGCGCTTCACCGCGAGCGTCCGGTGGCGCGAGCGGCACCCGTAGCTGCTCAGGAAGGAGTCGAGCTCATTCTGGAGTTCGGGCGGCAGCGAACGGGCCAGGCGCTCCGCAGGCTCGGTTCGAAAGCGTTCGCCGGCTGCGCCGTCGGCGGCGATGCGCGCCGCCATGCCGCGGAACCATTGCTCGATCCGCAGGGTGACGTTGTTGCCGCGTCGGCCGAGGAGCTCCAAAAATTCGGTCCCGGCAAGCTTCATCCGGTCCACGGCCCACCAGCGCAGAAGCCAGGTGAAGAACGTCGCGTGGGAATAGGGCCACTGGTTGTTTTCCTGGATCAAGGCCAGGGTCTCCAGGTCGGCGCGGAGGATCTCGATCAGGTCGGTGGCGGTCCCAGCTCCCGCTGCCGGCCGGGCCGGCGTTCGCAGCCGGGCCCGCAGGCGCTCCATGTTTCGCGGTGCGCGGTCCAGGCAGACCCAGGGCAGAAGGCCCGGTTCCCTCAGAGGCAGGCGCGCCAGGCCGAGGCCGATGCGCAGCAGCGTCCAGGCGGAGGGGGCGGGGACCTCCTCTAGGCGCGACCCCGCCGGCAGCAGGGACTGAAGCTCCTTGAACCGCAACCGGCACGGTATGGCGGCGATGAGGCGGCGAACCCCTTCGCAGTTGACATAGAGATAGCCGTTGACGACCGCCAGGGCCGGGGCGGCCGGAACGATGCCGACCCGCCGTGCGATGGAGGAGAGGTCAAAGCGCGGGGCATGCGCCAGCATGACCTCGGCCATGAACGGGGTCAGCCGGTCGGCCCAGAGATCGTCGGCGATCTTGCGCGTCCAGCTCCCGGCCGGCGGCAGAATGCCCGCGCCGGCCAGGGCGGTGATCGGCCGCACCTGGAGCAGCCAGAGCTTCAGGCGCCGGTCGATCGCCCACTCCATGTCGAGCGCGGCGCCACCATAGGCATGCTCCAGCTGCTGCAGCAGTCGAGCCACCTCTTCCCAGGGAGCCTCCCGGGCCAGCTTCGAACGCGGCCGACTCCCTCCTTCCAGCTGGATCCGCCCGCTGCGGAGAACAACGGCGCGGCAGGGCGTGCGGTGTCCGCTGACCAACCCGTCGCCGTGCCCCTGGACGGCCTCGATGATCATCTCATCCCTGCCGGGGGCGAGCGGGTTGCGGCTGAAGGCCACGCCGGCCGCGTGCGACTCCACCATGCGTTGGATGACGACGGCCATCAGCGGGGTTTCGACGTTGCTGCCCGGCAGGTTGACGGAGCTGGCGCTGGCCCAACAGGCTTCGATGCTCTGCAGAAGCCTCGCTTCGGTGTCGACCTCCAGGAAGCTCTGGTATTGGCCGGCGAAGCTCCGGCGCTGGCCGTCCTCGCGGGTCGCCGAGGAGCGGATGGAAACGCCTCGGCGCAGGCCGAGACCGCGGGCGGCTTCCAGGAGGCACCGGAAACCCCCGCCGGGCGGCGTCGGCCAAGGCGGAAAATTTTCGGCCGACCCATCGCGCATCAAGCGCGCGATCGTCCTGAAATCCGATGAGGTAGGTCATCGCAGTCCCATGTCGCTGATGGCGAACGCCGACGATGCGGCGTGATGTTACGTTGTGGTGGCCCGCAGAATCTTCGCACGGGGCGGGCGCCGGATATTCAAACAGTTTCCGGTCCGGCGGTTCGGCTTTGATGTGGAACAGGTTAGAAATCGGTTTCCCGTTCAGCAAAATACGCCGGCAGCGTGTGTTATCCCGAGGGGGGTAAAGTTCGGCCGCAGCGCCGCTGGTTCTCATCGCATCCGCTCTGATCGTGATTCCGGCCGGATATGTGGGGGTCTACGATCTGTTCGGCGAGGTGGCCGAGCAGAGCATGGCTCCCGGCATTCACCTCGTCAACCCGCTGGCCTCGATTCACAAGCTCGCGGTGCGAACCCAGGAGGTCAAGGAAACCGCCGATATCCCCACCCGGGAGGGGTTGAACGTCAACATGGATGTCTCCCTTCTTTTTCGGTTGAACGGAGTCCGCGCCGCCGAAGTGTTCCGCGGCATCGGACCGGAGTACGTAAAGGTGGTGGTGGTGCCGCAGCTGCGCGCGATCGTGCGCAACACCACCTCCGGCTACGACGCGAAGGCGCTCTACACCGCCGAGCGTGGAATCCTGGGCGAAACGATCCTGTTGCGCAAAATCATTTTGCCCCCGAAGCTGGCCGGGGCGATCGAAAGCAAGCTGGAGGCCGAGCAGATGAGGTATGTTCTGGACAAGGAGAAGCAGGTGGCCGAGCGCAAGCGCATCGAAGCCCAGGGAATCGCCGACTACCGGGTCATCATCCATCAGGGACTCAACGACGATCTCCTGAGGTGGAAAGGCATCGAAGCGACGCGGGAGCTGGCCAGAAGCCAGAACGCCAAAGTGGTTGTCATCGGAGCGGGCAAGGAGGGCCTGCCGCTCATTTTGGGCAACCCCTAGCGGCGGCCGCCCAAAAAGAAAACAACCGAACATCAGCCGGCTCAAGGGCTGCGGCGCCGGCGGGCACCACGGGCGGATGGGTCGAGCATCGAGAGGACCTTGGTCGCGACCTCATACGCCGCCTGCGGCCGGGCGATGCGCCGGGCGTTGGCCTTGAGCCGAGCCAGCCGCCGCGGCGAGGAGAGCAGCGCATTCAATTTGTAGTGCAGGGTCGCCAGATGGCCGACCTTGACCGCCGCACCGTTTTCCAACAGGAAATCGGCGTTGCGGCTCTCCTGGCCTGGGATCGGATTGACGATCAGCATCGCGCCCCCGCAGCATAAAACCTCCGCTGATGTCAGTCCGCCGGGTTTGGAAATCACCACGTCCGCCACCGCCATGAGCTCATCGATCGCCTCCGTGAAGCCGATGATCGTGACGCGATGGCGGGGTGGAGCGGATGCCCGGTTCAGCCGCTCCCGGAGCGCTTCGTTGCGCCCGCACACCACCACCAACTCCGCGGCGGTATCCAGCGCCAGCATGCCGGAAAAAATCTGCTCCATCGGCCCCACCCCGAACCCTCCGGAAAGCAAGAGCAGGATCGGCCGGTCCCCCCGCAGCCCCCTGGCCCTGAGGCAGCGGCCGCGGTCCTTGCGGTTGCCGAACTCCGGGTGAACGGGAATGCCGCTGACCGTAATATCCCGCGCCGGGACCCCCCAAAATTCGAGATTCGCCGCGCTCTCCTCCGTCGCCGCGAAGTAGTGCTCGCACGGGGGTTGAACCCACATCCGGTGCGTCATGAAATCGGTGGTGACGGTCACCTGCCGCACATTGATTTTCCCGGCGCTCCGCAGCGAGCCGATGATTTCCGCCGGCAGAAAATGCGTGTTGACCACCACGTCCCAGCGCTCCGATTCCAAAAGCCTCAGGAAAGGCCTCAGATTCATCCGCTGCAGCGCGATCCGGAATCGATCCGCCTCCATCTCCTGGGGGCGGTCCAGCAGGTCATAGACGTAGCCGAGCAGGTGGGGGGCCCGGTGGGCCACGTCGAGGTAGCCCTTGCCGTATATCCGTCGGAAGGCGGAGCTGGCCAGGCTCAAGACGTCCACATTCTTGAGCATCAGGCCGGGGGCGGTCTCCTGCAGGGCCCGTTCGATGGCCTCCGCCGCGCGCACGTGGCCGGCCCCGACGGAGGCTGAAAGGATGAGAATGCGTTGGGTGAGGTGCGGGCGCAAAAAATACCTACCATCTCTGGCTGCACAAGATAGTGTGATGGCTATGAATAATCATCAATACCAAAAAATTTCATTAATTCGTAGTGTTATGCCAATAAATCCTTGACGGGCCCAATAAATCCCATTAATTGTTACGCCGAATTCCGAGCGGATATTTCTCCTTACCATTTTCCGTAGAACATTGCGTGTCAAGACGTTTTTCGAGAGCGTGAACGCGAACCATTGCCCGCAGCGCTCGCCTATTGGCCTGCCTGAAATCAACGGAGGTGGCATAAATGACAACACCGGCCGTGTTCTTGAAAGAATTCGTGGAATCGTTGAAGGGCAGGGGCTTTGAGGATGTCATTCTGTTGGCCGAGCGAGAGTCCATTCGGGCGTATCGCAGGGCGTTGCGCCCTTGTCGGGGCGAGCGGTTCGGCGCCCTGGACTGGTGCGACTATTCCCGCAGGCTGGTCGACATGATCGAGTTTTTGCGAAGCGAGTCAAAGCCCTTGAAACTGGATTCTGAAAATCGGAGGCTGATGGTTTCCGTGAAACGAGAGCTCGAGAAGATGAAAGCCCACTCCACCGGAAACGTCTGCTCCTGAGGCGGTTTTCTCCGCGCGGCAGCGCAATTTGCCACGGCTCAGGAGGTCGCAATGAACGATCTTGTTCTTCTGATCATCGTCGTCGGCTGCGTCCTCACCACGATCATCGGCATGCAAGCCAACCGCTGAAGCCCCCCCCATCGATGTCAGCCTGCCGGGCAGATTGCCGCCGCGGTCTTCTCCTGACCAACCAGAACGGTTGATTTTTCGGCCGCTTCATAAAAGTCACACAAGCCCCAGCGCCCCGCCGAATCAAAATTTAACCCAACGCTAAGCAACCTTTAACCAGTTTCGGGCATTGTCGGGGGGCCTTCTCCGGTGCCCGTCAGCTCTCGCTCCTGGGACCATCCACCGACCAGCGCATGCAGGGAAACGGCACAGGGGAGGCCTTTTTCGTCGATGATGCCGGCGACACGGCCCCTGCGGCGGCCTTGTCGGTGCTGAACGTGCTTGCCAACATAGGGGTCCGTGTGGTCTACGAGGGATTGGCCCGCGGCATCAAACGGCGCAGCCTATCTTGGGCCAGGGGCTGAGCCGCAACCGCCTGCGAACAGGGAGGAGGGAGGCGCATCATGACAACCGCTTTTCGCAAACCGCCTTACACCGGACCGTTGCGCGCGGTGGTGCTGGACTGGGCGGGAACGGCCGTCGATTACGGCTGCCTCGGGCCCGCGGCCGTTTTCGTTGAGGTTTTCAAGAGGTTCGGCGTCACGGTTGCCATGGCCGAGGCCCGCCGGTTCATGGGCCTCAAGAAAATCGACCACATCCGCAGCATGTGCCGGCTTCCGGCGGTGGTGGCCGCGTGGCGATCCGCCCACGGGCGCGCTCCGGACGAGAGCGATGTCGCTGCGCTTTACGCGGAAACCGAACCGCTGATGGTTTCCGCGATCGCCGGCCATGCCGAGCCCATCCCGGGGCTGCTCCCGTTCGTGCAGGCCCTGCGGGAGAAGAATATCAAGATCGGTTCCTCGACCGGCTACACGCGTCCCATGATGGAGGTCTTGGTGCCGGAAGCCCGCCGCAGGGGATACGTTCCGGATGCCGTGGTCACCTCTTCGGATGTGCCCGAAGGGCGGCCCTGTCCCTGGATGTGCTACCTGAACGCCGTTGAGCTGCGGGTCTATCCCATGCAGGCCATGGTGAAAATCGGCGACACGCCCAGCGATATCCACGAGGGGCTCAACGCCGGGATGTGGACCATCGGCCTGACCAAGTCCGGAAACCTGCTGGGGCTGGCGGCTGAAGCGTGCGACCGCCTGGAGCCGACCGAGCTCTCTCGCCGTCTTGGGTCCGCCGAGCGCGAATTGAAAGCAGCCGGCGCCCACTATACGGCGGAGGGCGTCTGGGCGGTGCTGCCGATCATCGAGGAGGTCACCACCCGCCTTGCGGCCGGGGAGCAGCCCTGAGCCGACGGAATTCATGTCGGAAGGAGAGCCCGTGAACTCCACCGAATCGCCCCCGAATCCCTATCTGCTGCTCACCCCCGGGCCCCTGACCACCACGGCGAGCGTCAAGGCCGTCATGATGCGCGACTGGTGCACCTGGGACGAGGACTACCACCGGCTCGTCCAGGCGGTCCGCCGCGACCTGACGGAGCTGGCCACGGCCGAGCCGGGGTTTACCACCGTTCTGATGCAGGGCAGCGGCACGTTCGGGGTGGAGGCGGCGCTGACCACGGCCGTCCCCCGGGAGGGGAAGCTGCTGGTGCTGGCCAACGGCGCCTACGGCCGCCGGATGGCCCAGATCGCGGAGCGCGCCGGCATCCCCTTTCGAGCGTTGGAAAGCGGGGAAACCGCTCCGCCGGACATCGATCGGGTCTCGGCCGCCCTGCAGGCGGAGGCCGCCATCACCCACGTGGCGGTCGTCCACTGCGAAACCACCACCGGGATGTTGAACCCGGTCGAGGACATCGGGCGCGCCGTCAAATCGAGCGGCCGGGTGTTCATCGTGGACGCCATGAGCAGCTTCGGCGGCATCCCCCTGGATGCGGCCGCCATCGGAGCCGACTATCTCGTCAGCAGCGCCAACAAATGCATCCAGGGGGTGCCGGGGTTCTCTTTCGTGGTGGCCCGCCGGCAGGAGCTTGAAAGGACGAAGGGCCGCGCCCGTTCGCTCAGCCTGGATCTCTACGACCAGTGGCGGACCATGGAAGACCGCCACGGGAAGTGGCGCTTCACCTCGCCCACCCACGTGGTGCGCGCCTTTTATCAGGCCCTGCAGGAGCTCGCGGCCGAAGGCGGCGTCGCCGCCCGCCATGCGCGCTATCGCCAGAACCGGGATGCACTGGTCGCCGGGATGCAGGCCATGGGCTTTGCGCCGCTTTTGCCGCCCGCCTGGCGCTCCCCCATCATCACGGCGTTCCACAGCCCGGCGGAGCCGGCCTATGATTTCAAGCGATTCTACGGTCGGCTCAAAAAGCAGGGGTTTGTGATCTACCCCGGAAACGTCACGCAACTGGATACGTTTCGCATCGGCACCATCGGCGACGTCCACCCCGCGGATATCGAGCGGCTGCTAACGGCGGTCGCTGCCTCCATGTTCTGGAGACAACGCGGAACATGACGCCGCGTCGGTTCCATGAGAGAGGCGCTGCCGCCTGGCGCCGGGCCGGTCCCGATTGATGAAAAACTAATTTTCCACTCACCACCTCCTCAAAAAGTCGCGCTACTCTTCCCAGCATAAGCAGCCTCAGCTCATTTCCCGGCATCCGTTGCTCCTCATCGCCGGGGGCCGCTCCCAGCGCATTTCAAAACGAAAGGAGGTGAATCCATCGATCCGGCGGATCCAGCAACAGGCAAGCCTTTCTTTGGTCACAGCGAAACCAACCCTTGAATCCGAGGAGTGCGAAGATGAAAACAGCGCGTACCGTTAAAGCCGTTTCGATTTTTCTACTGGGGGTGTCGTTGGTTGCCCATGCCACCGGCGCCGTCGCAGGCGGCAGGCATGAGGCCAAACACATCATCCTGCTCATCGGCGACGGCATGCACATCGAGCATGAGGTCGCCGCAAGCCGATATTTCTACGGCGAGGATTTCGCCCTCTCCTTCCACAAGCTGCCCTATCAGGCCGATGTGGCCACCTGGGATGTCACCACCTACAAACACTGGTCGGGCGGCAGCTACGATCCGAACGCGATCGACCCCAGGCTGGGCTATGACCCGGACCGGGGCGGAAAAAGACCCTTCCCGCTGGGGCCGGAGCTGCCGGGCGCGCAGGCCTATCTCACGGCCAAGGCGACCGATTCGGCCTCTGCCGCCACCGCCTGGGCCACCGGCTACAAGACCGACGACGGCAACATCGCCTGGCTGCCGGGCGACCCGGAGGGCGGCGCCCTGAAGACCATCGCCGAATGGCTGCGCGCAAAGAAGGGCTTTGCGATCGGAGTGGTGAGCACGGTCCCCTTCACCCACGCCACACCGGCGGCCCACGTCAGCCACAACAAGAGCCGCAACAACTACCATGCGATCGGAGCGGAGATTCTCGGGTCGGTGAAGCCGGAGGTGGTGATCGGCGCCGGGTACCCGGCCGGATCGAGCTGCCTGCAACCGATGGAGTCGTCCTACCTCGCTTTGAAGACCTACGCCGACGTCTGCGCTGATCCTGCTTATAAAGTCGTGACGCGCCAGACCGGCATCGACGGCGGCACCGCCCTGCTGCAGGCGGCGCAGGAGGCGGCGGCGCAGGGGCTCAAGCTCTTCGGGCTCTTCGGCGGGACCGCCGGCCACTTCGAATCCCTGAAGCCCTATGATTTTCCGGGGACCCCGGCCGTGAAGCCGGTCTCCATGGAGAACCCCACCCTGGCCGAGGCCAGCCTTGCCGCCCTCAAAGTGCTCGGCCAGGACCCGGACGGCTTTTTCGTGGCGATCGAGCAGGGCGACATCGACTGGGCCAACCACGCCAACGACTTCCAGCGCATGGTGGGCACCACCAAGGACCTGCACGACGCCGCTCAGGCGATCATCGACTTCGTCAACCAGCCCGACGACGAGATCGACTGGGACAACACCCTGCTGATCGTCACCTCCGACCACAGCAACAGCTACATGCGCAATCAGCGGGTGCTCGGCGCGGGGGATTTGCCAAAGCAGACCACCACCGGCAGCCTGCCCGGATATCCCGATGGCGAGGTGACCTATGGCTCCACCAATCACACCAACGAACTGGTGCGTCTTTACGCCATGGGGGCCGGCATCCAAAAATTCAGCCGCTACGAGGGCAAATGGTACCGGGGAACCCGGATCCTGGACAACACCCAGCTCTTCCACATGATGATGGAGGCGTCCGGAGAGCCGATGCCCTCCCTCCTGAAGCTGAAACAGGGGATGCGCATGAATTAGCCCGCGAACGTTTTCGGTGTTTTTATTTAACAGGGCCCGCTGCGCGGAAGCGGGCCCTCGTGCTTTGAAGCGGCTAGCGATTTGCTAACTCAAATTTAATGATAGGCTAATTTTCGTCTGCTAGGATGTGCAGCTTTTATAGGCAAATTAATGACTTTTCTTCTCGACATGGCGGCGCCGCTCTTGTTAGTTTTGCTGCAAATGCTGCTCGTTGCCCTGCGCGAAGGCACAGCGGCTGGGTTCAAACCATGACCAACGGCCCGATCTCAGCGGGTCGAACAAGGAGGGAGCCATGTTCGGTATCACCAACGGAATCCGCTTCGGAGGCGCGGTGGCCATCGGCGCCGCGGCCGTGCTGCTGGCGCCGGTCGTGCTGCCGATCGTCGCCGCTGTGCTGAAACCGGTGGCCAAGTCGGTCATCAAGGGCGGCATCATGGCCTTCGAGGGTGCCAAGGTGGCCCTGGCCGAAACCCAGGAGACGGTCGAGGACATCGTGGCCGAGGCCAAGGCCGAAATTTCCGAAAGCCGCAAGGTGCCGGCCAAGACCACCAAAAAGCAGGCGGCCTGATCGACAGACGGTGCACGGGATCTTTATGCTGGAAGCGCCCGAGGCCTTCATCGCCCATCACTCCCCCCATCGGCTGAGGATTCGAATCCCCTCCCGACGGGGGGACGCCGCTTTCTTTGCTTCGGTGCAGAAGGTCTGCGCCCGAAGCGGCGAGCGGCCGGAGGCGAACCCGGAGACCGCCAGCCTGTTGTTTGTCGGCGAAACCGCCGCGATCGATGCGGTTGCCGAGTTCGGGCGTGCGCAGGCTCTTTTCGACCTGCGCACCCACGCTTCGCCCCATCGGCCCCTCATGCACGCGGCGGTCAAGCCGGTGGCCGGCCTCGACCGCTCCCTGCGGCTGGCGACGGGGGGCAGGATCGATCTGCCCAGCGGCATCTTCCTGATGCTGATGGGCTTCGGCATCTACGAAATTCTCCGCGGCCGCTTCTCCACCCCACCGTGGTACACCGCGTTCTGGTACGCGTTCGGGCTCGTTTCGATGTATGTGATCGAAAAAGGGGTTCGCACCGCACCGGATCGCGAAAACGCCATGACGCGTTCGTCGTAACCCTTCTGTGGAAGAACGGGTAGCGGCCGGCCGGGCGGCAGACGGGCCCCTAGCCGAATTCTAACCTTTCACGAATGCCCCCATAACCATCCGCGGGGATTCTGAACCGCAGCGTACATCTTGGCAGCGAGGACATGCGGCCAGTTGTCGATCCGCCTTGTCCACTGCCGCGGTTCGCAGCGGAGCGCAGATGATTCAATCGATTCACACCCGGGTGGAGGGCCGGGCCCGTTTCAAGATCGACGGGCTGTTCGGTTCGGAGATGCTCAAGCGGGTCTTAGAGCAGAGGCTCGCGCGCGAGGGGGAGATTTTCGCGGTATCGGCCAGCACCCTTACGGGCAACATCCTGGTCAATTTCAACTCCAACAACGACCACCACTCCATCCGGTTTCTGATCGAAGAGATCCTGGTGGAGATCCACGCTGACGGATTGCCGCAGGCCGCAGCCTCCGAGGTGGAGGCCGAGCCGGCGGCGAAGCGCCCGCCCGCCCGGCGCTTGCCGGTGGAGACGCTCAAGCGCTTCCTGTCACCGGAGCCGGAGGGCGCGGCGCCGCTCGACAAGCCCTGGCATACGCTGGAGGCGGCCGTGGCCGCCTCCATCCTGCGCACCGACGCCCGCTCCGGGCTCCCCGGAGGCGAAGCCGCCGACCGGCTCAAGGCCTACGGTCCCAACCTCCTGCCCAGGCCCGAGCCGCGCTCAAAGGCCGAGCTGTTTTTCCGGCAGCTGAACTCGCTGCCGGTGATGCTGCTGGGGGCCGCGGCCGGCATTTCGGCTCTGACCGGGGGCATCCTCGATGCGGCCGTCATCGGCGGCGTCGTGCTGGCCAACGCTCTCATCGGCTACTTCACGGAGAGCGGCGCCGAAAAAACCATGGAGTCCCTCAAGGATCTGGTCCACCCGACGGCGGAAATCATCCGGGAGGGCCGCACCCTCCACCTGGCCGTGGAGGAGGTGACGGTCGGCGACCTCCTGGTGCTCAAGCCCGGGACCTACGTGGCCGCCGACAGCCGGATCGTCGCCGCCGACCGGCTGAGCATCGACGAGTCCATGCTGACCGGCGAGAGCATGCCGGTGCACAAGGAAGCCAAGCGGCTCAAGCACGAGAACACGCCGCTCGCCGACCGCACCAACATGGTTTACATGGGAACGCTCGTGACCGGCGGACAGGGCCTGGCGGTGGTGGTGGCCGTCGGTCGCTTCACTCAGGTCGGCATGCTCCAGGCGATGCTCGCCGACACCCAGACCCCGTCCACCCCGATCGAGCTCCAGCTGGCACTGATAGGAAACCAGCTGGTGGCGGCGTGCGGGGCGATTTGCGGGGTGGTGTTCGGGATCGGTTTTTTGCGCGGTTACGGCCTGGTGCAGATGCTGCAGATGTCGATCTCGCTGGCCGCTTCGGCCGTGCCCGAGGGGCTTCCGGCCGCGGCGACGATCAACTTCGCCATGGGCATCACCGACCTGCGCCGCCATGGGGTGCTCGTGCGCAGGCTGCAGGCGGTTGAGACCCTGGGCGCCGTCCAGACCATCTGCCTGGACAAGACCGGGACGATCACCGAGAATCGCATGACGGTGACCGAGATCCTGGCCGGTCGCACGCGCCATGCCGTGGTCAACGATTTGCCGGAGCCCTTGCCGGGGGGGCGCGATCTGCTCGCCGTCGGCGAAATCCGGCACCTGCTGATCGTCTGCGCCCTTTGCAACGAGATCAAGATCACGGTGGACCCGGAGAGCGGCGCGGTCGACCTCTTCGGCTCCTCCACGGAGACGGCCCTGATGCGGGTGGCGGCTGCGACCGGCATCGATGTCGTCGGCCTGCAGGAGGATTTTCGCTTCGTCGGCCTGCGCCTGCGGTCGGAGAACCGGCTTTACATGAGCAGCCTGCACTCGTGCCCTTCCGAGGACTGCCGCTACATCTTCACCAAGGGCAGCCCGCACGACGTCCTCGACCTGTGCGACCGTGAAATGGTAAAGGGCCGGGTGAAGGCCCTCACCGAGGAGCGCCGGCAGGAGATCCACATCGAAAACGACCGCATGGCCGGCCGCGGCCTGCGCGTGCTGGGCTTCGCCTTCAATCGCTTCACAATGAAGACGGAGATCGACGAGTCGGCGCCGATGGTCTGGCTGGGGCTGGCGGGGATGGCCGACCCGATCCGGCCGGGGGTGGCCGAGCTGATCGCGGTCTTCCAGCGGGCGGGCATCGAAACCGTGATGATCACCGGCGACCAGAGCACCACGGCCTATGCCGTGGCCCGCGAGCTGAACCTCGGGGGCGACAAGCCGCTCAAGATCCTGGACTCGGCCGAGCTCACCTCGCTCGACCCCGAGCGGCTGCAGGCGCTCGCCAAGAACGTGCACGTCTACTCGCGGGTCAGCCCGGCGCACAAGCTGCGGATCGTTCAGGCCCTGCAGGACGCCGGCCGTGTCGTGGCCATGACCGGGGATGGGATCAACGACGGCCCGGCCCTCAAGGCGGCCAACATCGGCATCGCTATGGGCGATTCCGGCACCGATGTGGCCCGCGAGGTGGCGGACATCATCATCGCGGGCGACAACATCGAGCAGTTGATCCAGGCGCTGCGCGGGGGGCGCACCACCTACGGAAACATCCGCAAGTCGGTCCATTTTTTCCTCTCCACCAACCTGACCGAGATCATCGTGATGTTCGCCTGCATGGCCCTCGGCCTGGGGTTCCCGCTGACCGTCATGCAGCTGCTATGGATCAACATCATCTCCGACATCTTCCCGGGGCTGGCCCTCTCGCGCGAGGAGCCCGAGCCTGGCCTCATGGACCTGCCGCCGCGGCCCGCCGGCGCTCCGCTCTTCTCGGGCCGGGACTTTCGGGCCATGGCGCTGGAATCCGGCATCATCAGCACCGGCGCCCTCGCCGCCTATCTCTACGGGATCGGCCGCTACGGCCGCGGGGCCCGGGCCGGCGCGCTGGCTTTCCAGGCCCTCGTCTTCGGCCAGCTGCTGCATGCCTACAGCTGCCGCACGGAGCAGCGCAGCATCTTCGATGCCAGACGGCCGCCGAAAAATCCCTACCTCAACCTGGCGATCGGCGGCTCCCTTGCGCTGCAGGTGCTCACCCTGGCGCTCCCCGGACTGCGGGGATTCCTGGGGGCCGCGGCCCCGGCCCTCGTCGATGTCGCCGTCATCGGCGCCTGCGCGCTGGGGCCCTTCGCGCTCAACGAAACCCGCAAACTGGCACAATCCCGTCTCTCTGGTGAGGTAAGCCCATGATCTTCACATCCGAATCGGTAACCGACGGCCACCCGGACAAGATGTGCGACCAGGTCAGCGACTGCATCGTCGACCATTTTTTGAAGCAGGATCCCTTTTCCCGCGTGCGGGCCGAGTGCGCGGTCTCCAGCGCCATCATCTTCATCGCCGTGCGCTACGCTTCCGAGGCGAAGGTGGACTTCTCCTACCTGGCGCGCAAGGTGATCCAGAAGATCGGCTACGACCAGCCGGACTTCAACGCCAAGATCTGCAGCATCCTCTCGGCGCCCCAGGAGCTTCCCCTGAACATGGCCCATCGCTTCGACGAGACCCAGCTCTCGGACGAGGAGATAGACAAGGTGGCCGCCAAGAACCAGGTGACGCTCTTCGGGTTCGCCTGCGACCAGACCCCGGAGTTGATGCCGCTGCCCATCATGCGGGCCAACCAGCTGGCCCGGCGCCTGGCGGAGGTCCGCCACCAGAAACTGCTGCCCTATCTGCTGCCGGACGGGAAAGTCCAGGTGGCGGTGGCCTATCGCGACAACACGCCGGCCAGGATTCACAGTTTAACCGTGATGGCGAGCCTGGAGCACCCCAAGCAGGTGGACGCGAAGAAGCTGACGGCCGACATCCTCGAGACGGTGATCACCCCGGTCTTTCAGAAGCAGAAAATCAGGCCCGACAAGCAGACCCGCATCCTGATCAACCCCGACGGCCCCTATCAGGGCGGCCCTTCCCACCACTCCGGTCTGACCGGCAGAAAGAGCGCCGTCGACACCTACGGCGAGTACGCGCGCCACAGCGGCGACGCCCTGAGCGGCAAGGACCCGATGCGGGTGGACCGGGTCGGGGCCTATGCGGCGCGCTACGCCGCCCGCAACATCGTGGCGGCCGGGTTGGCCTCCACCTGCGAGGTGATGCTCAGCTACTCGATCGGCATCACCCGGCCGGTCAGCCTGCAGGTCCAGACCTTCGGGACGGGCAAGCTCCCCGATGAAAAGATCAGGGACCTGCTCGAGCGCAGCTTCGAGTTCCGGCTGGCGGGCATCATGAAGCACTTCCGCCTGCGCCACCTGCCCTCCAAGCATGCCAACGGCTATTTCCAGAACCTGGCGAGCTACGGCCATTTCGGCCGCACCGACATGGACCTGCCCTGGGAAAAGAACGACAAGGTCGAGATCTTGAAAGCCGGATGAACGCAGGCGAGGGGCGAACAGGGGTTGGCCCGCCGGTCGTGCCGCTGAGGGTATTGGGTTGCCGGGGCGGTCCGCCGCTGAAGGTTCGTTCAGAGAAAGGCGGCGAGCAGGGAGAACCCGCCGGCGTTCAAGCTTCTTCCCACGGCCCACCCCAGTGCGGCCCGTCCCAGCCGCATTCCGGCATCCGCCACGGCGGCCTGCACCTGTTCGTCGTTGGAAATGGCCAGCGAGGCGTCGAACAACCCGTGATCCTGCAGGGGGGCCAGGATCCGATCATGAGTGGTTCGATCCGGGTCGTAGTGCACAACGACGCTTCCGGTCAACGGGGTCACCTTCACGGCGATTACGCCCTTGAGTCCGTCCAGGATTTTTTGCACGCGATCCGCCGCGGCCGGCTTCCGCTTGAGGTCGGGAAGCTTGACTCGAAGTCTGCCCGGTACATGGTGGCAGTAGTATCGCATGGCCTCATCTCTCCAGCGGGGCGCGCTTGAGAAAGGTGTGGCAGTCCGGATAATCGCTGCAGCGGAAACGGGTCAGTCCGGCCGATCGCATGTAGACATGCATCTTCTTGCCGCACACGGGGCAGGCGGGGCGCTCGGCGGCGCTGAGCCAGACGCGGTCGGCCAGGGTGAATTGACGCCGGCACGCCTGACAGAGGTAGCGTTTATGCCCCGCTGCGGTCTTCCCATAACGGTATATGGCTTCCGATGCGCATCTGGGGCAAACCACACCGCTGATCATTTTGCGACGGGTCCCTTCGGGCAATTTCCGGACCGATCGATGACTGCTGCCGATCCTGCCTTTCGCCGTCTGGCTGGCGGTCGTCACCACGGTGGTCCTTTCCGATAGATTGGCAGGCTGATTCTGGCGGCCATGCGTTAGCCGCGAATTAGCGCCGCACTAGAAATCGGTGACGAACGGGAACAGCTCCACAACGAGGCGAGGTAAATGCGGCGTCTTTCCTAAACTCGCGGCTACAGGCCGCGCGGGGGGCGGGTGGCCGGGGTCAGGGATCGGAAAATGTCGAGGTCGCGGCGGCTCAACCCACGCGGCACCACTCCATACCGAACATAGGCGATGAATTGCTTGAGGAGCTCGGCGTACTCCTTGCCGCAGCGCTGGCGCCGCGCGGAGTCGACACGCGTTCTCAAACCCAGCCGCTCGGCCTCGGTCGCTTCGAGATCGGCCATGCGGATGACCTCAAAAAAGTCCTTGCCGTGCAAGGCCCCGGCGAAATCGGTCAGGTTGCATTCTTTGGAGATCATGAGGCACCTTGGCTGGAAAAAGGATTTGAATCCCGGCTGCGGATGAACCTATAATCGATTTGTTAGATTTTTATGAGGGAACAAAAAAAATGATCCATCGGGAGAAAGGTCATGCTATGGCACCTCACCCCCCGGTGGCACAACCCCACGGTGCTCGCTCACCCGGGCGGGAAACTTGCGCTACGGAGGCGCCGCACGCCATGCTGGAGCTGATTCATTCGCTGCCCGGTCGGGCCCGGTTCCGAATCCCGCAACTCCGCCGGGACCGCGAGCGGGCCAACCTGCTCGATCAGGCCCTGCGGGCAGCGGTGGGAGTTCACCACGTCGCCGTCAGCCCGACAACGGGCAGCGTCCTGGTCCGATTCGGGCCCGCGCAGCCCCTGGCCGAGGTGCGCGCCTTAATTGCCCGGGCGTTGGTGGAACCCGAACAGCGGCGGAAAGGGCGACCGGCTGCGCCCCAACGCCCCCCGCCGCCGCCGGCCCTGCGCGAGGAGGGATCCCCGCAGCCGTGGCACCGGATGAAAGCCGGCGAGGTGCTTCGCGTTTTCAACGTTTCGCCCCGTTCCGGACTTTCCCGGCGCGAAGCTGGGCTTCGCCACCGCCTTCACGGCGCCAACCTGCTCCCGGCAACGGCGGGCAGGTCCTTTGCGGCCATCCTCAAAGGGCAGGTCTCCGAATTGCCGGTTTTTCTGGTGGCCGCCGCCGCCGCTCTGTCGATTCTGGTCGGCGGCGTGGCCGAGGGGCTGGTGGCCCTGGCGATCGCCCTCTTCAACGCCCTGGCATCGAGCGTGGCCGAAAACCGGGCCGAACGCATGCTCGACGAGGTCCGAGCGGCCATCGACCTGAAAGCCCGGGTCTGCCGCACCGGAAAGGTGTTTGAGATCGGCTTCGGTGAGCTCGTCCCCGGCGATATCCTGGATCTGCAGGTCGGCTCGCGCATCCCCGCCGACGCCCGCCTGGTCGCAGCCGATCATCTCGCGGTGGATGAAGCGGCCCTCACCGGCGAGAGCATCCCGGTCTTCAAATCGGCAGCGGTTCCGGCCGACCCCGACCCCTTATTCAGCCAGCGTTCCAACATGGTCTACCGCGGGACCCTCGTGGTGGAGGGGTCCGGCCGGGCCGTGGTGGTTGCGACCGGGACCGACACCGTCCTGGGCCGCCTGCAGGTTTTCCTGGGGGCGGTGTTTCCGCCCGAGGCCGCAGTCGCCCGGGACATGCGCTGGCTGATCCGGCATTTCCTGATGGCGGGCATGGGAGTGGGCGGGGTGTTCGGCCTCTTTTCACTGCTGCGCGGCCAGGGGCTCTTCGCGGCGCTCAGAGAGGCCCTGTCGCTCGTGGCCGGCGCGATCCCCTCCGGGCTCTCGACCCTCAGCGCCAGCGCCCTGGCCTTCGGCCATCGCGACCTCGGTCGCCGCCGAATCCTCGTGCGCCGGCTGCGGGCCCTCGGCAACCTGGCATCGACCCAGATCGTTTGCTTCGACAAGACCGGCACCCTCACCCTGAACGAAATGAGCGTGACGGGCCTATGCGCCGGATGGGACCGGGTCGACCCGGCCGCAGCCGGGGGGCGATCCGCCGTCGGCCCGCATCCGTCGGCTGCGGGCGGGGACCTCGATTGGCTCATCCGCCTGGGGGTGCTCTGCAACGAGGCCTTCATGATCCACGAAGGAGCCCAGTCCCTGGAGGGCTCCTCCACCGAAAAAGCCCTGATTCACTTCGCCGAAGAAAATGGGATCAACTCCACGCGCTTTCGGGGCGAGCACCCCATCGTGGAGATTTTCCACCGCACCGAAAACCACCCCTACATGGTGACGGTGCACCAGTGGAGCGAGGACCAGGAGCTGACCGCAATCAAGGGCGCCCCCTTCGACGTCCTGGAACTCTGCCGCCACTGCCGGCAGGGGGGAGAAACGCACCCTCTGTCGGATGACGCGCGTGCACGGATCGAGGCCGAAAACTTTCGTATGGCCGGCCAGGGTCTCCGGGTGCTGGGGCTCGCCTTCGGCTGGGGGCGGGCGGGCACCGAGGAGGGCCGCTACACGGACGGCACGAACCTGGTGTGGGCCGGCCTGGTGGGGCTGGCCGACCCGGTGCGCAGCGAAGCGCGGGAGCTGGTGCAAACGCTGCACCGCTCCGGAATCCGGACCGCCGTGCTCACCGGCGACCAGGGCCTGACCGCGCAGCACATCGGCGCGCAGCTCGGGCTGAGCGGATCGGAGCCGTTGAGGATCCTGGATGCCGCGGAACTCCGCGGGGTGGCGCTCTCCGGCATGAGCGGCATCGTCACCCGCACGCACGTGTTCGCGCGGCTGACCCCCGCGCAGAAGCTTCAAATCATCCAGGCCTACCAGAGCGCCGGTTTGAGCGTCGTCATGGTCGGGGACGGATTCAACGACGTCCTGGCGCTCAAGGTGGCGGATGTGGGCATCGCCATGGGCCGGAAAGGCGCCGACATGGCGTGCAAGGCGGCCGACCTGATTCTGGAAAACGACGATCTCGGCGGGGTCTGCGCCGCGATTCAAGGCGGCCGCCGGTTTTACGGGAACATGCGCAAGAGCCTGAGGTTTCTGTCGGGCGCCACCTACGTCGACCTCGCCGCCGCCGCCCTCGCGAAAAGCGCCGTGGCCGGGGGTATGCACCCGCTGCAGCCGGTGTGGGCCAATACGGCGGCCCTGGCGCTTGCGGTCGACCCCGGCGACGACCATGAGGTCGGCGGGTTGCCGGAAGCAGGCACGGCAGTGATCGGCCGCGGGCAGATCAGCGGCTCGCTGTCCGACGCGGCGGCCGTTATGGCCGCCTCTAGCCTGGTCGGCGCCTACGCGTTCAGCCGCTACGGCGGCGGTGCGCCCGCGCAAGACCTCTTCCGGGCCAGCGTGGGACTCAACCAGTTGACGCTGGCTCTCGGGGAGAATCCGGCCGGACGCCGGCCGGGTGCCGCGCGGCGGTGGTCGCCGGTGCTCTGGGGGGCGGCCGCTGCGCCGCTGCTGATGTTTGCACTGACCGGCGGCGGTATGCTGGATCTTCTGGCCTTGGCCGGGGGCGGGTGGCTGGCCCGGCAGCTGCTGGCACGGGGTGGCCCCGGAACGGAACTGCCCCATTCGAGAGCCGTTCAATGAGAATCATCTTTTTTGCGGGCAAGGGCGGGGTCGGCAAAACCTCAGTGGCGGCCGCGACCGGGGTCCGTGCGGCCGATCAGGGCTGCCGAACCCTGATCATGTCCCTGGATGTGGCCCACAGCCTGGCGGACATCTTCGACCTTGACCGAGGCCTGCTGGACCAGGGGCGGGGCAGGCCCGTCAAGGTGCATCCCAACCTGTGGATTCAGGAGCTCGATATCCAGGAGGAGATCAACCGCAACTGGGGCGACATCCACCACTATCTCGCCGGCCTTTTGAACACGACCGGTCTGAACGAGGTCTTGGCCGAGGAGCTGGCGGTCCTGCCCGGCATGGAGGAGGTCAGCCTGCTGCTCTACATCAACCAGTACGTGCGCCAGCGCCGCTTCGACGCCCTGCTGCTCGACTGTGCTCCCACCGGCGAGTCCCTGCGCTTCATCAGCATTCCCACCACCCTCGAGTGGTACATGAAAAAACTCTTCAAGCTCGAGCGCACCATCGTGCGCTGCGCACGCCCCTTGGCCAAGCGGCTGACCGACGTCCCCCTGCCGGGGGAGGACTACTTTAATGCGCTGGAGCGCCTCTTCAGCCGGCTGGAAGGAGTGGACCGCATCCTGTCCGACCCGGCGGTCACCACGGTGCGGCTGGTCACCAATCCCGAGAAGGTGGTGATCAAGGAGACCCAGCGGGCGTTCATGTATTTTTATCTGTACCGGATGAGCATCGACGCGGTAATCCTGAACCGCTTGCTGCCCTCCGGGATTCGGGAGGAGTTCTTCAGCGACTGGCTCACCTCCCAGGGCCGCTACGCCGATCTTGCCCGGGGCTATTTCCACCCCGTGCCGGTCCTCCCGGTGAACCTTTTCAAGGGGGAGATCCTCGGATCCGAGAGGCTCGCGGCCCTGGCGGCCGAACTCTACGCGGAGCGCAACCCGCTGGAGCGCTTCTTCGAGGAGGAGCCCTATCGGCTGACCAAGGAGAATGGACGCTATCGCCTGCAGTTGAAGCTGCCCTTCGTGGTCAAGGAGAGCATCGATTTGAGCAAAGTGTCCGACGAGCTGATCCTGCGCATCGGCAGCTACAAACGGCACATCCTGCTGCCCAAGCCCCTGGTCTCCGTGAAAACGGTTGCAGCGCGCGTCGACCCCCCTTACCTGAACATCCTCTTTGGAGGAATCGACTCATGAGCAAAGCCAGATCCACCTGCCCCTCCCCGGAGTGCCCCGTGGGGCGTTTTTTCAGCCAGTGGGGCGCATCCGCCCCGCGGACCGAAACCGGCGAGCAGCTGGCGCTCTGCGCGCTGCAGCTTCTGAAGGCCGTGCGCATCGTCGTGGACCAGTGGGTCGAGACCCTCGAAAAGCGCAGCCGCCCCAGGGCGCGCCGGCGGGCGACCAAGATCAAAGTCCAGTAGCCCCCCGGCCGCTATTGATTTTCTAACCCTCCTCTCATCGGAATCTCATCCGCGCCTGTCAGGCTCCCCTCTTCGCAGGAAAGGAGCGCCATGGCACGCGCGATCCAACCAAGCTTGGACTGCACAGCGGCGCCCCGGATCGATCCCTCCGCCACGGTGGTCGAATCGGAGATCGGCGCCTTTACGGATATCGGGCCGAACTGGACGGTTTTGGAATCGCGGATAGACGACTACAGCTATCTGGCCGGCACGGACGGCGCGGTCATTTATACGGAGATCGGCCGGTTTTGTTCGATCGCCTCGCATGCGGTCATCAACCCCGGCGACCACCCCATGCAGCGGGTTACCCAGCACCACTGCACCTACCGCCCCCGCCGCTACGGCTTCGGCAGCGCGGACGACGAGGGCGTTTTCAACTGGCGCCGCAGCCGCAGATGCCGGATCGGGCACGATGTTTGGATCGGCACCAGCGCCATGGTCATGGCCGGGGTCACGATCGGCACGGGCGCCGTGGTCGGCGCCGGGGCCGTGGTGACCAAAGAGGTGCAGCCCTACCAAGTCGTCGCCGGGGTCCCGGCGAGGCCGATTCGCATGCGCTTTCCCGCCGATGTGGTTGCCGGGCTGCTCTCCGTGGCCTGGTGGGAGTGGGATCGTACTATGCTGGAGCAGCGATTTGAGGATTTGAATGACGTCGACCGCTTCCTCGAAAAATACGCCTGAGCCCCCGTTCGACGCGGCCGCCCTGAACCGCCTTCTGATCGAGGTGCTGCCCGCGTTCGAGCGCGACCGGCTCGCCCCCGTGCTGGACGATCTGTGGGCGTGCGGGGAATTTACAATCAGCCGGGCCCCGCTGCCGGGGCTTCTTATGTGTCCCGTGCGCGATCCCTTCGGCACCGAGTTTTTTCTCGGCGAGGTGCTGGCGACCACCGCCGCAGTCGGCTGCGCAGGCCGGACCGGTCACGGGGCGATCATCGGCGAGGAGCCGGAAAAGGCCCTGCTGCTGGCGGCGGTGGATGCCGCTCTGGCCGCCGGCCGCAGCGATTTGCTGAAGAACCTGGTCCGGACCGCCTCCGCATGGTCGCGGGAGGCCTGCGAGCGCAAGGCGCTGGCGGCGAAGCTGGCAGCCGCCACGCGGGTGGAGTTTGAGTCCATGAAAAAGGAGCGGGTCGACTTCGGCTCGCTGGGATAGCCCTGATGCCAACACGAATGCCTCCGAGCAACAGAATCATCCGCGACCAGCGCAACTTCCGGGTTCTGCTCCAGGCCATGTCCCGGCCTGGCCGGCTTTTCCGGCTGGAGGCGCTCCAGCCGTTTGGCGCCCATGCCGCCGCCCTGGCGGTGGCCCAATGCCTGCTGGATCACGAGGTCGGGTTCAGCACGGTCGGCCGCGAATCGACCGAATCCTTCGCCGCGGCGGTTGCCGCTGCCACCGGCGCCCGCAAGGCCGGTCTGCCCGAGGCGGATTTCGTCTTCGTCGCCGGCCCCGACGGCCACGGGGCGGCCGGGGCGGCCCGGCGGGGCAGCATCGACTACCCCGATGCAGGGGCCACGCTGGTGTACAGCCTCGATGCTCAAGCGGCCCGTGATCCCGGTCACTTTCGCATTCGGCTGAGCGGCCCGGGGATCCCCGAAGAAGACGGCATTGCCCCCGCCATGCGGGAGATCCCGGCCGCGGAGCTGCAGGCGCTGCAGACGGCCAATGCCGACTACCCCCTTGGGATCGATGCCCTTTTCGTGCGGCCGAACGGGGAGCTGATGGCCCTGCCTCGATCGACCCGCATCCGGTTGAGGTGACTGCATGGGATACGTGGCGGTCCGCGGCGGCGAGCAGGCGATTGCGAACGCCGAAACCCTGCTGTTGATGGAGCGCGCCGGCGGCGCATCCGAGCTGCTGAACCCGCGCCAGATCCGTGAGCAGCTCTATCTGGCGGTGGACCGCGTCATGGGCGAGGGCTCCCTCTATGCCCCGGACCTTGCGGCACTGGCCTTCAAGCAGGCCGCCGGCGACACTTTTGAAGCGGCGTTCATCCTGCGCTCCTACCGCACCACCCTGCCGCGCATCGGCTACGCCGAGCCGGCCGCGACGGAACAGATGCGGATCGTGCGGCGGATTTCGGCCGCCTTCAAGGAGATCCCCGGCGGCCAGATCCTCGGCCCCACCGCGGATTACACCCTGCGGCTGCTTAATTTCGACCTCGAACAAGAGTCCGCCCAGGGCAACGCGCGCGCCATCCGGCAGCTGCATCAGGCGGTTGCGGACCTCGAACCGCTTCCGGAGAGCTTTCCCAAGGTGGTCGAAACGCTGCGGCGCGAGGGGCTTCTGGTGGCGCGCGCTGCGCCGGCGGATGCCGCCGCCCCCGCGTTTGATATCACTCGGCAGGCCCTCTCGTTTCCAGCCCCCCGCAGCGCCCAGCTGCAGACCTTGGCGCGCGGGGAGACCGGCGGGCTCCTGGCGCTGGCCTATTCCAACATGCGCGGCTACGGATCGGTCCATCCGGTGATCGGAGAGCTGCGGGTCGGCTACCTGCCGCTGGCCATGAAACACCCGGTCAGCGGGGCGCCGGTGCGGGTCGGCGAAATAAAGGTGACCGAGGCTGAGGTCATCGCGCGCCTGGACCTCAGCGACGGGGAGCCGCGCTTCACGCTGGGCTATGGCGTGTGCTTCGGCCACAACGAGACCAAGGCCATCGCCATGGCCGTGCTCGATCGCGCCATGGGCGCCGCCGAGCCCGAGGCGCCCTCGGAAGACCAGGAATTCGTGCTGACCCATGTGGACGGAATCGAGTCCATGGGGTTCTGCAACCACTACAAGCTGCCGCACTACGTGACGTTTCAGTCCGATCTGGACCGTCTGCGGCACCTGCGCGCCGCAAGTCCGCCGCCCGGCACGGCCGGCGGGCGCGAACCGGAAAAGAGTACCTCATGAGCACGGTCGTCCACCCGACTCCGGCCCCTCCCGCCGACTGGCGCGCGTCCTGCGCGCCGGGCCACGGCCGCACTTCGTTCGCCTTTCTGGACGAGGGGGCCAAACGTGAAATCCGCCGCCGGATGTTGAAGGCGGTGGCCATCCCCGGCTGCCAGGTGCCCTTCGGCTCCCGGGAGATGCCGATTGCGCGCGGCTGGGGAACGGGCGGCCTGCAGCTGACCCTTGCGCTGATCGGGCCTGAGGACGTGCTCAAAGTGATCGACCAGGGCGCGGACGACAGCGTCAATGCCGTTAGCATCCGACGATTCGTCACGCGGGTCACAGGCGTGCGGACCACCACCGACACGCCGGCGGCGACGCTGATCCAGACCCGCCACCGGGTCCCCGAGGAGCCGCTGCGGCCCCACCAGATCCTTGTTTTCCAGGTGCCCATTCCGGAGCCGCTGCGTTTGGTGGAGCCTTCGGAGGTGGAGACCCGCCGCATGCACGCCGAGGCCGATTACAGCCGCATGTGGCTCTACCTGTACGAAGACATCGTGACCTACGGCGAGATCACCATCGGGGCCCGCTACCCGGTGCTCGTGAACCGCCGCCACCTGATGGATCCCAGCCCCATCCCGCGGTGGGATGTGGCCCGGCTGAACCGCAACCCGGCCCTGATGCTCTTTTGCGCCGGGCGGGAGAAGCGCATCTACGCGCTGCCCCCGCACACGCTCGTCGAGCCGCTGGAGTTCGAGGATTTCGGCTTCCGGACCGAGTCGTTTGCCGGCCGCCGCTGCATGCACTGCGGCTCGACGCAGAGCTTTCTGGACGAAATCATCGCGGAGGCCGCCGGCCGACGCCGGTATGCCTGTTCGGACTCCGCTTTCTGCCAGAAAACCCGCAAGGCGGGCGGCGGGCTGACGCATCGGCCGGCCGACGGGGGCCGGACGCCATGACTGAATCGCAGCCCATGGTTCAGGTCCGCGGCCTGACGCGCTTCTTCGGCCGGGGGTGTGCCGATTGTCTTCAGCTTACCGGACCGGACCAGGAGACCAACCAGTGCCCCCGCTGCGGGACGGTCGTCGGCTGCCGAGAGGTCTCCTTCCACCTGCAGGCCGACGAGGTGTTGGGCATCGTGGGGGAGAGCGGCTCGGGCAAGAGCACGGTGGTGCGCCTGTTGCATTTCGACATCGAGCCTACGGCCGGCCAGTTTCGCCTGCGCCTCAACGGCGCGGCCGGGTCCGCCGTTCCGGGGCTGGACCCGAGCCAGAATCTTTTTGACCTGGGGCCGCATCGGAAGCGTCAAGTCCGAAACGGATTGATGGGCATCGTCTACCAGAACGCCCTGCTGGGGTTGCGCCTGAAGGTGACCGCCGGCGGCAACATTGCCGAGCGGCTGCTGATGGCGGGCTGGCGGCGGGTCGGCCGCATGCGTGAGCGCGCGGCCGAGCTGCTCGGGCGCACCGAGGTTCCGATCGGGCGGATGGACGAGCTGCCGCGCAATTTTTCGGGCGGCATGCAGCAGCGGGTGCAGATCGCCAAGGCGCTCTCCACCTACCCGGCCCTGCTGCTCCTCGACGAGGTGACCACCGGCCTGGACGTATCGGTCCAGGCCCGGGTGCTGGATCTCATCCGCTCGCTGCAGCGCGAGCTGCACGTGGCCACGATCGTGGTCTCGCACGACCTCGGCGTGATCCGGCTGCTGACGACGCGCACGCTGGTGATGCGCCACGGAGCGATCGTC
>JALOOU010000007.1 GCA_025454255.1 Desulfobacterales bacterium | reverse complement strand
AAGATGCGCGACGAGGGCAAGTTCCTGAGCGGCGCCGAGGTGGACGGCAGGCCCCAGATCTTCATCGGCGCCGCCGCCAACCCCTTCGCCGACCCCTTCGAGTGGCGCGTGCACCGGCTGGCCAAAAAAGTCCAGGCCGGGGTGGATTTCATCCAAACCCAGTGCATCTACAACATGGCCAAATTCCGCGAATGGGTCCGCCAGGCGAACGAGATGGGGCTGACCGAAAGAGTCTACATCCTGGCGGGCGTCACCCCGATGAAGAGCCTCGGCATGGCCAAGTACATGAAAAGCAAGGTGCCCGGCATGGATGTGCCCGACGAGATCATCAGCCGGCTCCAGGGGGTGCCCCGCGACAAGCAGGCGGAAGAGGGCATCCGCATCGCCCTCGAGCAGATCGCCGAATTCAAGGAGATGAAGGGCGTCCACGGGGTGCACCTGATGGCGATCGAGTGGGAGCACCGGGTGCCCGAAATCGCCGAAAGGGCGGGGATGCTTCCACGGCCCCAGCCCTGAAATCCCCGCCGAACTGTCCTGATCACCCCACCGATTGAGGGCCCTTCCATCTGTCTTGGGAGGGCCCGCTTCTCTTTATTCATCCGCTCTTCCGAATAGCGCGATATGAATAATCATTCATTTTTTTATTAGGTGCTTTCCGGGGCGATTATTCCGATCAATATTCTAATCAAAATTATTTTGTTCTTGTTTGCGGGTAGTTGTATATTTTTTATGCCCGCCCGATTTTGGTTGACATCCCATTTTGTTGCTGGTAAATGAATGAATGTTCATTCATAAAAAGGCAATTTTATGGAAACTCCGGCAGCGAGAGAGAAAAACCCGAAATACGACATGATCCTCGAGGCCGCCGTCAAGGTCTTCGCGGAAAACGGGTTCCGCCAGTCAACCATCTCCCAGATCGCCCGCGAGGCCGGGGTCGCCGACGGGACCATCTACCTTTACTTCAAGAACAAGGACGACATCCTGGTTCAATTTTTCGAGTACAAGGCCCGTCAAGTGTTCGAGCGTTTCCGGCAGGAGGTGGACCGGGCGGGCGACAGCGCAGAGAAACTGCGCAACCTGGTCCGCGTTCATCTGCGGGAGTTCCAGCGCGAGCCCGAAATGGCCGTGGTCTACCAGGTGGAGACCCATCAAAGCCGGCGGCTCGTCGAGGGCCAGATCCGGGCGATGGCCAAGATGTACCAGGACATCATCGCCGAGATCATCGAAGAGGGCCAGCGCGAGGGCGTCATCCGCAAGGATCTCTACGTCGGATTGGTCAAGCGCTTCATTCTCGGCGCGGTGGAGGCGGTGATCGGCACCTGGCTTTACACGGGCCGCAGCTACGACCTCGTCTCCATGGCCGACCCGCTGGTGGATCTGCTCATCCGCGGCATCGGGGCCGGGGGCCCTGCGGCCCGCGCGGGGCTCTAGCGCGGCTGCCCGCCGGCCGCGCGCGGAAGACAACGGCATCCAACAGAGTCCGCCCGGCTTTCACGGGCGCTCACCTACACAGGAGGGAGCATGGCACAGGTCATTGCGGATCGAAGAGACATTGATTTCGTTCTCCACGAGCAGCTGGACGTGGAGGAGCTGTCGCAGCACGAGCGGTTTGCCGAGTTCAACCGCAAGGCGGTCGACCTGATCGTGTCGGAGGCGCGCAATCTGGCGGTGAAGGAGATCCTGCCCACGCGTGCGGACGGCGACCGCCAGGGCTGCCGCTTCGACAATGGCCGGGTGAGCGTGCCCGAGTCGTTCCACAAGGTCTGGAAAACCTTCAACGAGGGCGAGTGGCTGGCCATGACCGAGCCGGTCGAGTGGGGCGGGCAGGGCATGCCGCGCACCGTGGCCATGGCCGCGGCCGACTACCTGAACGGGGCCAACTTCGCCTTCATGATGTACGCCGGGCTGACCCACGGCGCCGGCAAGCTGGTGGAGAGTTTCGGGACCGATCTGCAGAAGCGGCTCTTCCTCAAGAAGATGTACACCGGGCAATGGACCGGCACCATGCTGCTGACCGAGCCGGAGGCCGGCTCCGACGTAGGCGCCCTGAGCACCTCGGCCGTCAAGAACCCCGACGGCACCTACGCCATCACCGGCAACAAGATCTTCATCTCCTCCGGGGAGCACGACCTGGCCGAAAATATCATCCACCCGGTGCTCGCCCGCATCGAGGGGGCCCCGGCCGGGACCGCGGGGATTTCGCTCTTCCTGGTCCCCAAAATCTGGGTGAACGAGGACGGCACCCTGGGCGAGCCCAACGACGTCGTCTGCACCGGGATCGAGGAGAAGATGGGCATTCACGGCAACGCCACCTGCTCGCTCGCTTTGGGCGGCAAGGGCAAATGCCGCGGCACCCTGCTCGGCGAGGAGAACAAGGGTATGCGGGCGATGTTCCTCATGATGAACGAAGCCCGGCTGCTGGTCGGCACTCAGGGGCTGGGCTGCGCCAGCCCCGCCTTCCTCTACGCGCTCAACTATGCCCGCGAGCGGCTCCAGGGCCGCCACCTGCTCAAAACCTTCGACAAGAACGCCCCGTCGGTGCCCATCATCCAGCACCCGGACGTCCGGCGCATGCTCATGACCATGAAGGTCTACGTCGAGGGCGCCCGCAGCCTGCTCTACTATGTCGGCCGCTGCGAGGACCGGATGCACACCACCGCCGATGCCGACACCCGCGCGAAGTACCAGGGCATCGTCGATTTTCTCATCCCCATCGCCAAGGGCTATGTGACGGACCGCTGCCTGGAGGTCTGCAACCTGGGCATCCAGGTCTACGGCGGCTACGGATACATCCGGGAATACCCGATGGAGCAGCTCCTGCGCGACTGCCGGATCACACCGATCTACGAGGGCACCAACGGGATCCAGGCGATGGACCTGCTGGGCCGCAAGCTCGGCTTGAACAAGGGCAAGCCGGTCATGGACCTGCTGGCGGAGATCCAGGCCGAGCTGGCCGCCGCCAAGGCGCTGCCGGCCACGGCGGATGTGGCCGCAACGGTCGAGTCGGCCGTCAACAAGCTGGGCGAGGTGGCCATGCACATGGGGGCCGCCGCCATGTCGGAGAAGCTCCTCACGGCCTTCGCCTTCGCGCATCTCTTCCTGGAGGTGTGCGGGGACGTGGTCATGGGGTGGATGCTTCTGTGGCGCGCCCGCGTGGCCGCCCAGAAGCTTGCCGCCGGGGCCAAGGAAAAGGATCGGATGTTCTACGAGGGCCAGATCAAAAGCGCCGAGTTCTTCGGGCACACCCTGCTGCCGATCACCCAGGGCAAGATGCGCTCGATTCTGGCGGCCGGCAGCGCGGCCGTGGATATCCCCGAAGAGGCGTTCGGGGGCAAGTAGGTTCCATCGGTTGCCGCATGGACGCCAACTTCCGCAAAGCGGCGGGTTGTGCTGAACCGGCGCTCATGTTATAAGGACCCCTTGCCTTCAGCGAAGAGGTGCGCTGGGCTCTGGCCATAACGGGGGTGCCGCGCGGCAAGTTCGCCGCCGGCGGATTTTTTTCACCCGCGCGGTGACGCCGCGCCCCCTCCAACCCCAGCGGCACCGGTTTCAGCCGCTGCGCGGCGACAGAAAGGCCGACCATGGAACCTGCGTTGGTTTCCCCTGCAACCGCCGTCTGGGCCGGGATCCCCGCCCGGCTCATTTTCATCCTGATCCCGCTGGTCGGTATCGGGGTTTTCGCCTGGATCATGCGCCGGCGGATCGCGCCCCTGCTCCGGGCCGCCCCGGACGACCGCTTCCAGCGCGTCCCCGAGCGCATCCAGGCGGTGCTCAAGGTGTGGTTCGCCCAGTGGCGCCAGCCGCGCTACCTGCTGGCCGGCGTGCTGCACATCGTCGTTTTCTTCGGCTTTTTGATCCTGGCGGCCCGTTCGGCCCAGCTGGTGGTGCTGGGGTTCGTGGACGGCTTCACCCTGCCCGGTTTCGGCGGGACCTTCGGCGCGATCTACCATATCCTCAAGGACTACGCCGGCACGGCGGTGTTCATCAGCGTGGTCGTCCTGGCCGTGCGGCGCGCCGCCTTCGCACCGGCGCGCTACGCCGTCCCGGAACGCTACGGCAAGGACCACACGCCCGAGGCGCTGTTCGTCCTGGGATTGATCGCCACCCTCCTGATCAGCGAGGCGCTTTTCGACGCCACCCTGATGGCCGCGCAGCTCACCCGGGGGCAGCCCGCGGCGCCGGCTCCGCCCTTGACCCTGGTCTGGCTGTTCCGCCACCTGCTCGCCGGCGTCGGCCTCGGGAGCCTTCAGGGGCTGCACCTGGCCGCCTACACGGTGCACGATCTCACCTTTTTCTTCTTCCTGTGCTTCCTGCCGATGGGCAAGCACTTCCATGTGATCACCTCGCTCTTCAACGTCTTTTGCATGCGCCTGGACCGGGGCACCGTCAAGCCGGTGCGCCACGGGGTGGCGGACAGCCAGCTCGACGAGCTGAAATCCTTCGGCGTCAAGAGGCTCGAAGACTTCACCTGGAAGCACATCCTGGACTTCTACAGCTGCGCCGACTGCGGCCGTTGCTCGGACCGCTGCCCGGCCAACCGCGTCAAGCGGCCGCTTTCGCCGCGCTTCATCTCGATCAAGGCGCGGGACCACGCCTTCGCGCGCTACCCCCTGCGCGGCGCCGCCGCCGAGAGCACGCCGCTGATCGGGGGCATCTACAGCGAGGATGAGATCTGGTCCTGCACCACCTGCGGCGCCTGCGAGGAGGAGTGCCCGGTGGCCATCGAGTACATCGACAAGATGGTGGATCTGCGCCGCGGTATGGTGGACGACGGCCTGGTGCCCCAGTCCCTGCAGAAGCCGCTCAGCGCCCTCGAAAAGCGGGGCAACCCCTGGGGCAAGCTCGAGAAGAAGCGCTCCGACTGGGTGGCGGGCGCGGGGTGCGCGGTGAAGCGCTTCGAGAAGGGCGAGGCGGCGCAGACGCTTTACTTCGTCGACAGCATCAGCTCCTATGACGACCGCATGCAGAAGATCGCCCAGGCCACGGCCCGGATCCTGTCCGCCGCCGGGGTGGATTTCGGCATCCTGGGGCCGGAGGAGAAGGACAGCGGCCACGAGGTCCGGCGCTTCGGCGAGGAGATGCTCTTCCAAAGCCTAAAGGAGCACAACACCGAGGCGATCCAGGCCGCCGGGGTCACGCGCATCGTCACCGCCGACCCGCATGCCTACAACGCGCTCGCGCATGACTATGCCGGGCTGCCGCCCGTTTCGCACATCAGCGAGGTGGTGGCCGAGGCGCTCCAAAGCGGGCGCCTGAAACTCACCCCCGCCGGAAACGGCGCGAAGACCTATGTCTACCACGACCCCTGCTACCTCGGCCGCCACAATTCGCTCTACGAGCCTCCGCGCCGCCTCCTCGACGCCATCCCCGGCCTGCGGCGCGTGGAGATGGCCGGGGATTGCCGCGACCGCTCCTTCTGCTGCGGCGGCGGGGGGCTCATGCTCTTTTACGAGCCCGAAGAGGAGCAGCGCATGGGCGTGGTGCGGGTGCAGATGGCGAAGGCGGCCGGCGCCGATGTCATCGTGACGGCCTGCCCCTTCTGTCTGGTCAACATCGAGGATGCCATCAAGGTGGCGGGGCTCGAGGGCCGCATGCAGGCCGTTGACCTGTGCGAACTGATCGACAGCCACATCCAACGATAATGATTCGGCAACCAGTACAATCAAGGGAGGGACGCGATGGAGATTTTGGTGTGTGTCAAGCGGGTGCCCGACTCCGCCGAGAACGAGATCGAGGTCAAGGCCGACGGCTCCGACATCAAGCGCGAGGATCTGGTCTACTCGGTGAACGAGTGGGACAACTACGCCGTGGAGGAGGCGATCCAGATCGTGGACCGCGTCGGCGGCTCTGTGACCGTGGCCTCCATCGGGAGCCCGGAGGCCGAGGAAGTCGTGCGGCGCGAAATGGCCATGGGCGCCAACAACGGGCTGCTGCTCACCGATCCGGCCTTTGAAGGCTCCGACGGCCGCGGCATCGCCGCCATCCTGGCCGCGGCGGTGCGCAAGGGCAACTACGATCTGGTGCTGACGGGCGCCCAGGCCGACGACGGCGCGGCCCAGGTCGGCGGCATGGTCGCGGCCCTGCTGGACTGGCCCTATGCGTCGCTGGTGAACATGATCGAAGTCAAAGAGGCCGGGGTGCTGCGGATCGGCCGGGAGATCGAGGGCGGCAACCAGGAGATCAACGAGATCCAGATGCCCTGCGTGCTCTCCATCCAGACCGGCATCAACGAACCGCGCTATGTGGGCATCCGCGGCATCCGCAAGGTCGCCGCGGTGGAGATCCCCGTGCTGAAAGCCGCCGACCTGGGGCTGGGCGCCGCCGAGGTGGGCCGGGCCGGGGCGCGGGTCAAGCGCGCGGACTATTTCGTGCCGCCGGCCGGCGCCGGCGCCGAGATCCTGCAGGGCAGCACCGATGAGATCACGGCCAAACTGGTCGACCTGCTGAAAGCCAAAGGAGGAATAAAGTAATGGCTGCTCAGATGTTTGCCTACATACTGCACAAGGACGGAAAGGCGGACGACTCGGCGTCGGAGCTCGTCAGCGCTGCAAGGAAGATCGCTCCGGATGCCGCTCCCGTGGCTGTCGTGATCGGCGCGGGCGCGGGGCTCGACGCCGTTTGCGCCGAGGCGGCGGGCATCTACCCGCAGGTCTGGAAATTCGCCCACGACGCCCTGGCCTACCCCAACGCCGAGCTCATCCGGCCGCTGCTGCAGCGGGTCCTTCCCAAGGGCGCGGTGCTGCTCCTGCCGCACACGACCTTCGGGATGGATGTGGGGCCCGGGCTTGCGGTCAAACTGGATGCGGCCTATCTGCCCGACGTGGTCGGGATCGACGGACTGGAGGGCGCAACCCTCAAGGTCGTGCGCCAGGAGTTCAGCGGCCAGGCCAGCACGCATCTGCAGGCCGACATCTCCGGCGGGGCCGTCATCAGCGTGCGCTCCGGCTGCTTCCCACCCGAGGAGACCCGGTCCGCGGGCGGGCAGGTGGCAGACAAGTCCGCCGAGGTCGGCGACCTTGCGGCGCGGCGGCGCTTCGTCGAAGTGCTGCAGGCGGAGGTCGGCGACGTGGACATCACCAAGGAAGAGGTGCTCGTCTCGATCGGGCGCGGCTTCGGCGACAAGGAGAACCTGCCGGTGGCCGAGGAGCTCGCGCAGGCCATGGGGGCCGTCGTCTCCTGCTCGCGGCCGATCGTCGATGCCAAATGGCTGGAAAAAGGCCGTCAGGTCGGGACCTCGGGCAAGACAGTCAAACCCAAGGTCTATCTGGCGCTCGGGATCAGCGGCTCGTTCCAGCACATGGGCGGCCTCAAGGGCAACCCCTTTATCGTCGCGGTCAACAAGAACCCCAAGGCCCCTATTTTTCAAGTGGCCAACGTGGGGGTCGTGGCCGATGTGCTGGAGTTCGTGCCGGAGCTGACCAAGAGGGTCCAGGAGGCGAAATAGCGCCCATCCCTGAACGGCATCTTTCGCCCCAGGCCGGCGTTCTCGCTCTGCGCACTCCTCGGCGCAGCCTCCACTGCGCCTGCGGCTGCGAAATCGCACTCGGCCCTGGCCTGGACCGAGATCCACCATTTGGGGAGGGGCACGAAATAGAGAACAGGGATCCCGGGGGTGAAGGTGAAGCGGGCAAGGGGCGCCGATCGTTCGGCACCTGAGCTCTGTCTTTATGGTTCACCCCCGGCCAGGAGAACCTACATGAAAGAGAAGATAGCGACCGAAAAAGCCCCCAAAGCCCTGGGGCCCTATGCCCAAGCCATCCGGCTCGGGAACCTGCTTTTCGTCTCTGGGCAAGTCGCCATCGACCCGGCCAGCGGAGAGCTGGTCGGCGGCGGCATCGAGGCCCAGACCCGTCAGGTCATGGAGAATCTGAAGGCCGTGGTCGAGGCCGCCGGCATGAGCCTCGCCGACGCCCTCAAGGCAACCTGCTTTCTGAAGGACATGGGCGAGTTCGCCAAGTTCAACGCGGTCTACGGCGGCTATTTCGGCGACACGCCGCCCGCCCGGGAGACCGTGGAAGTCGCGCGGCTGCCGCGGGACGTGAGCGTCGAGGTCTCCCTGATCTGCGGTCGTTGAACGCGGTGCGCCCCCGCACGGGAGGGGGACGCACGGCGTCGAATTCGCTCATGCGGGATGGCTGAGGCGGCACTTCGGGAGCGAGGATCGATCCGATGCGGATTGTCACCCGGCCCGATTTCGACGGGGTCGTCTGTGCGGTGCTGATTGCTGCGGCGCTGGACGTCCGCCGCCCGGTGCTCTGGCTGGAGCCGAGCGACGTTCAGCGGGGGCGGGCCGGCATCTGCGCCGGCGACATCATCGCCAACCTGCCGTTTCACCCCGACTGCGAGATCTGGATCGACCACCATGCCACCAACGCCGCCGACCGCCCCTTCAAGGGGCTTTGGGGAGATGCCCCGTCCGCGGCGCGGCTGGTGCTCGACTATTTCGCGCCCCGGCTGCAGCGCGACTTCAGCGAGCTGGTCGCGTGGGCCGATCGCATCGACTCGGCCGACATCACCCGCGACATGGTGCTGCATCCGGAAAATTACGACTATGTGCTCCTCTCCATGACGGTGTCGGGCGAAGACCGGCGCGATGAACCCTACTGGAACCGCCTGGTGGGGCTGCTGCGGGAGGCTTCGATCCGCACGGTCCGGGAGGACCCCGAAGCCGCCGAGCGCTGCCGTCGGGTGGTGGCGCAAAACGCGCGCTACGCCGATATCCTGAAAACCTGCACCCGAATGCAGGGGCACGTTTCGATCTCCGACCTGCGGCCGATAGCGGATGCCACGGCCGGGAACCGCTTTTTGGCCTACAGCCTTTTCCCGGAAGCGCTTGTCAACATCCGGGTCCGCTTCGAAGCCGCGAACCCGGACACCGTGGTCGTCAACATCGGACACAGCATCTTCAACCCCGGCTGCAACGTGCATGTCGGCAAGCTGCTGGCCGCCTTCGGGGGGGGCGGCCACCGCGGCGCCGCCTCCGCCCGGTTTCCGGCCGCACAGGCGGAAGAGTGCCTGGTGCGCATCATCGCCGCGCTGGAACAAAACCAACCGTGAACCGCTGACCCACCCGCCCCCGATGGCCCCGCGCTCTCAGCGGGCCGATCCCGCCGCTGCAGCTTCCGAAGCGGCTTCATCGCCGCCGCAGCCGTCCGATTGCCCCCTGCCGGGCGCTCTTTTTTTGGGAATTCAGCGCTCCCGTGGTATACTGTTGCGGTAGAATCGAGCGGTCGCCGAGACACCGTCTCTGGCCATTTCATAACGAGTGCACACCGCAAAATGCCAAGCAAAATCACCCATGCGCTGGCGCGCCGGGAGGCGGATACCTACCGGTCGCAGGGGCTGCCCCAGGAAGCGTTGCAGATCTATCAGGATCTGCTCGCATCCGCGCCGCCCCTGCCGGTGGACACGCAGGCGGCCATCCGGGACCAGATCCAACGAATCAAGATCGAGATCCAGTGCGACTCCGTCGACGAATGCGCGACCCTGTCGGCGGAGCACATCGCGCTCATCCGCCAAGGCTGGAGTCCGGAGGCGACCCCGCAAGAGATCTTCGTCAGCGCCGGTTCTTTTTGCGAGGTGGGCTGCTACGCCGAGGCCCTCCAGGAGTTCCAGTCCCTCATCCGCAAGGGGGTGCCGGCCGAACGCATGAGCGGTCTGCTGGCGAGTTGCCTGCGGCATCTTCACCGGCCGGAGAACCTGGCGTCGGCCGTCGACCGGCTGGCCGCGGAGGCAGGCATGGATCCGGTTGCGGGGGGGGCGCTGCGGGTGGCCGTCGCCGAAAAACTGTTCCAGCAGGGCCATGTCGACCACGCCGTTTCAATGGTTCTGGCGTTGAGTCGGCCCGATGGCGCGGTCCCGGAGCCGGTGCGGCGCCGTCTGGCTGCGCTCTCTGCAAAGATGGCCCGTGTCCGCCCGGACACCTCCGCGCCTGAACCCGGGCCGGCCCGGGAGCACCGCTGCACCCGGTCCGGCACGGGCGCTGTGTCGCGGCTGTTAATAGCCGTGCGCAATTTCGCCGGGAGGCTGACCGCAGGTCATTGAGGCCGACCGTTTGCCGGCGCGCGCCGGGCAGCCCGCGCCGCGGCCGCAAGAAAAACGGGGGCGATTTCGACGGCCGCGTAAACCTCCGCAACGCTCGATGCGTCCTACGCTTCACATGCTTATTTTTCAACCTCGCGGACGTCACCGGGCGGTTCGGCTCCGGAGCAAGGTCCTTACGGCAGACACGCTAAAGCGCCGCCGGCCCCGATCGGGCCGCGTCGGCACCTGAATAACGGCGAAACGGGAGGCGACACCATGAAGCGGATTTTCAAAACGGCAGCGATCCTCACCGTGCTGGCGGCATTCGGCTGCCAGTCGATGGGCGAAAAAGAGCGCACGGGAACCGCCGTCGGGGCGGCGACCGGCGCGGTGGTCGGCGGTGTGATCGGGGCGGCGACCGGAAAGCACAACCAGCGCGAAAAAGTGGCGGTGGGCGCGGCGACCGGAGCGGTCATCGGCGGGCTGCTCGGCAACCGGGTGGGCGCCTACATGGACAAGCAGGAGCAGGATCTGCGCAACGCCATGGCATCGACCGTGGCCCAGAACAACGCCGCGATTCAACGCAACAACGAGCAGATGCTGACGGCGACCTTCAAGAGCGAGCTCTTCTTCGACGTCAACTCCGCGGTGATCAAGGCCGGCGGCTATGGCGAGCTCGACCGGGTGGCCAACGTGCTCAACCAGTACCCGCAGACCCTGATTCGCATCGAAGGCCACACGGACCAGACCGGAAGCGAGCAATACAACCTGCAGCTCTCGGAGCGCCGCGCCAACGCCGTGCGGGCGGCGCTCGTCCAACGCGGCGTCGACCCGGCGCGGATCACTGCGATCGGCATGGGGGAGTGCTGCCCGGTCTCCTCCGACAACGCCGCCAACCGGCGGGTGGCGATGGTGCTGACCGGGCAGGCATAGGACAGAAAGGGTTCGAGGGGCCGAGGGGTCAAGGGTTAAAGAGGCCGTGGAATCCGTAGGTTAGGTTCAGGGCTCTGTGTTCAGTGGCCGAGAAGAAATCTCCTGCCCGGCCGACTGAACGATTTCGTGGCGGTTCCCTCGGACCCTTGGCCCCTTGAACCCGGAAGCGCCCGCCGTCCGCTTCATACTTTCTTGAAGGCGCTTTGCGGGAAGAAGCAGTAGGGGCACTCCTCCGGCGGAGCTTCGCCGTAGTGGACATGGCCGCAGATGCGGCAGCGCCACGCGGCGGCGGCCGCTTGCCCGTTGACGACGTCTCTTTCGAGATGAACCGGGAGCTCCTCGAGCGGCGGCATGACCGGCTGAAAGCCGCCGAGCGCGAAGCCGGCGATAATGAGCCGCTGGATCTCGCTGGTCCCCTCGTATATGCGAAACAGGCGCGTGTCGCGCAGGAGTTTTTCGACCGGGAACATCTTGGTGTAGCCGTATCCGGCGAAGACCTGCAGGGCCTCGTTGGCGACCTCCAGCGCGGCCTCGGTCGCATAGAGCTTGGCGATGGAGGCGGCGATGGTCGGGTCCATGCCCTGGTCGGCCTCCCAGGCCGCTTTCCACACGAGCAGCCGCGAGGTCTCCACCCTCTGGAGCATGTCGGCGATCTTGTGCTGGATCGCCTGGAAGCTTGCGAGCGGGGCCCCGAAGGCCTTGCGCCGCTTGGCGTAGTCGATGGCGAACTCCATGGCGGAGCGGGCCGCGCCGACCGCAAAGGCGCCGATGGCCGGCCGCGTGCGGGCGAAGGTCTTCATCGCCAGCACGAACCCCTCGCCGGGCGGCGCCAGGACGTTTTCCTTCGGCACGCGCACGTTCTTGAAGCGCACGCCCACGGTGTTGGATCCGCGCTGGCCGAGCTTGGGGATCCTGCGGCCGATCGTCACCCCCTCCCAGCCCCTCTCGACCACGAACCCGCAGATGCCCTCATGCTTTTTTTCGGGGTCCGCAGTGGCGAAAATGGACATGAAGTCGGCCAGGCCGCCGTTGGTCACCCAGTACTTCGTGCCGTTCAGGATGTAGTCGTCGCCGTCGCGCTCCGCCCGGCAGCGGATGCCGGCCACGTCCGAGCCCAGGGTCGGCTCCGAGGTGGCAAAGCAGAAGAGTTTGAACTCCTTGACGATCTGCGGAAAGTATTTTTGCTTTAAATCGTCGTTGGCCGACAGGCGCAGGGGCTCCATGCCGAGAGAGCTGTCGAAGATCGAGGTGGCCAGGCCGGGGCAGGCCGCGGCCAGCTCTTCGGTGATGAGCACGTTTTCCAGCAGGCCGAAGCCCTTGCCGCCGTAGGCGGCCGGGATGTCGGTGTTCATGATGCCCGCCTCCCATGCCTTGCGCAGCACCGGCAGCGGGGTGTCGTCGACGGCGTCGTAGTGCCAGGCGACGGGCAGGATCTCCTTGAGCGCGAATTCGCGCGCATTTTTCTGAATTTCGAGCTGGGCGGGGGTCAGTTGGAAGCCGAGCATGGCGTGCACCTCCTGGCGGTTTGGGCCGGTTGGCATCTATGCCCACTTCCTATACCCTATGGCCTGCGGGCTGGCAAGCGGATGGAAAGCCCTGCGCGGCTGTGGTAAAGACGGCGGCTCACGCCGCCCCGTCGGGGGCCTCAGGCCTGCGGGGCGGGGACCTTGGGCCGGCCGTGCTCGCCGCCCATGTCAAACGTTCGCCGATGGCCCTTTTGTGGGGCGTTTCCGCGTTTTGCGGTCGCCTCGGTCTGCCTGGCGGCCGTCATGCTGAAAATGGAGCGGGGCGCCCGCAGCCGCCCACAAAGGCGTGGGGTGAATCCTTGGCCAAGGCCGGTGACGCCTCCCGTATGTGTGCCTTACGCAGAAGAGGAACCGCGTTGATCTTTATGCCCGACCTTCTGCGAGCGCTTCGTTTCCCGGCTGCCCCGCCTGATCCATGCGACCTCGGCGCAGCGGGCCGTTTGGCGTCTCGCCGGAGCGGGTCGCGTCATCGACCGGCCAGGCGTCTGGGAGGGGCTGGGCACGCAAGGGCGGTTGCCGGGGGGCTGCAGGAGGGGTTTCCCGCGCGGACGGCGAACAAATCCCCTGTCTTGCCCCGAAAATCCTCCGGAGATCCGGCACCGGCACGGATCCAGATTTAAAGAGGGCCGCCGCAAGGAGACCCATTTTATGCTTGCGCCTGCCCGGTCAAAAAGATTAAAAACGCGGAGAGCCCGGCCGGTGGTTCATGCATTTCCGGCCGAACGCTGGAGCGTTGAACCCCATCCGGTCGACACGCAGTGCGCAGGCAAAAAATCAGAGAGTTGCCTCCTCGGTCTTTCTCCCGCATGCTGGTCGTGGTCCTGCTGGTCGTTTTGGGGGCCCTCTGGGCGAGCTTTCAGTTCGTGAGGCCGATCCCGCCGCGCAGGCTGATCATGACCACCGGCATGGAAGGCGGCGCCTATGCCGTGGTGGGCGAGCGCTATCGCCAGGTGCTGGCGCGCCATGGGGTCCATCTTGAGTTGCTGCCCTCGTCCGGGTCGATCGAGAATCTGAGGCGCTTGAGAGACGCGTCCCGGCCCGTCGACGCGGGGTTCGTGCAGGGCGGCACCGGCAAGCCGGAGGCCACCTCCAAGCTGGTTTCACTCGGCGGTGTCTTTTACTCGCCGCTATGGGTTTTTTACCGCGACGATGACCGGCTGGACGACTTGTCACAGCTTCGCGGAAAACGCATCAACATCGGCCCGGAGGGCAGCGGCGTGCGCAAGAGCGCTCTCGATCTGCTTAAAACCGCCGATGTCTTCGATCCTCCGGCCGAGTTTTACGAGTACTCCATGGCCGACGCCGGCAGGGCCATGAAGGAGGGGCGCCTGGATGCTGTCATGACGTTCGGTTCGGCCGACAGCGCGCTGGTGATGGAGTTGATCAACGCCCCCGGCATCAAATTGATGAGCTTCAGCCAGGCCGAGGCCTACGGGCGTCTTTTCCCGAATCTGTCCCACGTGGTTCTGCCCAAAGGAATTCTCCATCCCTCCAAGCGCTGGCCGCCGGAGGACGTCCACCTGCTGGCGCCGACGACCAATCTCATCGTGCGCGAAAGCGTGCACCCGGCGTTGGTCTACCTGCTCCTGGGGGCGGCCGTGGAGATTCACAGCGGCGCCGGCTGGGTTCACAACGACGGCGAATTCCCGGCGCTGAAAACGCAGGACTTCCCGATCAGCGAGCAGGCTCAGCGCTATTACAAGTCCGGCGGCTCGGCGCTGTATGTGTATCTGCCGTTCTGGGCGGCCGCGTTTCTGGACCGGATGATCCTGCTCCTGATCCCGCTGGGGGTCGTATTGATTCCCCTGGTGGGGATCATGCCCTGGATCTACACCTGGCGAAACCGCTCGAAGTACTACCCTTGGTATCGCGAACTCAAGGCGCTCGAAGATGAGCTGTTCGCCCACCCGAGGCCGGAGCACGCCGATGCGTATCGGCAACGGATCGATCGAATCGAGGGCGCCGTCAGCCGCATTCGGGTGTCCGTCGCCTTCTATGATGAAATTTTTCTCCTCCGTGAGCACATCGCGGTCGTGCGGCGAAAGCTCCTCCACCAGGTACCTGCCGTGTCGGCCCAACCGGAGGCGCCGGAATCGGACAGCGCAGCGGGCTGACGGCCGCCTGCCCGGTGCCCCCGTGATCCAGCTGCCCAAGGCGCTTGTGGAGGGCTGCGGCGCTGCTTGAGCGGGGCGATCGCGGTCGATTGCGCCGGAGCGGCCCCATTTCGGAATCCCTCCGCCTTCGAGTTCGGCCGGGGGATTTGCCCTTCGCGCGCGGAAAATAGCCACCCGCATGCGGGTGCTGCGGGCCCCAGGCCGCAACCCTATCCCCAGCGCTGCGATGGTGGCCGCCATCGCAGCGCTGCGCGCACCACCGAAGTTCGGCGAGGGACGGAGACGGGTTTTCCGGAATTCGAGAGGGCGGCCCTGCTCACCGTTTCTATCGTTGATCGATCGGCCGATATTTCAGGCCGGGCGCGGCTAAAGCAATCCAATCAACACCAAAAAGAGCATGATGCCGCCGGCGATCAGCACAAACTTCATTCCAAAAACTAGTTGCGCCCGCAAGGTGTATGCCTTGGGGGAGTAGTCGATTTCCGGTGCTGCCGCGGGGCTGTTTTGAATGCGTATTGACGCCTCGAAATGCTTTCTGCCCATAAGGCCCCCATGTTACAAAGAGTTCTATATACCGGCCCGACCTTCGCTTGGGAGGGGGGATGTGGAGGCAAGCCGCTTTTCACGGGAACCGTTTGAAAAGAGCGGCGGGAGCGTTTTCGCCGAGGGCCGCAGCCCCGTTCCTGGTGGTGCGATTGCGCGGCTGCGAACGCAGCACCCGTACGCACACCTCCGGCGGCCGCAGGGCTATCTGCGGAAGCCCTCTTGAGGGCATCGGCCCAGTGGCGGCCATGGTGTGGCTGCTTCCCGGCTCGACGGCGCAAACCGGCCTACGCCAGCCCGACCAACGGCAGCAAAACATACAGACCGGCCCATATCATCAATCCTCCCAGAATGTCGAAAAAGACCCCCGCGCGTATCATGGCCGTGATCGGCACCATGCCCGAGCCGTAGATGATCGCATTCGGCGGGGTCGAAACCGGCAGCATGAAGCCCCAGCTTGCGCCCAGGGTGGCCCCGATTGCCGGGGGGACGGGATTGACGCCCGCCGCCTGCGCCAAGGCGATCATCACCGGGACGACCATGTTGGCCGAAGCCGTGTTCGAAGAGGTCTCGCTTACCAAAATGGCGATGAAGACCGCCCCGAAGGTGATTCCCCACACCGAGGTCGCGCCGCTCAGCTGCAGCAGACCGGTGCCGATCACTTCGGCCAGCTTCGTCTGGAACATGAGCGACCCCAGCGTGATCCCCCCGCCGAATAGCAGCAGCGTTCCCCAGTCGATTTTCGCGGCTTGCTTCCATGAAATCGTAAATTCCCGCTGCTTCCAATCGACGGGCAGGATGAAGAGCAGCGCGGCGCCGATGACGGCCGCCACACCTTCCGGCATCGTCCGGCTGTAGGCCTTGGTGATCGGCGCGGCATCCCCATGGATGACGGCCAGGAAGCCGGGGATCAGCCACAGAATCACCGTAATCATAAAGCAAAACAGGGCGTTCTTCTGGCCGCGGGTCCATTTGCCGAGTTGGGCCCGCTGTCCCGCCACGAACTCCGTGCTGCCGACGATGCGCGCGACCTCCGGCCGGTGGAGGTAATACATCAACAGGAAGAGGAGAACGAACAGAAACAGCAGCAGGGGAAGCGCAAAGCTCATCCAGTGGAAAAAGGCGATTTTCACCCCGCAGAAGCGCTCGATCATGGCGATGCCGATCAGGTTCGGCGGAGTTCCCACCGGGGTGGCGATGCCGCCGGCGGAGGCGGCGTAGGCGGCCATCAGCATCATGCCGGTTCCGAACCGCAGCTTCATCGGGTCGATGCGGGTTCCGGCCTGTTTGGCCGTGATGTCGGCCATGGCGTAGACGATGCCCAGGCCGATCGGGAACATCATCGCCGTGGCGGCCGTATTGCTGATCCACATCGACAGGAACCCGCAGATGAACCCGAAGGCGAGCAGGATGCGCCCCGTGCTGTTGCCGACCAGCGCGAGGGACATGATGCCGTAGGCGAAGCGTTTGTCCAAGCCGTGGATCGCCATCGCCTCGGCCAGAAGAAAGCTCCCGAGAAAGAGATAAATGATCGGGTCGGCATAGGGGGCAAAGACCGTCTTGGCGTCGGCGACGTCGGAAACGACGCAGAGCACGGAGGAGAGCAGGGCGCTCATGGGCAGCGGAATGGGTTCGCAAATCCACCACACCACGATCCAGGCCAAAATCGCCGCCAGCGTGTGCGCTTTGGGGCTTAGCGCGGGCATGTCGATCAGATACACCCCCACCGCGAAAAGCGGGCCGAGAAACAGGCCGATGGTGTTGCGCCATTTCTCGAAAGCCTCTTCTTTTTCCGAGAGGGTTCCCGTGGAATCCACAGCGGCCGCGGCGGTCGCGCTCATCGTCTCCACCCTCCTGTATGAGGTGTCGCAGGATCGTTCCGCGATCCGTTTTCAGTCCAGACCCCCATGGCCCAACTCGCGGCTCACTTGCGCGAAGATCTCGGAGAGCCTGAGGATGCCTATGGCCGTCTCGCCCTCCACCACCAGCATGTGGCGCAGCGCCCCCGGCAGCATACGGCCGATGGCCTCCTCGATGGAGGCCTCGGCATCGATCTGTTCGGCCGCCGTGTAGCGCGTCATCGCCTCGCGTGCGGAAACCCGCGGCGCCGCCGCCACCATCCGCGCCAGGGACGGATCCCCCGGCCCGGCGGCTTTGCCCAGGGCGCGCAACATCTCAAGATGCCGCAGCACCCCTACGATGCGGTGCCGCTCGTCCGCCACCAGTACGAACCGCGGAGAATACTCCGAGCGCGAATAGCGCTTGCGAAAGGCGCTCAACATGACCATCGCGTCCTGCAGGCTTCGGTCCACTGCGATCTGCGGACACTCCGACAGCGAAATCATCAATCTGCTTGCTTTCATACCTTCCTTCCCGGCTCTGGCATTGGACGTTCCCCCGTGAAACGCCCGGTCGCCGCCGCCGCAGCGGCCATGACGCCCATGCGCCGAATGCGTTCATACTGAATTCGGATATGCGGTTACGGCGGCCGGCGGACGAAGCAGCGCCTGCTCTCGAAACAATGTCGAGTCGCCGGCGACAAAACAGGCCTCCTCATGCCGCCTGCTGGCCGTGGTAGCTGTCGGCCGGCAGCCCCCCTTTTTTCTCGCCGTGCGGCTCCACCTTTGCGGCGGCAGCACGTTTCGACCGGCGGATCTGGCGCCGAGCCTGGGCGATTCGCAGCAAGGACGCCGCCAGGACCAGCAGGCTCAGCGCTGCGGGGAGCAGGTCGACCCCCGGCGTCGGCAGCGACGCGAGGGCGTTGGTGATGAGTGCAATACCGAGCATCGGCAGGGAGATCACCACGATGACGTAGATGCTGGTGAGAATGAATCCCCCCATCCATGCCGGTTGGGCGGGTTTGCGGGTAGCAACCATCAGTTCTCCGAAAAGGACCGCCGCAGCGCAGATCATCGCACTTCCGTAGAACAATTCCATGGGGCCTCCGTGGGGTTCATCTAAGAGGATGGGGTGACGCGGCCGAGCAGCCGCCGCAGGGTAGTATTTTTTTGCCCGTGCCGACCGAACCGGTGTCCTCCCCGGTCAGTCGCTGTTTCCGTCGTGCCGGCGTAAAACCTCACCCGCCGAGACGCGGGTCGAAAATAGATTCTATATACATGAAAAAAGTTTCATGATAGAGATGGACGTATAATGGACGCCGATTTGCTTTCTTGTCAAGCAAAAAATTGATAGACGCATCGTCTGTTGAATAAGTAAATTAGGGTCGACTTGCTTAAAAAAAATTGTTGGTATATGCTAACTATGATTTAGGGATAAAAAGAAATGAATAAAATAAGTTATGACGATATCGAATCGCGGAGGAAATCGGGGTGTCTACATGGACCTTCGTCACCAATCATGCCGTCGTTTTAAGCTATTTGGCGCATCATCCGTCCATTACCGCTCGGGAACTGGCGGCCGACATCGGCATCACCGAGCGTGCCGTCCGCCGGATCATCAAGGACCTGGAGACCGAGGGCTACCTCACGAAAACGCGCAAAGGCAGGGGGGCTCACTACAGCATCCGACGTTCCCGGCCCCTGCGGCATAGGAGCCAGCAGAACAACCTGGTGGGGGATCTTTTAAAAGTGCTGCGGCTGCAGAGCAAGCCTGTGCTCAAACCCAAACGGCGCAACTAGCCCGGGGGCTTCAGGAACGTGGGGACGATATGCCCGGCGCCATTCCGCATCGGGTCGTCCTCATCGGAGGCGGTGCGGGAGGACTCGAGCTTGCGGTCCGCTTGGGTTGAAAATCCAGGCGCTCGCCGGAGATTTCGGTTGCGCTGATTGACCCGAAGCGCTCGCATGTGTGGAAGCCGCTCCTGTACGAGGTCGCGGCCGGGACCTTGGATTCGGGTGTCGAGGCGATCGACTACCTGGCCCTGGCGCGGCGTCACGGGCTCAGGTTCCGCCCCGGAAAGAGGATCGGCTTGAACCGAGCCGAAAAGGTCGTTGTCCTTGAATCGCTGGTCGGCGGCCGAGGGCGGCAGATCCTTACCCGAACCATCGTGCCGTACGACACGCTGGTCTTGGCGATCGGCAGACAAAGCAACGATTTCAACGTCCCGGGAGCAAAAGACCGCTGCCTTTTCCTGGACAGCCGGGATCAGGCCGATCGGTTTCATGAAATGCTTTTGAGCCGGTTTCTGCAGCTGCAGTATGCTGACGGTCTGGAGCCGACCCGTATTGGATCGCTCCAGATCGCCATCATCGGAGCCGGCGCCACGGGGGTCGAACTGGCCGCCGAGCTCCACCAGGTCTCGCCCCAATTTAAGGGTCTCGAAATTGTCAGGACATTTTCTATAAATCCCTCCTAACCTCCCTTTGCCGAAGGGAGGGATCCCCCCTCTTTGCCAAAGAGGGGCTTGGGGAGATTTCGGGAACGATGTCAATTCAATTTCGAGGATACTAATAGGTGCCCCCCTCGGGCCCGGGGCGGCACCTCGAACAGCACTTCCAGGTTGTACCCGCAGCCGCCGTCGGCGGGGTGTCGTCGACGGCGTCGTAGTGCCAGGCGACGGCAGGATCTCCGTGAGTGCGATCGCGCGCGCGTTTTTCTGAATTTCGAGCTGGGCGGGGGGCGGTTGGAAGCCGAGCGTGGCGTGCACCTGCTGGCGGTTTGGGCGGGTTGGCCTCTACGCCCACTTCCTATACCCATGGGCTGCAGGCTGGCAAGCGGATGGACAGCCCTGCGCGGCTGTGGTATAGACGGCGGCTCATGCCGCCTCGTCGGGGGCCGCCGGCTTGCGGGGCTGGGACCTTGGACCGGCAACACACCGTGCTCGCCACCTACGCCAAACTTTTGCTGATGGCCCTGTTCTGGGGCGGGACCTTCATCGCCGGGCGCGTGCTGGCCCAGAGCGTGGGGCCCTATTCCGGGGCGTTTCTGCGTTTCGCGGTCGCCTCGGTCTGCCTGGCGGCCGTCATGCTGAAAATGGAGCGGGGCGTCGCCCGGCCCTCCGGACGCCACCTCGCCGTGCTCTTTGTGATGGGGATGACGGGGATCTTCGCTTATAACGTGCTCTTCTTGAAGGGGCTCAAGCTGATCGAGGCCGGCCGCGCCTCCGCCATCATCGCCAACAACCCCGTTTTCATCGCGCTAGTGGCTGCGTTGCTCTTCGGGGAGCGGTTGAACCTCTTGAAGGTGGCCGGCATCCTCATCTCGGTGACGGGAGCGGTCACCGTGATCACCCACGGCGCGCCCTCATCCCTGCTGAGCGGCGCCTTCGGCTGGGGGGAGGTTTTCATTCTGGGCTGCGTGGCGAGCTGGGTGGCCTACTCCCTGCTGGGGAAAACCGTCATGAGCCGCCTTTCGCCCCTGGCCGCCGTCACCTTCAGCTCCCTGGCCGGCACGGCGTGCCTGTTTCCGCCGGCCGTCTTCGAGGGGCTGCTGACCGCCGCGCCCTACCCCCTCGCCGCGTGGGCCAGCATCGTATATCTGGGCCTCTTCGGGACCGTGCTGGGTTTCGTCTGGTATTATCAGGGCATCCAGCGCATCGGGCCGGTGCGCGCCGGGCTCTTCATCAACTTCGTGCCGATCTTCGCGGTGCTGCTTTCGGTTCTTTTTCTGGAGGAGCCGCTGACGCTCTCGCTGCTCTTAGGCGTCGTTCTGGTCTCGACCGGGGTGTGCCTTACCACCCTTGGCGCCCACCGCGCCTGAAACTCCTCTGGATCGAAAGCTGCGACGCAGCGGCAGTTCTCCGAGCCGATGCGTGTGATTTGCCGATCGCAACCCCACCCGCGCCCGCCGATCTTGAGGAGGGGCGCGCGAAAACCGACAGCGTCCCTCGCCATCTGCGAGTTCGCCGACAGGGTCAGGCGCCTCCGGTTTGGCTTTGACGGGGACGGGCCTATGGGGTAGGAAATAGATACACGGAATCCGTCTGCCATGATGTTGATTCGTTGTGCAGCCGGCAGACCATCCGGCATGCAACCAAAGCATCGAGCCTGCGATATGCTGTTGCCGTGGCGCCGTATACAGGAACCATCTGACGATTGTCGCGCGGCAATGCGGGTGGCGGCCATGGGTGGGCTGGCGGCCGTATCGGCATGCTCGTCGGAGGCCGTCAACGACAGCTATGCGCATGCGGTAAGCAGCACGTGGCGTCACGCCAAGGTGGACGAGGGCGACAAGGCGGCGGTCCTGCGCGAACTCGTGCGCTATGCGACCCTGGCACCGTCCAGCCACAACACCCAGTGCTGGAAGTTTCGCGTTGAAAATCGTTCCATTTCGGTCGTGGCCGATTTGTCGCGCCGATGCCCGGCGGTCGATCCGGACGACCACCACCTTTTTGTCTCGATCGGGTGCGCGACCGAGAACCTGGTACAGGCGGCGTTGGCCTACGGGCTGCACGCAAATGCCATCGCCAGCCCGTCCTCCGGGGAAACGCTGCGATTGTCGTTGGAGCCAACCAAAGCCTTTGCCTCTGCGCTTTTCGACGCGATACCGGAGCGCCAGAGCACCCGGGGCGAGTATGACGGCACGCCGATCTCCTCAAGTGAACTTGCCATGCTGGAGAGAGCAGGCACCGGCGACGGTGTCCAGGTTGTCCTCCTCACTGAATCCGCGGCCATGGAACGAGTCCTCGAATACGTCATCCAGGGCAATACGGCTCAGATGAATGACCGCGCCTTTGTCGAGGAATTGAAAGCCTGGATCAGATTCAACGGCAGCGACGCGGTACGGACGGGAGACGGACTGTATTCGGGATCCTCCGGCAACCCGTCTGTGCCTTCGTGGCTGGGCCGCCTCCTCTTTGGCTTGTTCTTTACTGCAGGAAGCGAAAACGACAAGTATGCGAAAAAGGTGCGCAGCTCCTCCGGCATAGCGGTATTTGTATCCGAGACCGAGAGCCCCGCGCAGTGGATCGAAGTCGGGCGCTGCTACGAACGATTCGCGCTCCAGTCCACGGCTTTGGGAATACGCAATGCCATGCTCAATCAACCGGTGGAGGTCGCCGCGCTGAGGCGGCAGCTCGCGAGCTTTCTTGGTATCGGCGGCCGCCGGCCCGATCTGGTTGTGCGCTTCGGTCGCGGCCCGAAACTTCCGCCGTCGCTGCGACGCCCGGTTGAAGCCGTGCTGACATGATGATGCGAACCATCAGCGGTGGATTGGCCTACGCTGCGCTGGTGTTGGGGGCCGGTTTCATCCTCGGTGTCCTGCGCGTATCGTTCCTGGTTCCCCGTTGGGGGGAGCGGCTTGCAGAGCTTGCCGAAATGCCGCTCATGTTTCGCGTCATCGTATTTTCGGCGATCCGTGTCACCCGCCGGTTCGCCATCCCGCTCTCCACTTCGGCGCGCCTGGGCATGGGACTTCTTGCGTTGGCCGCTCTAAACGTGTTGGGGGGCTCTTATTCCACTTGGCGAATCGCCGAACCGATTCCAAGATCGTTTCAGCCCATCTGAGGAGCTAAAATCCTCCGGACCATCGCAACCTTCAACCGATCTGCAATTCCCTGAATCGATTCCTTTGATCTGCTAAACCAACCCCGCCTTCAGCCTATGCAAGGTTTGGACTATAGGAACGTAAAATCCACCAGCCATCCAATTGAGCCAGTTGAAAGCATTATATGTATTGAGTCCGAGAAGGCTTTTCTGGAAACGTGGGAGCGCCAGCCAATGGATCAGGCCAACGACCTGTCCCCAAACAGGTCATTTCGTGATATACGGCATCGTGCTGTTTAGAACCGACATTAGGATCAATCCGACCCACCGAGACGGAAAGAGGCGATGAATCGATCAATGGTCAAACCACCTGAAGGGCTCGACGATGTATTGCCGTTCGAAAGGCTGCTGACCGAAATTTCGACCCTCTTCATCAATCTCCCCGCTGACCAGATCGACAGCGAAATTGTTGCTGCGCAGAGGCGCATTTGCGGGCTCCTTGATATTGACCGTTCAACGCTTTGGAGAAAAAGAGTAACCAGCAGGGGAATAGTCAAAGAGCTCAAAAGAAACCGAGCGCTGTGCGCAGTTCGGCCAAATCCGAAGATATCTACGAGCGGCTGGCGAACGCGCTGGAAGGGCTGCCGCACGGCTTCGCCCGGACGCCCTCCGGCGTGGAGATCAAGCTGATGAAAAAGGCCTTCACGCCGGAGGAGGTCGAACTCGCCGGCCAACTGACCCGCATCCCTGAAACGGCCCCCGAGATCGCAAAGCGGGTCGGCCGGGATGTGGGCGAGGTCGCCGCGCTGCTCGAAAGCCTGATTCCGCTGGGGTTGGTCTCGTACCCCGGGTCCACGGCAGGGGGCGGCGTTCTGAAAGAGGGAATGGAGGGCGAGAAGAAATACCGGCTGCGCCCGTTCATGGTCGGCTGGTACGAGGCCGGCATGCGCCGCCTGGACAGGGAGTACGCCGAACTGTTCGAGCAGTTCATCACCGAGGGCGGGGGCGAGCGCGTCTTCGCCCCGCGGCCGGGGCTGCTCGGGGTGGTGCCGCAGCGGGGTACGCTAAAGCCCGAGTGGATCAAGCGCGAGCCCCACCTCGACATCGACGCCCACTTTCAGCGGCACGAGCGATTTCTCGTCATCCCGTGCGTGTGCAAGAGGGAGCGTGAGATCCTGGGCGACTACAGCTGGAAACTGCCCATGAAGCGTTGCGGGTTCGTCGGGCTGCCGCCCCAGACTCCGCTGGGCGAGACCGTGCTCGACCGCGAGGAGGCGACGGCCCTCTTGGCCAAGCTCGAGAAGCAGGGGCACGTCCATCTCGCCTTCTACGGCTTTACGATGTTCGCGGAGGCGCCGCAGTTCATGGGCACCTGCAACTGCTGCTCCTGCTGCTGCGGGATCTTGCACGGGCCGAAGCTCGCGGGTCTGGAATTCCACGATGGACCCCAAAAGTCGAACTACCGCGCCGTAATCGATGAGTAGAAGTGCACTGCATGCGGCGCCTGCATCAAGCGGTGCCCGGTGGAAGCCATTTCCGAGGGCCCGAAGCGTATGCCGTTGGCCTGCCCGTGCGGAGTATCGCCGGAAAAACGGCCCGGCAAGTCGGAAGTGGGCCGGGACAAGTGCATCGGCTGCGCGGTCTGTGTGACCAGTTGCCCTGAGGCTGCGATCATGATGGAGCCGGTCTCCGAGGAGGAGTGGTTCCACGCCCCGTCCAGCATGGCGGAATAGGAAGAGATGCGTCTGCAAAATCTGGCAACGCAAAAGCAGCTCGTGGGCAGATAGGCAGGATTGAGAAACGGCATCGCTTCAGGGGCGCTGCTGGACATCGTGAGCCGTATGCGGGAAATCCCGGTGGAGGATTTGGGACGCTTGTCGCTGCAAGCCACCGCCCCGGAAACGGTTTCCAGCCGGTGCGTGGTCTTTGCCGAAGGCGAGATCCTGTCCTTTATCCTCCGGGACCCGCCGGCCGCCGTTCCCGGTATGCTGGCGAGGGTGAACAAGTGCATCGCCGACGGCCTGTGGGGGATGGTGCAGAGGGTGGGCGTGCCCGGTGAGCTGCTGCTGTGCGGAGGGGTGGTCCGGAACGCCGGCATCGTCAAGGCGATCGAAGCCCACCGCGGCAGGCCGGCCCTTTTGCCTGCGCAGAAACAGTATGTGCGGGCCCTGGGCGCGGCCGTGTTCGCCCGCCGGATGGAGCAGGAAGGAGGTGCGTGATCCTCGACGACGGGTAGTCGCTGACCTGCGGCACCATTGATTCCGGGCCTAATATCAGCAAAACGGCCCAGGCGGTGGTGGATGCAGCCGTACATCACCGCGCTGGCAAATGGGGCGAGAACATCATGCCGCTGCCCGACGTGAAGATTTACCCCTTGAAGATCGAGGACATGGCCTATATTGTGCCCACAGGTTACGGACGGGCTTGTTGTGCCCTTTGCTCATCGCAGCATTACCGAGATCAGCTGCCACTGCCGCGGAGCGCAGTGGTTTGTGCCCGGAGTCTCCACCATCCTCGACGTCGGCGGGCAGGACAGCAAGGGCATCCGCGTCGGTGCGAAGGGCGGGGTCGCTGACTTCGTGATGAACGACAAGTGCGCCGGCGGCACGGTCCGCTTCATGGAGATCGTCTCGGAGGTTTTGCATGTGCCCCCCGCCTGAGATTGGTCCGCTGTCGCTGCAACGTACGAAAGTCCTGCCGTTCAACACACTGTGCGCAGCCTACGGCCGAAGTGCGGCGGTCGCGCTGCTCAAGCAGGTAGAGCGGAAAAAGGACATCCTTGCCGGGCTCCACGACGCAATCGCCGCACGGGTCACCGCACTGGTCAGGAAGGTCGGTATCGCGGACAAGTCCGTGATCACCGGCGGCATCGGCAGGAATGTCGGGCTGGCGAGCAAAATCGAAGAGAAGCTTGAAGGGTTGATGGTGTTCAAGCCATTATGTTTGCAATAATGCCGACGGCAAAACTAAGCAGATGGATGACGCTCTGTTTTCCTTTCTTTTTCTTCATCACGGCCTCCTACGGTCCATGTCTCTCCGTGACCCATGCCCAAGTTGAATCTCCAACCGGCATCGAAACAAAAAGGATTCTGATCCTGCATTCCTTCGAAGGCAACGCGCCCATTTTCCAGATAACCGACAAGGGGCTCTCAGGCAGGCTTTCCTCTGGCGGGATATCCAGCCAGAATCAATTTTTCGAATCCCTGGACCTGCGGAGAAATCCTGGCCTCGAACACCGAAAGATGTTGGTCGAGCAGATGCGCTTGCGGTATGGCCATCGCCAGTTCGACATGATCATCACCATGTTTCCGGAATCCCTGGAATTTGTTCTGGAGGATTGCAGAGATATTTTGCCAGACGCCCCCATTCTCTCCTTGTATTTGCCGCAGGGATTCGAGTTGCCGAAAACGGACCGTCGAATTATCTGCCATTTTCCGCGGCCTGACATCATCGGTACTTTCGAGATTGCATTGAAGCTCGTTCCCGGGGCAAAGCGCGTCTACCTCGTGAGCGGTGCCCACGATGTTGATAAGATGTTAGAGGATCAAGCGCGGCGGGATTTGAAAAAATGGGAAGGGCAGTTGGAGTTTAACTACTTGAGCCACTTGCCTATTGGTGATATCTCGACCGTTCTATCCAGTGCACCTCCTGGCTCCATAGCTCTCCTCTTGGGCGTTGCTCGCGATGTTAGCGGGAAAAACCAAACAACCCAGGAGATTGCCAAAAGGCTGGGCCAGATCTCTACCGCTCCGATCTTTGGAGTTCTCGACGTCGCATTGGGAGAAGGGATTGTCGGCGGCAGCCTCGTTAGCTTCGAGCAAATTGGCGCCAGAGGGGGTGCACAAGTCCTCGATATCCTCCGAGGCGTTTCAACCCCTGCAGATCTCCCCCATACGCTGGAGGTGCCTTTTCTACCGATGTTCGATTGGCGGCAGCTTCACCGCTGGAACCTGAGTGTAAATGATCTCCCGGAGGGAGGCACCATCATCAACCGGGAGTACACGCTATGGGATCTTAAACATTACATCATTGCTGCTTTGTCCTTTATTCTGGCGCAGTCCTGCCTGATCTTGATGTTGTGGGTGCAGAAACGTCGACGGCAATCGGCCGAGGAATCGCTGCGGCAGAAAACGGAGGAACTGGACCGGTTCTTCAACGTCACGCTGGATCTGTTGTGCATCGCAAACACGGGAGGCTATTTTCTGCGTCTGAACCCGGCTTGGGAAAAGATTCTGGGCTATAGCCGGGAGGAACTCATGGCCAAGAGTTTCTTTGAGTTCGTCCATCCCGATGATTTGGGCAAAACTCGGGAGGCTGTTTCCAGGCTGGCATCGCAGATGGAACTGATCCGCTTCGAAAACCGCCATCGCTGCAAAGACGGCACCTATCGTTTTCTGGAATGGGCGGCTGTTCCCTTCGGCGAATTGATTTATGCGGCTGCGCGCGACTTAACCGAGCGAATGGAAGTCGAGGCCGAAGCCCGGCAGCGCAGGGAGGAGCTGGCCCACTTGGCCCGCGTTGCAACGCTGGGGGAGCTGACCGCCTCGTTGGCTCACGAGGTCAACCAGCCGTTAGCCGCCATCATGAGCAACGCCCAGGCAGCCCAGAGGTATTTGAGCGCGCCGGTCCCCGATCTGGCTGAGATACGGGAGATTCTGAGCGACGTGGCAAAGGAGGGCAGCCGCGCCAGCGAGGTCGTCAACCGGCTGCGGACGCTTCTAAAAAAGGAAAAAGTAGAGTTTGAACCGCTGGACCTCAACTCGGTTTTCCGAGAAGTGGCCGCGCTTTTGAACAGCGATGCCTTGATGCGGAACGTAAAGGTCTCCTTGAACCTTGATCCGCAGCTTCCGTTGGTGCAGGGGGATCGGATACAGCTGCAGCAGGTTGCATTAAACTTGATGATCAATTCTTTCGATGCCATGAACGAATGCCCGGGCGCAGAACGGCTGGCGGTGATCACAACCTTCCGCCAGGACTCCGAGGTAAGGGCGGCGGTTGCAGACAGCGGCAAGGGCGTTTCCAAGGAAGAATCTGAAAAGATTTTCAATCCGTTTTTTACAACTAAACCTCAAGGGATGGGGATCGGACTGTCCATCTGCCGATCGATCATCCTCCGCCACCAGGGCAAACTATGGTTCGAGAGCAACCCCGGCCAGGGCGCAATATTTAATTTCAGCCTGCCCGCGGTGCCTGATGAAAAACTTTTGAAAACAGGATTGGCGAATTGCTTACAAAAAGGCTAAGTGCTTGTCAATAAATTAACCTTACAATTCGAGCCTTATAAGCTATGTTGGGGGCATGAAAACCCTCCCGGTATTGACGCAGCAGCGTCGGCACCTGTGGCCGCATCTCAACGAGCGTGGCAAGCGGATGGTGGCCGCCGAGGAAGCGCTGCAGCTTGGCTTCGGCGGGCTTTTTCTGATGAGCCGCGCCTGCGGGCTGTCGCGAGTGACGATCACCAGAGCCATTGGCGAACTCAGCGCCAAGCCGCTGGCCGAAGGACGCATTCGTCGAAGCGGAGCCGGACGCCGTGCGTTGGTGATGCTGGATCCGGATCTGCTCGATAAGCTGGATGCCCTGGTGGAGCCGCTGACCCGAGGGGAGCCGCAGTCGCCGTTGCGCTGGACGTGCAAAAGCACCCGGGCGCTTTCGGCTGAGCTGTGTGCTCAGAAGCATCCAATCAGCCACGAGAAGGTTGCGCAGTTGCAGCGGACAATGAACTACAGCCTGCAGGGCAACTGTAACACCATAGAGGGCAAGAGCCATCCGGACCGGGACCAGCAGTTTCGCTATATCAACGAGCAGGTACGTCAGGCCATGAGCGCCGGCGAGCCAGTGGTCTCGGTTAACACCCGGAAGAAGGAGTTGATCGGGAACTATCAGAAAACGGGCCGCCAATGGCGCAAACAAAACTTTCCGGCAGAGGTGAGCGGCCATGATTTTGCGGACCCCTCCGTGCCGCGGGCCTGCCCGTACGGTGTCTATGATCTGGGGCGCAACGCCGGCTTTGTGAATGTGGGGGCCGATCATGACACGGGCGCCTTTGCGGTCGCATCGCTTCAGGGATGGTGGCGTGCGGAGGGCCAGCGGCTGTATCCGAAGGCGCATCGGTTGCTGATCACTGCTGATGGCGGGGGCAGCAACGGGTACCGCTTGCGCTCCTGGAAGCTGGGCTTGCAGCTGTTGGCGGATGCGACAGGGCTTTGCATCCAGATGTCTCATTTTCCACCTGGCACCAGCAAATGGAACAAGATTGAGCACCGGCTGTTTTCGTTCATCTCCTCCAACTGGTTGGTTTTTCCTGCATAGAACAAGCGATATCCTTTAGAATAGACAATCCAGCCACGATAGGTATATCAGTGATGAATCGAATCTTGGAGGTTTTTTAAACATCGGTGGCGCTGGCCGGCTGATTTGCAAAGCTGCGCCTTCCGGGAATGGGCGGAGATGATCTCGGAGCGAAACAAGAGGATAGACGGTGCCGCAAGCCTATATCCAAGGAAAATGGATCAACGCGCACCAAACGCCAGTTGCGGCGTCCCTCACTATGCCATCCGCCACGAGGGCATAGTCGCTGAAGACGTACACATCGCGGGCGTCCCCCGGGGTATCCACCGAGCCCACGATCAGCGGACTGGCCGGGTTGCGGATATCAAGGATGTGTAGACCGGCGGCGCCTGCCGCCACATAGGCAAAGCTGCCGGCGGCGAAGGCCCCCTTCGCCTCACCAGGCGTAGGTACAGTGGCAATCCTGCCGAGGTCCGCCTGGCTGCGGATATCAACCACGAAGAGCCCGTCCTTCCCTGCCGCCACATAGGCATGCTGCCCGAGCACATAGACATCCAACCCCTCCGGCGGCCGCTCGCCCGCGCCGGCGGATGCCACGACCCAGCCCAGGCAGAGCGCCGAACAGATCAGCACGCCGAAAAGCGTTCGCATTCTCACGTGCTCTTCATTTGTTCTTGCGCCAGCGGTGGTGGCTGATGCCGAGCTTCTTGACGCGGTAGTTCAGGGCGCGGGGGGATATCCCCAGTTGGCGCGCGGCGTCCTTCTGGATCCAGAGGTTGTCCGTGAGCGCCTTGAAGATGAGATCCCGCTCCTGGTCGGCCGTGAGCTTGAGCCCCGGCGGGGAGGCGGCTGCGGCCGCCGGCTTTTGAAACTCGGGCAGGGAGACGCTTTCGGGCTCGATGCGGGGACCTTCCGCCACCAGGACCGCACGCTCGATCGTGTTGGAGAGCTGGCGGATGTTGCCGGGCCAGGGGTACTCCTGGAACAGGCGGATCACCTCCGGGGCGAACCCGGTGGCGGGCTTCTTCAGCGACCGGCCGAGCTTATGCAGCAGGTAAAACGCGAGCGGTTCGATGTCGGCACGCCGTTCGCGCAGCGGCGGCAGGTGGATCCGCAGCACGTTGATGCGGTAGTAGAGGTCCTCCCGGAACCGTCCCTCCCGCACCAGCGACTCGATATCGCGGTTGGTGGCGGCGATGACCCGGACATCGGACTGGATGGTCTTGTTGCCCCCCAAGCGTTCGAAGGACTTGTCCTCCAGCACCCGCAGCAGCTTGGATTGCAGCCCGAAGGAGAGCTCGCAGAACTCGTCCAGGAAGAGGGTGCCGCCGTGCGCCTGCTCGAAGCGGCCGGCCCGCGTCTTGTCGGCGCCGGTAAAGGCGCCGCGCTCGTGGCCGAAGAGTTCGCTCTCCAGCAGGGTCTCCGGGATGTTGGCGCAGTTCACCTTGATGAAGGGCTTCCGGCGGCGCGGGCTGTTGAAGTGGATGTTGCCGGAGACGAAGCTCTTGCCGGTCCCGGTTTCGCCGGTGATCAGGATGGTGGATTCGGTCTGGGCCAGGCGCTGAATGCCGGCCATGGTCTTTTGCATCGCGGGGCTGATGGCGATGATGTGCTGGGGGTCGTAGATCACATCCTGCTCGCGGCGCAGGTAGTCGATCTCATTTTTGAGGCTGCGATGCTCTAAAGCGCGGCGCACGGCCAGGCGCAGCTTTTCGGCGGCGAAGGGTTTGGACAGGAAGTCGGCGGCACCGGCCTTGACGGCGGCGACGATCTGCCGGGCGTCCGGGTGTTGGGCGGCGACGACGATCGGCGTCGACGGCGAGAGCTGCTGGAGGGCGTCGACGATCTCGGCGATGTCCGCCTGCACGTCCCGCAGGTCGAAGAGGATCAGGGCGAAGGCCTCCTTCTGCAGGCGTTTGACCGCCTCCGGGAGGCCGGGGGCGAGGCTCAGGGCATAGTCCTGCGCCAGGGGGTCGGCGTAGGCCGCCAGCTCGCGCTCGATGTCGCCGATGATGAGGATGCGATCGGGCATTCAAACGTCCTCAGCGCCTGATGCGCTGGTGCCATTGCCAGGCAGTGGCGAGGATGTTCTCCAGGTCGCTGTGCCGGGGGGTCCAGCCCAGCTCGCGCCGGGCTTTTTCGTTGGAGGCGATCAGCATCGGGGCATCCCCCGGTCGCCGGGCGGCCGTGCGGACCTGGATCGGTCGGCCGGTGATCTCCATGGTTTTGTGGATCACCTCGCGAACGGAGAAGCCCCGGCCCTGGCCCAAATTGAAGGCGCCGCTCGGCCGCCCGTTCAGCAGATGCTCGAGCGCCGCCACGTGCGCCCGGGCCAGATCCGTGACATGAATGTAGTCCCGGATGCAGGTTCCATCCGGCGTGGCGTAATCGGTGCCGTAGATCTCGACCGGGCTGCCGGCCATGGCGGCATCCAACAGCCGGGGAATGAGGTGGCTTTCGGGCGTGTGCTGCTCGCCGATCTCCGCCGAGGCGTCGGCGCCGGCGGCGTTGAAATAGCGCAGCGCCACCGCGCGCAGCCCCCAGGCGACGTCGAAGTCGGCCAGCAGGGTCTCCACCATCTGCTTGCTCCAGCCGTAGGGGCTGAGCGGCGCCCGGGCATGCTCTTCGTCGATCGGCACCCGCGCCGGGTTGCCGTAGACCGCCGCCGAGGAGGAGAAGACCAGGCGCCGGATGCCGCGCTGCACCATGGCCTGCAGCAGGTTGAGCGAGCCGCAGACGTTGTTGCGATAGTAGGCCGCCGGATCGGCGACGGACTCCCCGACCTCGATGAAGGCGGCAAAGTGCATGACGGCCTCGATTCGGTGCCGGTCCAGGCATTCCGCGAGGTCCTGCCTGCTGCCGGTCGTGCCCTGATAAAATTCGCCCCAGCGGAGGTTTTCCCGGTGCCCTTTCGAGAGGTCGTCGAAGACCACCGGCCGGAAGCCTTGTGCGGCCAGCTCCTTGCAGCAGTGGGAGCCGATGTAGCCGGCGCCGCCCGTCACCAGAACGTTCATATGTACCCCCGCTGCCCCAGGTAGAGCAGGATCTCCTGCGCGGCTTCGTCCGGGCTGAGGTGCGTCGTGTCGATGCGGATCTCGGGGGACTCGGGCGCTTCGTACGGGTCGTCGATCCCGGTGAAGCCCTTGACGAGGCCGGCGCGGGCCTTGGCATACATGCCCTTGCGGTCGCGCTTCTCGCACTCCGCGATCGGCGTGGCCACGTGCACCTCGATGAACCCGCCGTGGGTTTGGATGGCGCTGCGGATCTCGGCCCTGGTTTTGGCATAGGGCGCGATGGGGGCGCAGATGGCGATGCCGCGGTTTTTGGTGATCTCGGAGGCCACGAAGCCGATGCGGCGCACGTTGATGTCCCGATGCTCCTTCGAGAAGCTGAGCTCGCTCGACAGGTTATGGCGAACGATGTCTCCGTCCAGCAGGGTCACCGGCCGTTCGCCGCGCTCCAGGAACTTGGAGTAGAGGATCCGGGCGATGGTGGACTTGCCGGCGCCCGAGAGGCCGGTCATGAAGATGCTGAACCCCTGCCGGTCGGGCGGCGGGTAGGCGCGCTGCAGCTCGGCGATGACCTCGGGGAAGGTGGCCCACTCTGGAATCCGGCGGCCTTCGCGCACCCTGCGGCGGATGTCGGTCCCGGAGAGGGAGATGGTCTGGGTCCCGGCGGGGACCTGGTCGCTGCTGCGGTGCTCGTCTTCGAAGGGCAGGTACACCATCTCGGGAAAGGAGATGATCTCGATGCCGATCTCCCGGGCGTGCTCCTCTGCCAGCCGGCAGGCATCGTCCCTGCCGTAGAAGGGCTTGCCGCTGGGGTCGCAGCCGGGGCCGGCGTGGTCGCGGCCGGCGATGAAATGGGTGCAGCCGAAGTTGCGGCAGATGATGGCGTGCAACAGCGCCTCCCGCGGCCCGGACATGCGCATGGAGAGGGGCAGCAGGTTGAGCAGATAGGCCTCGGGCGGGTAGTGCTGCACCACCTGGCGCACGCAGCGCACCCGGGTGTAGTGGTCGAAGTCCCCCGGCTTGGTCATGCCGGCCACGGGCAGGATGAGAAGGTTGGCCCGGGCCAGCCGCATGGCCTGCAGGGTCATTTCGAACTGGGGGCGGTGAATGGGGTTTTCGGTGATGAAGCCCACCATGCGCTTCCAGTTGAGCTTGCGGACGGCCGCCCGGATCTCCCCGGGGGTCAGCCGGATTTTGCGGAAATCGTAGTGCAGCGGCAGGCTGACCACCTCGAGCCGGCCGCCGAGGTAGACGTCGCCGGTCTTGTTGAGCAGATAGTCCACGCCGGGGTGGGACGGGTCCAGGGTGCCGCAGACCTGGGAGGCCTCCTTTGCGCGATCCGCCGGCCAGATGTCTTCGATGTGCATGACCGCCAGAAGAAACCCCTCCGGGTCGCGCAACGCCACCGACTGGCCCGCCTCCAGGCGGCGGGCCTTGATCTCGGGCACATCCAGGCAGATCGGGACGGGCCAGACGGCCCCCCCCGTCAGCCGCATGCGGTCGAGCACCGGCTCGTAGTCGGCCCGGGTCATGAACCCCTGCAGCGGCCAGAACCCGCCGGTGGCGAGCATCTCCAAGTCGCACAGGTGCCGGTCGTTCAGGGTGACGTCCGGCATGGCGGCGGCCAGCCCCTTCAATAGCGTTGCGCGCGCCTCATCCGCCAGCCCGCTGAACCGAGCGTCGAGCGTTGATGCCATGGAGGCCTTTCCTTTGCGTGTTCCCGAAGTTGACTGCGGCGCCTGCGGCGTCTTATCGTAGGTTATATCAAATTTCATCTTTGAAATAAACGCTTTTACTGATAGTTGCCGGATCGATGCGGGTGAACGACCATGACTCGGAATAAAGACGACGCCGCTGCTCCCGGCGCCCGGCCGCCGGCCATCCTGGCGCCGGCCGGCAGCCGAGCCTCCTTTCTGGCCGCCCTTGCAGCCGGGGCGGAGGCCATCTACTGCGGGCTCACCTCCTTCTCGGCGCGCATGGAGGCGAAAAATTTCTCCCTGGAGGAGCTGGGGGCCCTCACGGAGCTGGCGCATGCCAAAGGCACGCAGGTCTTCGTGACCCTGAACGCGCTGGTCAAGGCAGGCGAGCTGGATGCGGCCGGGACGCTGCTGGAACGGTTGAACCGGCATGTCCGCCCCGACGCCGTGATCGTGCAGGACCTGGCGATGGCGGGGCTGGTGCGGCAGACCGGTTTCGCAGGCCAGGTCGTCTGGTCCACGCTGGCGAATGTGAGCTTTCCGGAGGCCATGCCCGTCCTCCGCGCGAAGCTGCCGGTCGACAGCCTGGTCCTGCCGCGGGAGCTGACGATCGACGAGATCAAGGCCATGGCGGCCGCCTGTCCGCCGGGGCTGGGCCTTGAGGTGTTCATCCACGGGGCCCTCTGCTACGGCGTCTCCGGGCGCTGCTACTGGAGCAGTTTTCTGGGCGGGCGCAGCGGGCTGCGCGGCCGCTGCGTGCAGCCGTGCCGGCGGGTCTATGCCCAGGCGGGGGAGCGGCGGCGTTTTTTCTCCTGCCAGGACCTGAGCCTGGACGTCCTGGTGAAGGTGCTGCTGGCGATTCCCCAGATTCGTGCCTGGAAAATCGAAGGGCGCAAGAAGGGGCCGCACTACGTCTACTACACCGTCGCCGCCTACCGCATGCTGCGGGACCACGCCGGCGAGCCCCGCATGAAAAAAGCGGCGCTCGACCTCCTGGCGCAGGCCCTGGGCCGCCCCGGCACCCACTACCACTTTCTGACCCAAAGACCCCAGAACCCGGTCGACACCCGCACCGCGACCGGGTCCGGGCTGCTGATCGGCAGGGTCAAGGGCGGCGGCCGCGCCGCGTTCATCAACCCGAGCCAGGCGCTCCTGAAGGGCGATGTGCTGAGGGTCGGCTACGAGGACGAGCCGGGGCACGGCATCGAGCGCATCGGCCGCGCCGTCCCCAGGGGGGGGCGCTACTTTTTCTCAGGATCCTCGGGGCCCGTTCCCAAGGGCACCGCGGTTTTTCTGATCGACCGGCGCGAAAGCGCTCTGGATGAAATGATCAAAGGCCTCGAGGCCGAAATGCCGGGCATCGACCCGCCCCGCGACCCGCCCCCCTCCTTCCGGCACCGCCGGCCGGCCGTCTTCAGGGGGCGCGTGGCGCCGGCCGAGATGAGGGTCTGCCGGCACCCGGCCGGCAGCGGCGCGGAGCAGTGCAACGGGCTGTGGCTGAGCGCAGCGGTCCTGGAGGGCGTCTCCGGGCGGGAGGGGCGCCGGATGTGGTGGTGGCTGCCGCCGGTGGTCTTCCCGAGCGATGCCGCGGCGGTTCGCTCCTGGGTGGCGGCCGTCTGGGCGCGCGGGGGGCGCCGGTTTGTGCTCAATGCTCCGTGGCAGGTGGGGTGGTTCGATGAAAGCGCAGACCGGCCGCAGCTCTGGGCCGGGCCTTTCTGCAACCTCGCCAACCCCCTGGCGCTGGAAACGGCGGCCGCTCTCGGTTTCACCGGGGCCATCGTCAGCCCGGAGCTCGGCGGTTCCGACCTGCTGGCGCTGCCCCGCCAGAGCCCGCTGCCGTTGGGGGTCGTCATCGGCGGAAACTGGCCGCTTTGCCTCGCGCGCACGGCTGCGGCCGATGTGCAGCTCGATGCGTCGTTTCGCAGCCCGAAGGGGGAGGAGGCCTGGGCGGTGCGCCACGGTCCGCTGGTATGGGTCTATCCGAACTGGCGGCTGGACGTGCAGGATCGGCGCCGACAGCTCGAAGAGGCCGGCTACCGCCTATTTGTCCAGTTGGTCGAGCCGCTGCCGGAGCAGCTGCCGCTGAAGCAGCGCCCGGGCAAGTGGAACTGGGAGCTGGGGCTGCAGTGAGGGAAAGGGGTTAAGGACCCTTTTTATCATCACCGTTGCCTGCGCAGGCGGCGCATGGCGATCTGCAGGCTGGTCTGCATGCGGCCGATGGCCTGGGCCAGCAGGCCGATTTCATCCCGGGACTCGACCGCCACCTTCACGTTCAAGTCGCCGAGGCTCATGCGCTCGGCCGCATCCGTCAGCTTCATGATCGGGGTCACCAGGGAACGGGCCGAGAACCAGGCGACGGCGACGACCAAGAGCACCGTGGCCGCCAGCAGCGCCAGCACAAACCGCTCGATCATGGTCATGGTAGCGAGAATTTCGCTCTCCTCCTGCTGCACGGCCAGCACCCAGCCGGTGCTGGTGCTGCGGGCATGGCCGATGACCGGGCGCCCGTTCTCGCCGATGAAGGCAGCCGTGTTCGAGGTCCATCCTTTGCTGCGAAAAGCCGAGATCAACGGGGTGGCGTTCAGGTTCTCTCGGGCCTCCGCGAATTTTTTTTGGGGATGGGCGACCACGTATCCCTGCTCATCCACCAAAAATGCAAACCCCGTCGCCCCCTTTTTCCAGGTCGCAATCGTTTTCGAAACATCGTCCACCGTCATGGCGGCCGCCATCACGCCGACCACGCGGTTGCCCTGCCGGATCGGCACGGCCAACACCAGGGCCGGCACCTTGGAGGTTCGCCCCACCACCGATTGCCAGCTGAGGGCCCGGCCGGCCATGATCTCCTTGAAATAGTGGCGGTCGGCATAGCTTACCAGCGGCTGGTTGTCGTTGCGGGCGACATTCATGCCGGCCGCATCCACGGTGAACACCAGGTACATGAACGGATAGGCCTGATGGATGGCTTTGAGAACCGGCTCCTGCTGTTCGCGGTTCATGGCGGCGATCTCCGGCAGAGCGGCCGCCATGCGCAGCAGCGCACCGTTGCTGTTCACCCAGGCATCGATCTGATCGACCATGCCCTTGGCGGTTTGAGCCATCAGGGCTTCCGAATCGCTGCGGATATGGTCGTCCATCTGGCGAAAGGTCAGAAACCAGAAAAGGCCGAACGGCAGCAGGCTCACCAGCAGCATCACGATGAGCGTCTTGCCGAACAGGCCGAAGCGCACCTTGCGCTCCACCGCCGCCGGCGGCGGGCCGAACCCCTCCTCGGGCGGTTCTTCCTGCGCGGGCGCGGCCGGGGCCTCGGCCGGGGCCTCCGGCAGCGGCGGCAGCCCCAGGTCGAACTCGGCCGGTTCGTCCTTGGCCGCCTGCGGCCGGGTCACCTGAATCACCCGGCCGCAGGCCTTGCACTTGACCTTGGCCGTGTCGGCCTTCATTTTGGTGTCGTCGATCCGATAACGCTTTCCGCATGCATCGCAGGCGATGTCCATCATCGGGTTGCGCTCCTGTCTCAGGTTTTGATTTTGTTCAGGATCGGGATCATCGATTTCTTGAAGCGGATTCGCCCGGCATCGTCGGGGATCTCGAGGGCGACGCGGTTGATGAATTCGGCGGCCTGCTCCACGGGGATGCGTGAGGGGTCCAGGCCCATCTCCGCCAGGGCCTCCTCCATGAGAATATCCGCCATGGGCCCGATAACGAAGGCCAGATGGGAACGCATGGCGTTCAGAAAGGATCGGTCGAGCGGCGGGACCTCGCGCTGAACCGGTTCGATCAGGCCTTGGGCCAGAAGGCCGGCCAGGGTCCGATTGAAGGTGACGGCGTCCATTTCCGCTTCGGCGGAGAGCTGGTAGATGCTCTTGCTTTCATCGATCACCAGCAGCAGCCGGATCATGTCGGCGTTCAGCGAGACCGACTGCAGCTCCTTGCGGATCCGCTTGCGGTAGTGCACGCTGTCGCCGGTTTTCAGCGGGGTCGTCATGGGCGTGAGTCGGTCGGCAGGGCTGCGGCGCTGCCGGGTCGAGAAACATGAAATTGGGGGTCGCGGTTCTGGCAACCTCACGGGTCACGGGTGGGGCTTGGTTTTTTTCTCGATCTCCTCCTTGAGTTTTTTCTCCATTTCGGCAAACAGGTTTTTCTTTTTTCCCGCCTGCTCGGCCTGGAAGGACTCGACCCTGCGGGCGATCGTCTTCTGCAGGTCCTGAAATTTTTTGACCTCCTCCTCCAACCGCCGCCCGGCATCCCCGCGGGGGATCTCCTCCAGCCTGCAGTGGTCGCGGATAAAAAAACGGATCCCGAACGAGCCCTGAACCGCCTCGATGATGCCCAACTCGGCCAGGCGCCGCGAAACGAACCCCGCCTGCTCGGCGGAGAAGCCCAGCATGGCGCAGATCTCATCCAGAGACGGCGGAACCCCGTGGAGATGCTCGTGGACCCGGATGGCGGCGACGAACAGGTGGGATTCGCTGTAAAGATCGATTTGCCTGGGGGCCATGGCTCACCGCAGCTGGGATCGGAACGCAGCGCGTCACCGGGTTCTGTTTGCTTGACTTGCCTCAGACTAAAGAGTACCATTTGCGGTCGGGATGTCAACTGTTGAACTTCTTGCAATCAGCTTCTCAGCGCGGCGCATGCCGGGAGGGACCCATGACGGACATCGTTGAAATCAAGGCACGCGAGATTCTCGACTCCCGCGGAAATCCGACCATCGAAGTGGATGTGCACTTGGCGTGCGGCGCCACGGGCCGCGCGGCGGTTCCATCGGGTGCGTCGACGGGAAGCCACGAGGCGCTCGAGCTGCGCGACAAGCGCGCCGCGCGCTACGGCGGCAAAGGGGTCGCCACGGCCGTCGCCAACGCCATGAACCGCATCGGCCCGGAGATTCTGGGGATGGACGCCGCCGACCAGGCCGCCCTCGACCGGCGGATGATCGAACTCGACGGCACGCCCAACAAGGCCAAGCTCGGCGCCAATGCCATCCTGGGCGTGTCGATGGCCGCCGCGCGCGCGGCGGCGGAGGCCTACGGCCTGCCGCTCTACCGTTATCTCGGCGGAGTCATGGCGCACACCCTTCCCATTCCGATGATGAACATCGTCAACGGCGGGGCGCACGCCGCCAACAATTTGGAATTTCAAGAGTTCATGATCGTCCCGTTCGGCGCGGGGTCGTTCGCTCAGGCGGTGCAGATGGGGGCGGAAACGTTTCACTGTCTGAAAGCCATTCTCAAGAAGCAGGGGCTGAACACCGCCGTGGGCGACGAGGGCGGGTTCGCGCCCGATCTTGAATCCAACGAGTCGGCCCTGCGCTTGATTTTGCAGGCGATCTCCGACGCCGGTTACCGCCCCGGAAAGGACATCGGCATCGCGATGGATGTGGCCGCCAGCGAGTTCTACCGGGACGGCAAGTACCTGCTGAAATCGGAGAAAAAGCGCTTGAGCTCGGAGCAGATGATCGGCCTGCTCGCCGGCATGGTGGAGCGCTATCCGATCGTTTCCATAGAAGACGGGCTGGCCGAAGGGGACTGGAAGGGGTGGAAATCCATGACCGACCGGCTGGGCGGGCAGGTCCAGGTGGTGGGCGACGACATCTTCGTCACCAATCCCTCCATCCTGCGCAAAGGGATCGAGCAGGGCGTCGCCAATTCGATTTTGATCAAGCTCAATCAGATCGGCACGGTCACCGAGACCATCGCGGCGGTGCAGCTGGCCAAGAATGCCGGCTACACCACGGTGATCTCCCACCGCTCCGGGGAGACCGAGGACAGCTTCATCGCGGATTTTGTCGTCGGGGTGAGCGGCGGCCAGATCAAGACCGGCTCCATGTCCCGCAGCGACCGGATCGCCAAGTACAACCAACTGATCCGCATCGAGGAACAGCTCGCTGAGGCGGGGGTTTTCTGCAAGACCATCTTCTAAGGAGCGTGCATGTCGTTTAGCACCAAGTTCATCTTCGTGACGGGAGGTGTGCTCTCCTCTCTGGGCAAGGGGCTGGCCTCGGCCTCCATCGGCGCGCTGCTCGAAAGCCGCGGGCTGACCGTGACCCTGCAGAAGCTGGACCCCTACATCAACGTCGATCCCGGAACGATGAACCCCTTCCAGCACGGCGAAGTGTTCGTCACCGACGACGGTGCCGAGACGGACCTGGACCTGGGCCACTACGAACGCTTCACCAGCGCGACGATGGGCCAGCGCAACAACTTCACGACCGGCCGGATCTACCACTCGGTCATCACCAAGGAGCGCCGGGGCGACTACCTGGGCGGCACGGTGCAGGTCATCCCGCACATCACCGACGAGATCAAGGCGTGCATCCGACAGGTGGCCGACGGGGTCGACGTGGTCATCGTCGAAATCGGCGGCACGGTCGGCGACATCGAAAGCCTGCCGTTCTTGGAAGCGATCCGACAGTTCCGCACGGACGTGGGCAAGGAGAACGTCCTTTACATCCACCTGACCCTGGTGCCGTTCATCCCCACCTCCGGAGAGGTCAAGACCAAGCCGACCCAGCACAGCGTGAAGGAGCTGCGCAGCATCGGCATCCAGCCCGACATCCTGCTCTGCCGCACCGACCGATTCCTGTCCAAGGAACTCAAGGCCAAGATCGCCCTCTTCTGCAACGTGGGGGGGGATGCGGTCATCACCGCCAAGGACGTCGGCTGCATCTACGAGGTGCCGCTGGTCTTTCACCGCGAGGGGCTGGACCACAAGATCATCGAGCTGCTCAACATCTGGACCCGGGCGCCCAGGCTCGACGCATGGGAGGATGTGGTGCGCCGGCATCAGGAGCCGCAGCACACGGTCACCATCGCCATCGTCGGCAAATACGTGAACCTGACCGAATCCTACAAAAGCCTCAACGAAGCCCTGCACCACGGGGGGGCCTTCAACCGCAGCAAGGTCGAGCTTTATTTCGTGGACTCGGAGAAGCTGCTGCCGGAAAACTGCGCCGGGACCCTCTCCCGGGCCGACGGGATCCTGGTTCCCGGAGGCTTCGGCAGCCGCGGCATCGAGGGTAAAATCTGCGCCGCCCGGTATGCGCGGGAGAACCGGGTGCCCTATTTCGGGATCTGCCTGGGGATGCAGATCGCCGTGATCGAGTTCGCGCGCCACGCGGCGGGGTTGACCCGGGCCAACAGCGCCGAGTTCGACGAGTTCACCCCGGACCCGGTGATCTACCTCATGACCGAGTGGTTCGACGAGCGCCTGGGCAGCCTGCAGCGCCGGGATGCCTCCTCGCAGAAGGGCGCCAGCATGCGGCTGGGCGCTTACTCCTGCAAGCTCGCCCCGGGCAGTCTGGCGTTCAACGCCTACGGGACCGAGACCATCTCAGAGCGTCACCGCCACCGCTACGAGTTCAACATCGCCTACCGGTCGCGGCTGGAGGCGCAGGGGCTGGTGTTCAGCGGGCTATCTCCCGGCGGCGATCTCGTCGAAATCGTTGAGCTCAAGGACCACCCCTGGTTCCTGGGCTGCCAGTTCCATCCGGAGTTCAAATCCCGGCCGATGTCCCCCCACCCGTTGTTTCGGGACTTCATTCGCGCCGCGTTGGAAAACGCCGCTTCGCGGCCGCTGCAGCCGTAACGCTCGGCCCCCCCCGGCAGGCCGTCACGGCTTGACGATTTCTTGCAGCGTGCGCTGCGCGCATTGCGGGCAATAGCTGGAGGTGACGTCCAGCTTGGCGCGCGTGTGGATGAACTGCTCAACGGGCACCCAGGGCCCCCGGCCGGGCTCCCTTCCCGTGTCATCCCGGATCTGCTTGCAGACGCAGCACATCGGCAGGATTCGTTGATAGAGGGAGATGCGGCGCGCGAGCTCCAGTTTTTCGATGCAGCGCTCCACGCGGAAAAAGACCTCGGCGGATTCGCAGGGTTTGAGCAGGTAGTCGTCGGCCTGGGCCCGCAGGGCCTCGATGGCGGAGAGCATGTCGCCGAAGCCGGTCAGGACGATGACCATCACGGAGGCGTCGATCTCCTTCGACCGCCTCAGCACCTGGATGCCGTCGGTTCGCTCCATCACCAGATCCGTGATGACCACGTCGAAGTTTGAGCGTTGAAGGATCTGAATCGCCATTTCGCCGCTGTCGGCGCGCGTGACGCGGTAGCCGCGGTGTTCGAGATCCTCTCCGATGCCCTCCAGGATGAAGGGGTCGTCATCGACCAGCAGGACGTTGTAGTTTTTCATGGCTCAACGGCGGTAGGGGTTGGCGACCTTTTATGATATACCACAGCCCCACCCGATACGCCAGTTCCGGATCCCTCCCGCGGGCTATCGGCTTGCGGCGTTCAGCTCGGCGATGATGAATTCGGCCACCTTTTCGGCCGAGCGGCCGAAGAGTTCGTCTATGGCCACGCGCTCCAGCAGGGCGTCGCTCCAGGGCACGCTGTTTTCTTGGACGATGTTTTTGATGTGTTCGTGTTTGCCGCCCAGGGCCCTGATTTTCGCCGCCAGCGGCACCGGGTCTTGAAAGCCGATGTGCAGCAGGAGCAGATGCTCGATGCGGTTCGGCCGGGCCGGCGCGGCCGACATCAACGGGATCACCAGGATGCTGCGGTCGTCCTTGCGGCCTTTGCCGATGTAGATGTTGCCGTCCCGGACGATGATGCGCTTGGTGCCCTTGAGCACCGGGTCGGACTCGACCCGCGAGGGCAGATGGCTGGTCCCGCCGCGCTTGCCGAGGATCTCGATGGTGGTGGTGTCGTCGGGCTCCCCCAGCACGGTCAGACCGGCGATCCGATAGAGAACCGTGCCCTGCACCTCGCGCACGACCGCCTGGAGGTTTTTGAGCACCGCGACGTTGGCCGGGATGAGGTGGGAGGTCGAGAAGTGCTCCGCGGCCAGCGCGGCAAAGAGCATCCCCTCCGGCTCCTCGCTGATGCGGCTGGTGCCGACGGTCACGGTTTTGGCCTGGTGCTTGATGGCATCCACCGGGCGGGCCAAAAACCCGATGGCGTCCCCCAGCCGCTCGAGCAGCACGGTGAGCATGTTGGCGGCGGTCCCCTGGAGGCGGAAGTCGAGATCAAAGTCCGCGGCCGGCAGCCGGCCCGCAAGGTACTTGAGCAGCAGCGTTAGGTCGGAGCTGGCGTCGTAGCCGACGGTGACCGGAAATTTCCGCGCGCTGCGCCGTTCGCGGAATTCGGCATAGAACTCGGCGACCTTCGCGCGGAAGCGCTTTTCCCCCACCAGCTCGAACAGGCCCACGCCCCGCCGGGTCGCCTCGGAGATGGTGCGCTGGACCTCCTCGTGAAAGCCGAAGAGAAACTGCGAGCCGGCGTGGATGGACAGGGCGGCGTAATAGCCCCACAGGTGGCCGGCCAGCGTGTTCAGGACCGGCGCCAGGTGCTCGGCGACGACCGGGACCTGGAAGACATCCGCGGCGTAGGGCGCAAACCGATCCTCGCCTTCATTGCAGATGACCACCGGAATGGCCTTGTGGGCCTTGAAAATGGCGGTGTCCTTGACGATGTCGCCGATGACCGAGGGCCGCGTTCCGGCGGCGCAGACGACGATGAGGGGTTCCGCGGAGAGGTCGATGTGCTTTTTGTCCTCCACGAAGTCCGAGGAGATGGTCTTGTAGCACAACTCGCTCAGCTTGATCCGTATCTCGTCCGCCGAGGCCTTGTTGGGTCCGCTGCCGACGACCGCCCAGTATGTTTTGGCAACCGCCAGGCGCTGGGCGGAGTCTTTCAAGCGCTCTGCCAGGCCCAGCACACGGCGCATGTGGCCGGGCAGCGCGAGCAGCCGCTGGATCTCCTCCGAGACGAAGCCGGCGTCGCGGCGGCCCTTCAGGTGGGCGATGTGCAGGCCCAGCAGCGCGCCGGCGGTGATCTGGGCGTAGAAGGCCTTGGTGGAGGCGACCGACATCTCGATGTCGCGGCCGCTGCTCGTGTAGATCACCCCGTCCACCTTGAACGTGATGTCCGAGTCCCGGCGGTTGACGATCGCCAGGGTCCGGGCCCCGCGCTCGCGCACCATGTCCACGGCGCGGTTGGTGTCGGTCGTGGTGCCGGATTGGCTGATGGCGACGACCAGGGCGTCCGCCATGGATCCCGTCTCAGCCGCTGCTCTGAGCGAAAATCCGCTGAATTCGGACGCCTTCAGCGCCTGGACGTGAACGGCGGGGCTGTCCAGGTAGTGCTGCAGGATGTGGGCGCAGGCGAGGGCCGCCACCCCGGCCGTGCCCTGGCCGATGAAGAAAATCCGGCGGATGGCGCCCTCGGCCAGGCAGCGGTTGACCTCGGCGGGCACCGCTTTTTCATCGAGGGCCGTGACGAGCCGTCCGTCGCCGGAGTCCGAGATCTTCCAGCGGTTCTGGAGCGTTTTTTCGACCGACGCCGGGGACTCGGAGACCTCCTTCAGGAAGTAATGCGGATAGTGCTGGCGGTCGATGTCGCGCGAGGTGAGCTCCGTGCGCTTGAGGTCGCGCTCGCCCAATGCCACCGGGGCGCCGTCATAGCGCATGGCGCGGATGCCCTGCAGGCCGCCCGGCGCCGACTGGTCCAGGACCACGATCTGCCCTTGCGTCTTGCCGGCCGGCCCCTCGACCACCGACTCGCCGTCGAGCCGGATGTAGGCGGAGGTCTCCTCGATGAAGCCGTAGACCTCCGAGGTGGCCATGTAGTGGTCCGGGGCGATGCCCACGAAGATCGCCTGGCCGCTGCCCCTCTGGGCGAGGAAGAGCCTGCCCGGGGCCAGGCTCGTGTGCATGGCGATGGCATGGGAGCCTTTGAAGTCGCACACCGCCCTGCGGAAAGACTCGGCGACGTCGTAGCCCTGCCGCAGATAGGATTCCACCTGCAGCGGGATGATCTTGGTGTCGGTCGTGACCTCCTGGGGAATGCGCTCCCCCTGCCGTTCGAGGGCCTCCTTGAGCTCCAGGAAATTGTCGATGTCCCCGTTCAGGCAGGCGTGGATGATGCCGGTTGCGGCCGCTTGGCCCGTTTCGGACCGGTTGTCGACCGGATGGCAGTTGGCTTCGGTGATGGCCCCGACCGACGCCCAGCGCGTGTGGGCGTTGACCGTGTGGAACTCGGCCGGAAACGAGACGATCGCATGCAGCAGGCGGTCGGCGGCGATTTCGCGCCGCAGGAAGCGGATGTTGTCCCCCAGGCTGCCGATTTCAACCGCCACTTTGTAGGTGAAGGCGACGGCGACGGCCGCCCCGTGGCGCTGGACCGCGATGGAGCGGTTCAACAGCGGCTGCAGCTCCATGCGGCGGTCGAGCTCCGCCTGCAGTCCGGCCTGGCCGATCGCGCTGCAGAACCGCTCGTAGCTGGCCGCCGGCAGCATGAACAGGAGAGAGATCCCGGCCGAGTCCCGGCCGCGGACCTCCATGCGGTCGATGCTGTTGAGCACGGAGTTGAGGCCGCGGAACACCTTCACCGCTTCCGGGGAGCGATCGGCGCCGGCGGCGAGCTCGCGCACCCGGGTGATGTTGCCGAGCACCTCGTTCGCCAGGCACCACGCGGCATCTTTGAGCTGTTCGATGCGCCGGCCGACAATGTCGGCTTCGGCCACGCTCAGTCGGCCGACCCGCTCTTCGAAGCGGCCCGCCTCGATGCGTTGGCATTCGGCGAGCGCGGCGGCGAGCTCCGCGAGGCGCGCCTGGAGGGAGGCGTCCGCGTAGAGACGGCCGAGGGCATCCGGCCGGCGGAGTTCCCTGGCGATTTGACCCACCGCGGCGATGCACTCCTCGCCCCCGAGGTAGGCCTCTGCCAGGCGGCGCCCGCCGGCGCGGCACGCCTCCAGGCCGTTGGCCTTCAGCTGCTCTACCCCTGCGGTGAGCCGGTCGAGCGGCACGGCCGCCGCCGCCGGCCGGTTGAAGGCGACGATGCCGGCGATGCCGCAGCCCAGCAGGGTGGAGCGCAGCGGAAACAGCACGATCGCCCCCGGCGGAACAGTGGCCGGAGCGCGGCCGAAGTAGACGGTGGCGGCCAGCCGGCGGCCGATTTCACGACAGCGCGCGGCAGCCCGTTGCAGGCGCGACCCCAGGCGGAAGAACCAAGCGTGGATCATCTTGCATCCCTTCGAAAGCCCCTCTCACGTTTACCATCGTTGGCCGGCGGGGTGGGGAGGGCGAGGGGGGCTCTCCGTCACCGGGTTCCGGGGCCGGCCGGCCGTGCACCGGGAGACCCTGCGCAACTCATCCCAGCGGATCGTTCCGGATGGGCTCGGACGTTCGCCCGGGGCTATCGCAGCCCGCTTCCCGGGGCGACCGGTTTTTCCGGCAGGATCAGCACCGGCCCGTCCTCCGACTCCGCCGTGAGCAGCATGCCCTGGGAGACGACCCCCATAAGCTTGACCGGCCGCAGGTTGGCGATGATGACCACCTGCCGGCCGACGAGGGCCTCGGGCGTGTAGTGCGCGGCGATGCCTGAGACGATGGTGCGCCGCTCGCCCAGGTCGACCTCCAGCTTGAGCAGCTTTTTCGCCTTCGGCACCGGCTCCGCGCTCAGGACGGTGGCGACCCGCAGGTCGATCCGCTGGAAATCCTCCAGCGTGGCCTCCGGTTTGGTTTCCGGCCCGCGCTCCGCCGCCGGGGGTGCGGGCGACGCCCCGGCAGGCTCGCCGGCGGCCTCGATCCGGGGAAACAGCATGACGGTTTTCGGCAGACGGGTCCCGGACGGGACGGGCTTCCACAGCCGCAGATCGCGCAGGGCGTAATACAGGGCCTCCGGATCCAGGCCAAGGTGCGTCTGCATGCGTGCCGCCGTATCCGGCATCACCGGGTAGATCAGACCGGAGATCAGCCTAAGGCCCTTCAGCAGACTGTGGATCACGGCCTCCAGCTGCTTGCGGGTCGCCGGCTTCTTGGCCAGCTCCCAGGGGGCGGCGATGTCGATCGCCCGGTTCATGCGGCCGATGAACTCCCACACGGCGGCCAGGGCCTTGTGGAGCTCGAAGGCCTCCATGGCGCGCTCGTATTCGTCGACGGTGCGCCGGGCGTCGGGCCCCAGGCCCAGGCCGTATTGGCGCCCGACCTCGGGGTCCAGCTCCGGGACCGCTCCGTCGAAATACTTGTGGGTCATGGATAGCACCCGGGAAAAAAGGTTGCCCAGGTCGTTCGCCAGGTCCGCATTGATGCGCTGCACCATCGCGGACTCGCTGAAGTTGGCGTCCAGCCCGAAGGTCATCTCGCGGATCAGAAAATAGCGAAACGCATCCAGGCCGTAAACGTTTCGCATCTCCAGCGGCTCGATGACGTTGCCCAGGCTCTTGGACATTTTGCGCTGCTCGATGTTCCAGTAGCCGTGCACGTTGAGATGTCGGTAGACCGGGATGCCGGCCGCCTTCAGCATGCAGGGCCAATAGATGCCGTGCGGTTTGAGGATGTCCTTGGCGACGATATGCTGGGCCGCCGGCCAGAACCGGTGGAAGAGCTCGCCGTCCGGGTAGCCGAGGGCCGAGACGTAGTTGAGCAGGGCGTCGAACCACACGTAGGTGACGTAGGCCTCATCGAAGGGCAGGGGAATGCCCCAGGTCAGCCGGGTCTTCGGCCGCGAGATGCACAGGTCGCCTAAAGGCTCCCGCAGGAAGGCCAGCACCTCGTTGCGGTAGCGCTCGGGGCGGATGAAATCCGGATGGCTCTGAAGGTGATCGATGAGCCAGCCCTGGTAGCGGCTCATCCGGAAAAAATAGTTCGACTCCCGGATGAGTTCGGGCTCGCTTTCGTGGATGGGGCAGCGGCCCTCCTGCAGCTCGCGCTCGGCGTAGAAGCGCTCGCAGCCGAAGCAGTAGAGCCCTTCGTACTCGCTGAAATAGATGTCGCCGGCCGCATGGATCTTGCGCAGCACCTCGGTGACGACGGCCATGTGGTCGCTGTCGGTGGTCCGGATGAAGCGGTCCGGCCGGACGTTCAGTTCGGGCCACAAGTCGCGAAACAAGCGGCTGATCTGGTCGACGTACACCCGCGGGCTCACGCCCTGCTTCTGGGCGGCCTGCACCACCTTGTCGCCGTGCTCGTCGGTGCCGGTCAGAAAGTAGGTCTGGCTGTCGCGCATCGACTGGAAACGGCGGACCACATCCGCCACGATGGTGGTGTAGGCATGGCCGAGGTGCGGCCTGGCGTTGACATAGTAGATCGGCGTGGAGACATAGAAGGTCATGGCGGTTCCTGTTTACGTTGGAGCGGCGTCGGGCGCGGTTTCGATCTCAACTCCGTCCTCGAGGCGCACCACCAGCCGGTTGCAGATGGGGTTGTGCCGGACGACCTTGCCCAGGCCCCTGGGCGTCTGGACCATGGCGCCGATGCGCGGCATGGATTTCTTCAGCGCCTGGTAGGTGGGATATTCGTACACGAGACAGCACATCAGCCGGCCGCACTGGCCGGAGATTTTCGTGGGGTTGAGGGAGAGGTTCTGCTCCTTGGCCATGCGGATCGAGACCGGTTCGAACTTCTCCAGGTAGGAGCTGCAGCACAGCTCCCGCCCGCAGCGGCCGAGGCCGCCGCACATTTTCGTCTGGTGCCGGATGCCCACCTGGCGCATGTCGATGCGCGCGCCGAGCCCCTTGACCAGCATTTTAAGGAGTTGGCGGAAATCCACCCGGCCGTCGGCGGTGAAGAAAAAGGAGATCCGGCTGCCGTCGAAGGATTTCTCCGCCGCGAACAGGTTCATCTTGAGGCCGAGCTCCTTGATGCATTTGCGGCAGAAGGCGAAGGCGGCCGCCTCCTCCTCGGCTCGGCGCGCCAGCTGCTCCAGGTCCTTTTCCGTGGCCCGCCGGTAAATCTTCTTGTAGAGGGCGCCGGCCGGCGGCTCCTCCAGCACCCGCGGGGCGGTCGCCACGGTGCCGACACTCATCCCCTGCTCGGTCTCCACCAGCACCGGGTCGCCGGCCGAGAGCACGAACGCCCCGCAGTCGAAGTCATAGACCTTGCCGGCCGGCTTGAATCGAACACCCACGATTTTCAACATGGTCTCACGTCCACTCACCCATCGGCGTCCGGCGGCGACGGCCGGAGGCTGCCGGCCAGACGGATGAAGAGCGCCTCCAGAGTCAACCGCGGGTTGGCATTCGCGCGCAGTTTGCGGACCGCCGCCTGCAGCGCGTCGATGGCCTCCGCCACGGCGTGGTCCTCGAAGCCGACGGCGGCCGCTTGAATCGCCCCCCGCTCGTCGGCGTGAATCATGCTCTCGGGGCAGTGCCGTGCGATGGCGGCATCGCGCAGCCAGGTGGCGACGATTTCCAGGTCGCCCTCCACGTCGCCGCGCTCCCGGGCCAGCTTTTCGGCCAGGGCCAGCAGCCCCAACGGGGTCTGCCGGGGCAGCTCCGCCAACTGCGCCTTCAGCCAGGCGCGCCGCCGCAGGCCTTGCCCGCTGTGCATCGCCACGGCCCGGGTCACGCTGCCGCCGGCCAGCGCGGCAGCGTGGGCGGCCTGCTGCGGGTCTATCGCCAGGTCCCGGACCAGAATCGCCGCGAGGTCCTGCCGGGCGATCGGGCCGAAGTGGATCTGCCGGCAGCGGGACACGACGGTGGGCAGGACATCCGCCGCCTGACCGGCGGTCAGGATCAGCACGGTCTGCGGCGGCGGCTCCTCCAGCATCTTGAGCAGGGCGTTGGCGGCGGCCGGGTTCATGCTCTGGGCCTCGGCGATGATGACGACCCGCGTGCGCGCCTCGTAGGGTTTCATGCCCAGAAAACCGCAAAGTTCGCGGATCCGGTCGATTTTGATCATCCCGCCGTCAGGGGCCAGGTGCCGGACGTCCGGGTGGGTCCCGGCCGCGATTTTTCGGCACGCGGCGCACTCCCCGCAAACGGCACCGCTCGGCTCTGACCCATCGCGGCCGGCCTCCGCGCCGCGGCGCAGGCAGTTGCAGGCCATGGCCACGGCCGTGGCCGCCGTCTTTTTGCCGACGCCTTCGATGCCGGTGAACAGAAGTGCATGAGGAAGGGTTCCGCGGGCCAGCAGGCGGGTGAGCGTCCGAACGGGGCGGGTTTGACCGATGATCGTGTCGAAACCGGGCACGCGCTTAACGATCGACCCGTTCCTTGAGCTCCTTGCCGGACTTGAAAAACGGGAGCCGCTTGGGCCGGATCGTCACCTTCTCGCCGGTCTTGGGGTTCCGACCGGTATAGCTCTTGTAGTTCTTGACGAAAAAGCTGCACAAACCGCGGATTTCCACACGCTCGCCGCGCGCCATGGCGTCGGCCATGTGGTCGAAGAAAATCTGGACCACGCGCGCGGCCTCGGCTTTGGAGATGTTGGCTTCGGTCTTGAGTGCGGAAATCAGCTCCAGCTTGTTCATACATCCTCCTTCGGCAAGGGCCTGAGAACCCAACCCACCCTGTTTATATAATCTCAAACTTAGTAGAATGTCAAGCAGTTATGAAAGTCCTTATAAAAGGATCGGCGGCAGCTTTTCGACGTCCTGCTCATCGACCTCGACGGACGCATACTGGCCCAGCGCCTCGATGTTGACGATGACCCGACCCTGGTTCCGGTAGCGGGCGAAGGTCCCGGTCACGCCGGCAAAGGGGCCCTGCACGACCATGACCCGGTCTCCCGGCCGCAGCGTGGTGCCCGTGGCGATCGGCATTTCGGCGGCCACCATGATCATCAGGGAATGGATCGTTTCGGCCGGAACCGGCACCGGCCCCTGCGAAGTGCCGATCAGGCGCACCACCCCGGCCGTTTTGAGCACATCGGTGTGGGTGCGCGGCTGGAGGTCGGTGCGGATGAACAGGTAGCCGGGAAACAGAGGGATGTGGATCATGGCCTTGCGGTCGCGGCGGGTGCTGCGCACCTTCACCCGGGGCAGGAAGACCTCCAGCGACTTCTTCTGGAGCCCGTCGTGGACGACAGCCTCGTGCCGGCTGCGCGTGTGCAGGACGTACCATTGCGGGGTGAGACGAAGATCTTCCATGGGGTTTCCGTGCTCCTAAAAGCCGAACTCGCCGATGCCTTTGAGGCGCAGGCGCATCTCGAAGCCGACATCATGGGCTTCATAGTGGAACAGGGTCTCCAGAACCCAGCATTGCGAGGTGAAGGCGAACCCGAGCCCGTAGGCCGTGCTGCCGTCCGTATAGTCGTTTTCATAGGAGGTGATCAATATGAAGCGGTCGGTCAGCCCCAACCGCAGCTCGCTGAACAGGTGGTCGATCTTCTCCTTGGATTCGGTGATGAGTTCGTTCACCTCCCATTCGGTGTCCTCCTCTTCTTCGAGCCGCAGCGGGTCGCGGTCGAAGCGGTACTCCAGCCGCAGGCGGTCCGCTCGCCGCGCCCAGAGGGTCAGACCGATGTTGTAGCGGTCGAGGCGCTCGCTGTAAACGTTGAACCCGGCCTCGCTGTCCAGGCTGATGCGCTGGCCCGGGAAAAACTGGAGCTTGCCGTTGACATTGGAGAAGGGCTCCGTGTGCCGCGCGAAATCGTAGTACTGGCCGACCTTGAGCCGCAGGATATCGCGATAGTCGTAGTCCGAGCCCGAGTCGACCACCGCATCCGTGGCGCGCCGGCGCGGGCCGGACTCCGGGGCGGCCGAAGTCGCCTTCGATCTCGTGGTCAACGTGTTCGTGAGGGCATAGCTCACGCGGCTGCGGTTTTCGATCCGGTCCCGGGAGTCGAAGTAGGGCAGGCCGTCCTGGTCCACCTCCGGGATATACGTGTAGCCGAGCTGGGGCCGCAGGGAGTGCCGGATGCGCTGGATGTCGCCGCGGTCGAGATCGAAGACGCGGAAGAGGTCCGTGAAGAGCGCCAGGCGCGCATCGTAGAGCTCGCGGTGGAAGTAGCGGCTTTCGGACCATGTGTCGGCCGCGTCGGTCGCGTACTGGTTCCACACGGTCTGCCGCAGCCCCAGGGAGGGCTCGATGCTCATGTAGGGCGGCAGCGCGAAGGGGTAGTAGGCGCGCGGATAGAGGTCCGCGCGCTGGATCCGGGAGCCGCGGTCCTGCCAGAAATTGACGTACTCCGAGCGCAGGTTCCCAAAAAAGGGGCTTTGGCCTAAAAGCTGTTTCGGGGCGTCGAAGCGCACGACCGGCAGTTTGTGGGTCGTCTCCTTCCAGTTTTGACCCTTGCGCACATCGTCGAAATATTCGCCGGCGGCGTTGAGGCTGTAGCGCGCCCCGAATTTGGAGACCAGCAGCCGGTTGGTGCGGATCGGGTCGTCGAAGTCATCCATTACGGTCCCGAAGGCCGCCTTGAAATAATCGGCGCTCTGTCGGTAGCCCATGTAACCGGACTTGAACTCCCGCAGGTAGTCCTGGTCGCTCACGGTGTCGATCTCCAGCCGGGCGCGAAAGCCCTCCGGCAGGGGGTTTTCATGGCTCATCCGAAACCAGTAGCGGTCCTGGTTCGGGCGCAGGAACGTCCCCGAGCTGTCGTCATATCCCCAGCGCTTGCTGGAGTCGCCGCCGGTGTCGGTCTGCTCGTCGTGCAGGAAATCGAACATCACGGCCCCCCGGGCCTCGCGCGTCAGGTAGTAGCGATACTCCAGCCCCGGCCGCCAGCCGCGCTTGCTCATCGTCTGCAAATAGAAGGTGGCGTCGCTGGAGTCGTTGATGGCCCAGTAGTAGGGCTGCACGAAGAAGGCGCCCCTGCGGGTCGAATAGCCCCCCTGGGGGATCAACAGGCCGGAGGTGCGCTTGTTGCGCGCCGGGAAGGAGATGTATGGGTAGTAGCCGGCCGGAACGTCCCGGACGCGCCCGACGGCATGCCAGGCCGTGCCGCTGCCGTCCTCTTTGAGGGTGATGTCCCGGCCGGAGAACTGCCAGTCCGGCGGGGCGCCGTCGCAGGTGGTGACGGAGCCCTGGTCGATGCGGTAGGTGTCCGGGCCGGTTTTCAGGATGCGGTTGCCCTGGATGCGGTAGTTGCTCTCGGCGATGAAGATCGTGCCGTTCTCGATGGTGCCCCTTTCGCTCTCGAGGTCCCAGTCGGCGTAGTCGCCGGTGAGAAGGTCCGCACCGGTGGAGAGGGTGACGTTGCCTTCGGCGGTGGCGGTCATGGTCTGCAGGCTGTAGCGAACGCGGTCCGCGGTCAATTGGCGGTCCTGCCGGCGGATGACCACAGCGCCTTCCGCCAGGTATTCGTCGCGGATCTGATCGTAGCTGATGCGGTCGGCCTCGATCTCCCAGGGCCGCTCCGGGTCGAAGGCGCTCAAACCCTTCAAGGGCGGGCTGCTTTCGGCCGCCGCGGCGATCCGGGCATCGAAGGCGTCCGGCAGCAGCCATGCGACCGCCAGCAAGGCCGCCACCAGGCCGGCCCGAAGCCATGTCAGTTGCGCAGAACAACCCGTAGCGGCCGGCGTCATGCGGAGGATCCTTGTGTTTCTGCGCTGAATCGAAGGTGTTGGGGCATGGCTCCGTCTTGAACCCTGATCGAAACTACGCTATAAAGACAGCTTGAGCTTAAATGTCAAGCTGTTGTTTGACCGCTGCGGTTCAGGCGCGCCACCATGAACATCCTGTTGACCAACGACGACGGCATCCACGCGGAGGGCTTGTGGGCCCTGCATGCGCAGCTCGTCCGCCGGCATGCGGTGACCGTTATCGCCCCGGACCGCGAGCGCACGGCGGTCAGCCACGGGATCACCCTGCACCTGCCGCTGCGGGCCGGACCGGTGGTGGTCAACGGAGGCTGCCGCGGGATCGCGGTCAACGGGACCCCCGCCGACTGCGTCAAGCTCGGCCTCCTGGAGATCCTCGCGGCCAAGCCCGATCTGGTGGTGGCCGGGCTGAACCCCGGGGCCAACGTGGGCGTGAACATCGCCTACTCCGGCACCGTGGCGGCCGCCAAGGAGGCGGCGCTGAGCGGGATCCCGGCGATCGCCGCCTCGATGGAGGGCGACGGGCCATACGCCTATGCGCCGGCGGCGGCGTTTGTCGCCCGCCTGGCCGACCTGATCCGGCGCCGGGGGTTGCAGGCCGGAGCGTTTCTGAACGTCAACTTCCCGAAGGTCCCGCCGGAGCAGATCGCCGGGGTGCGCATCAGCCGCCACGGGTTGGAGACGCCCCCGGAGAGCATGGAGAAACGCGTCGACCCCCGCAACCGGGTCTACTACTGGCAGGGGGCGGACCGGCAGAGCTTCGGCGCGGACCCGGATGTCGACGGCGCCGCTCTGCGGCGGGGCTTTATTTCGATCACGCCGATTCACTGCGACATGACCCACTACCCATTGCTCGAGGATCTCAAACGGTGGGGGATCTCCGTCCATCCCGCGGACAGCCTCCCGCCCGTGAAATCCCCATGATCCGCCCGGGCGCGGGCGCCCGGGGTTCGGGAGAGACCATGTTCATCACGCTGGAGGGCGGCGAGGGGGCCGGCAAAACCACGCAGATTCTGCACCTGGCCGAATGGTTCCAGCGCCGCGGGACCGCCTGCCTGCTGACGCGCGAACCCGGCGGCACCCCGCTCGGCAAGTCGATCCGGGCGCTGCTGCTCGACCCCGAGAACCGGTCCATGGCGCCCGAGACCGAACTCATGCTCTACATGGCGGATCGGGCCGAACACGTCCAGCGCGTGATTTTGCCGGCCGTGTCGGCCGGCCGCACGGTGCTCTGCGACCGTTTCTTCGATGCCACCCTGGTCTATCAGGGGTTCGCCCGCGGGCTGCCGCTGGATCGGCTGCTGCAGCTGCACCAGCTCGTGCTCAACGGCCTGCGTCCGCAGCTGACGCTGCTCCTGGACCTGCCGGCCGAAGTGGGCCTCGCCCGCGCCCGCGGTCAGCTGGCCAGGGGTGCGCGCGCGCAGGCCGAAAGCCGATTCGAACGCGAGGAGATCGACTTCCACCGTCGGGTGCGGGAGGGCTACCTGAGCCTGGCGCGGCAGGAGCCGGGCCGGTTCCGCATCATCGACGCCGGGCGGGACGAGGAGCGGGTCGAGGCGGCGATCCGGGCCGCCGTGGCGGCCTTCATCCACCGACCGGACGCATCCGCGCCATGAACGACCCGCGCAAGGGCATTCTCGATCTGATCGGCAACACGCCGCTGGTGGAAATCCGCCGCCTGAACCCCAACCCGCGGGTGACGATCCTGGCCAAGCTGGAGTATCTCAACCCGGGCGGCTCCATCAAGGATCGGGCGGCCTTGTCCATGATCGAGGCCGCGGAGCGCTCCGGCGAGCTGACGACCGGCAAGACCGTGATCGAGGCGACCAGCGGCAACACCGGGATCGGGCTGGCCATGGTGTGCGCGGTAAAGGGCTACCCGCTGCTGCTGGCCATGTCCGAGGCGGTGAGTGTCGAGCGGCGCAAGATCCTGCAGGCGCGGGGCGCGCAGATTCTGCTCACCCCCGGTCATCTGGGCACCGACGGCGCCATCGAGGAGGTCTACCGCCGGGTGCGCGAGCACCCCGACCGCTACGTCGCCGTGGATCAGTTCAACAACGAGGCCAACTGGAAGGCGCACTACCACGGCACCGCCGAGGAGATCTGGCGCCAGAGCGCCGGCGCCGTCACGGTCCTGGTGGCCACCATGGGGACCACCGGCACCCTGATGGGCGTGTCACGGCGCCTGAAAGAGTACAACCCCGCCGTCAGCGTGGTGGGGGTGGAGCCCTACCTCGGTCACCGCATCCAGGGATTGAAGAACCTCAAGGAGGCCTATTGCCCCGAAATCTTCGAGCGGCGGCGCCTGGACAAGAAGGTCAATGTCGACGACGAAGAAGCCTATGACATCGCCCGGCGCATGGCGCGGGAGGAGGGGCTGCTGGTCGGCATGAGCAGCGGTGCGGCCATGGCGGCCGCCCTGCAGGAGGCGCAGCTGCTGAGTGCCGGCACCCTGGTCGTCATCCTGGCCGACAGCGGTGAGCGCTATCTCAGCACGGCGCTCTTCTCGGACCAGGAGAAGCTCGAACTGCAGGTCTACAACCTCCTCAGCCGGTCGCGCGAACCGCTCCAGCCCCAGCAGGCCGGCCGCATCACCATGTACACCTGCGGGCCCCATGCCCACCGCCCCGCACAGCTCGCCGAGGCCCGGCGCTTTCTGGTGGCCGACCTGATCCGGCGCTATCTGCGCTGGCGCGGTTGGGCCGTGACCCAGGCGGTGGACTTGAGCGATCTGGAGCCCGATGGCGCCCGGCCCGCGGCCGAGGCGGCCGGGCCCGGGCACCTCGAACAGGTGCTGGAGGACCTCGCCTGGCTCGGCATCCAACCGGCCGAGCACACGCCCCGGGCGCGGGATCATGCCGAGGACATGGTGGCGCTGGCGCGCCGGCTGGCCGCCAAGGGGTTCGCCTACGAAAAGCTGCGTTCGCTCTATTTCAACCTCTCGCGGCTCACCGCCTACGGCCGGCTCTCCGGCATCGACCCCGCCCGCACCCGGACCGGGGCCGGGGGCGAGCTCGACCCGTTCGAGAAGAACCACCCGAGCGATTTTGCGCTGTTCAAACGCTGCCGCCTGTCGGAGCTCAAGCGCGGCGCCTTCATGAAAACCGACTGGGGCAACATGCGCCCTTCCTGGCATCTGCAGACGACCGCCATGGCCATGAAATACCTGGGCGAGCGCTTCGATCTGCACATCGGCAGCCGCGAGCTTCAGTTCCCTCACCACGAGAACGAAAACGCCATTGCCATGGCGCTCACCGGCAGCCCGCTGGCCGGCTGCTGGATTCAAACGGAGCAAGTGCCCGGCGAGGCTCCCGGTCTCATCGAGCTGCGCGCCGCTGGGGTTGCCGGCCGGGAGCTCCGGCTGTGGCTGATGTCGACCCATTACCGCAAACCCGCGGTTTTTTCGTGGGAGCGCATCGCGGAGGCCCGGCGCTCCCTGCGGCGCCTGGACGACTGCGTGGCGGGGTTGGGCAAGGTTCGCGGCGGATCTCCGTGCACCGATCTCGATCAGCTGATCTACGACCTGCGCCAGGGAGTGCGGCGCGGCATGGACGAGGACGTGAACACCCCTGCCGTTCTTGCGGCTCTGTTTCGGACCGTCCGGCGGATCAACGCCCTGGTGGCCCGGGGCCTCATGGATGCGCACGGCGCCGGCCGGCTGCTTTCCGCCTTCCAGGAGATCGACGCCGTCCTCGGCCTCTTCGAGCTCCACCCTGCGTCGGCGGCCGGCGGGGAGGAGATTGCGCACCTTCTGGCGGCGCGCGAGAAGGCCAGGCGCGAGGGCGACTTCGACGTGGCGGACCGGCTGCGGCAGAGGCTGCTCGACGCCGGGGTGCGGGTTCAGGACCGCACGCCGCTGGGCCGAGGCGGATCATGCTGAAGCCCGTCTACTTCCCCTTCACGCACCTCGGCGACCGGGCGGCCGCCGCCCTGCAGTCGCATTTCGATGTCATGCTGCTGCTGCGGCCCTTTGCCGAGGGGTTGCCGCCCGGGATGCGGGGGCTGGAGCGCTGCGGTTTCCTGGAGATTCTGGCCTGCGACGCCGGCGATGAGGTCAGCGGGGCAGAGGCGGCCGCAGGTTTCCTAGAGTGGGCCCGCCGGCACGCCGGCGGGGTCGGCCCGACGGGGGCCTTCTGGCAGGCGCGCCTGGCCGGCGGGCCTGCGGGCGGGGATCGCTCCGCCTTCCAGTTGGCATCCCAGATCAAACGCCGATGTCAGGCCGAGGAACCACCCAACGTTGCGGACCCGCTGCGGGCGGCGCGGGTCTTTCTGCGGTTGGCCCAGGAGCTGGACGAGCAGAACGAGGAGGTGCTCCGCGAGCTGATGCGCGTCCAAACGCTCCGCGCAGAGATGCTGGCGGCGATGGACGGCCGGCCGCCGAGCCCGGCCGCCGGGGCCGCGGCGGGGGAGCCCCTGCCGCCAACCGGCCGAGAAGAGCACCGCTTAACCGATCGGCTCAGCGCCTGGGCGCGGCTGTTTCTGGCAGCCGCCTGCCCCGGCCCCGTGCTGGTGACCACCCGTGCCGCGGTCGTCGCGCATTTGATCGAAGCCTCCGCCGCGGTGCGCCGTTTGCCGCTGGAGGCGCACCGCGGCCGGGGGGAGGGCCTGCCCGCGGCCGAAGGCGCACCGGCCGCGCTGCGGATGGAGGCGCTGGCAGACTGGGCGGCGGCTCCGGCGGAGCGCATCGCGACCCTGCCCCTGGCCGGGCCCGGGGAGGCGCCGGTTCCCGGGCGGGGCGGGCTGAGCGGTTGCCTTTTCCCCGACGATCCTCCCCACCGCCTCTTGGGCCGGTTTGCGGCCGTGGCCCCCCCCGCGCAAATGACGGCCTCCCAAGCCCTTGTCAGGCACACCATCGTGCTCCTGGTGGAGTTGGGCAGCGACAGCCTTCTGTAGACCGGCAACCATGACGACGTCGTAAAAACCCCGCTATCGGCGTTGCGCTTCATCCCGTGGTCGCTGCGGCGTACGCTACGCACGCCCCGCGACGCGGGATTTGCGCGACGTGGTCGTGGGCTTTTCACGAGCCCATCACCCCTGAAGGTTTAAATCGGCATCCGACCATCCCGGCCGCTACCGCTGGGGGGCAAGGCCCTCGCCGGGGGTCTCGACGCTGCCGGGGATGCCTGGCCGCAGTTGCCCGGAGCATAAATTAACATTTTGAAATTACATTTAAAAAATACTTTAGCGGCATTTCGTCAAAAAGTTGGAACAAAGCTTGACTCGCGTTTTCAATTGGTATATGCACTCATCCGTAAGTTGAGCCGGAACGCCATGGCGCATGCCCGCCATAGAAGCATAACCTACCGAAAGGAGATTAACTGATGGCTTTCAATCCCACCGTCGATGAGGAAAAATGCGCAGGTTGTGAGGAGTGCGTGGACGTTTGCCCGGTCGAGGTCTTCGAGATGCAGGACGGAAAATCCGTCCCGGTGAATGCGGAAGAGTGCCTCGGTTGCGAAAGTTGCGTGGAAGTCTGCTCGGAAGGCGCCATCAAGGTCGAAGAGACCTAATCGCTTTTCAATTTTAGCGACCCTCCGGCCGCGCGGAGAGTGCGGCCGGAGGGTTTTTTTATGTGCTCCGGCCGCGCGGCCGATCTCCTGCCGATACGGCCGAACGGCGCCGAATCGCCGACTCGACCCTTTTCGCCCTTGCCCCGCGCCAGCAGGCAGAACGCTTGCGGACCTCCACCAGTTGTGGTATCCTCACCGCATATGAAACAATATGTTGTTGATCAGCTGCGCTTCAACGATTACGAAAAATTAAGGGGGTGCCTCGACCAGCGGTTCGGCCCGGCCTCCATCGAGGGTGTCTATTGGGTTGCCTTGGAGCCCGGGCGGCTGTCGGCCACGCAGGCCGCTCACCGTGGCTGCCAACCCTTTTTTGCGGCGCTGGAGCTCTGCGGGGAGAGGCTGTCGGTGGAGTTGCTGATCCGCACGCGGCAGCGCATCCGCTGCGATTGCATCGCCTACGCCAACGAGGAGCAGCGCAACTGGCTCATCCGTCTGGTGGACGACCTGATGCAGCAGCTGGGGATCTCCGTCTGAGGAGCGCGGGGCCCATTTCGGAGAGAGGAGCCGCAGGGTGACGAAGCACGCCTTCCCGAGCGCGGACCCACGCACAGAGGCCCGTCGATGGCTCCTGTGCCTGCACTCGGCGCTGATCTACGCGTGGGTCGGCGCTGCGACGCTGGTTTTGGGGTTGGCGACGCTTGCCGTTTCGGTTTTTTCGCGCCGGGGGCACATGGGCCACCGCGTGGGTCAGGTCTGGGGCCGCTCGATCCTTTCCGTCAGCGGGGTGCGCGTCGCGGTGTCGGGCCTGGAACGGCTCGACCCGGCGAAGGCCTACGTCTTCATGGCCAACCATCAGAGCAACTACGACATTCCGGTTCTGCTCGGCTCGTTGCCGGTTCAGTTCCGCTGGCTGGCCAAGGCGGAGCTGTTCAGAATTCCCCTGTTCGGGCGCGCCATGAGGGCCGCAGGCTACATCAGCATCGACCGCGCCGACCGCAGCTCCGCGTTCCAGAGTTTAGGGGAGGCCGCCGCCGCGCTCCGCCGGGGCGTGTCGATCATGATTTTCCCGGAAGGCACGCGCAGCCTGGACGGGGCGTTGAGGCCTTTCAAGAAGGGCGGCTTCGTCATGGCGATCCATGCCGGCGCGGCGGTGGTTCCGGTTGCGATTCGCGGCACCCATGCCATCATGCCGAAGAGCGCCTGGCTCATCCGTCCGCGGGAGGTGACGATTGAGATCGGGAATCCGATCGCAGCCTCGGACTACACCCCCGACGCCAAGGAGGCCCTCATGGAACGGGTGCGCGCGGATCTCGGCCGGGCGCTCGGCGGGCGGCTCCCCGGGGAGGCGCGATGCTCCGGCTGATCCCGCTGGGCGGTCTGGGTGAGATCGGTTTGAACATGACGGTTTTCGAGTGCGCCGGCGCGATGATGGTCGTGGATGCCGGCCTCATGTTTCCCGAGGATCACATGCTGGGGGTGGATTTCGTGATCCCCGACATGTCCTACGTGCGGCTGAACAAAAACCGGCTCAAGGGCGTTGTGCTCACCCATGCGCACGAGGACCACATCGGCGCGCTGCCCTTTCTGCTGCGCGACGTCCACGTTCCGGTCTTCGCCACGCCCTTCACGCTGGGCCTGGTGCGCCAAAAGCTGGCAGAGCTCGAGATCGCCACCCCGGCCGGCTTGCACGTCATCTCGCCCGACCAGCCGCTCAGCCTCGAGCCCTTCACGATCGATTTCATCCGCGTCGGCCACAGCGTGGTGGACGGGGTCGGGCTGGCCGTGCGCACGCCGGAGGGCCTCGTCGTTCACACCGGCGACTTCAAGCTCAGCCCCTGCGCGTTCCGGGGGATGACCACCGACAGCGGCAAATTCGCGCGCATCGGCGAGCAGGGGGTGCTGGCCCTGATGTCGGACTCGACCAACGTCGAGCGCGCGGGCGCCACTCTGCCGGAGGCGCGCATCGAGCAGACCCTTTCGCGGGTCGTGGCAGAGAGCCCCGGCCGCGTCATCGTCGCGCTGTTCGCCTCCAACATCGCCCGCATCCAGATGGTGGTGGACATCGGCCGCAGGGCCGGGCGCAAGGTGATCATCAGCGGGCGCAACATCGAGGCCAGCGTGGAGATCGCCAAGGCGCTGGGCCACCTCCAGGTGGCGGCCGGCAGCGATGTCAGCATCGACCTGGTCCAGGAGTTCCCCGACGAGGAGGTGTTGATCATCACCACCGGCAGCCAGGGGGAGCCGATGTCGGCGCTGGCGCGCATGGCCTCCGGCGCGCACAAACAGATCAAGATCAAAAAAGGCGACACGGTGGTGTTCTCCTCGAAATTCATCCCCGGCAACGAGCGGGCGATCTCCCGCATCATCGACAACCTCTACCGCCGTGGGGCGGAGGTCGTCTACGAGAAGATCGCCGATGTCCACGTCTCCGGGCACGCCTTCCGCGACGAGCTGCGGCAGATGATCCAGATGGTCCGGCCCCGCTATTTCATCCCGGTCCACGGGGAGTACCGCCACCTGGTCCTGCACGGCCGCCTCGCGCAGGAGGCGGGCATCGACCGGGGGAACATCCTGCTGGCGGAAGACGGCCAGATCATCGAGTTCGACAACGGGGTGGGCCGCATCCGCGGCAGCGTGAACTCCGGGCGCGTGCTGATCGACGGCAAAGGGGTCGGCGATGTGGGCCGCGCCGTGCTCAAGGAGCGCCGGATGCTCTCCGAGGACGGCTTCGTCGCCGTCACGCTGGCCTTTGACGAAGAGACCGGGATCATCGTCTACGGGCCTGAAATCGTCTCCCGCGGCTTCGTGTTCGAAACCGAAACGGGCCACCTGCTCGAGGACGCGCACTGCGTGGTGCTCGAGGTAGTGGAGGAGCTGCCTCCCGAAACGCCCCACCGCATGGACCGCATCCGCAGCCGGCTGCAGGTTGCCCTGCGGCAGTATTTTTTCTTCACGATCGGGCGCAGACCCTTCATTCTGCCCTTTATCATGGAAGTCTGAACCACACGTGAAACGGTTGGAACGCCATGCGTCGTGAAATCATCGCCATCTCTCTTTTTTTCTTCGTCATCTTTTCGCTGATCAGCCTGCTCTCCTACAGCCCGGCGGACCCCTCCATCCACAGCGCCGGCTCCGGGGCGCGGGTTCAAAACCTCTTCGGCCTGGCCGGCGCCCACTTGGCCGGCTTCCTCATCGGCCTCTTCGGGTTGGGCGCGTTCTGGATCCCGGTGCTGCTGCTCATCGGCAGCATCCATTTCTTCGGCAACCAGCCGGGCCGGGTCATGCTCACCACGCTGATCGGCGGCATCCTGCTCATTTTGACGACCGGCAGCCTGCTGGCCGTGCACCGGGACGCCTATGAGCTCTTCGGCCGGCGCTTCTCCGCCGGCGGCCTGCTGGGGCTGCCGCTCAAGGCGTTTCTGGTGGCCTACACCAACGCCACGGGCGGCATGATCATCCTGGTCCTGCTGTGGCTGATCGGGTTTATCCTGGCGACCGGGTTTTCCCTCCTGGCCTTCCTGCGGCGCAGCGGCGGTTGGTTCGGCGCGGGGTATGACGGGCTGCTGACGCGCTATCTCAAGTCGAAGGAGCGCCGGCTGCGCGCCAAGCGGCTGGCCCGCTCGGAGCCCGAAAAGCTGGTCGCGCGCTCCAAGCAGATCAAAATCCAGACCGCGCCCAAGCCGGTCAAGGCCGTGCCCCCGCCCAAGCAGGAGGTGTTTGATTTCATGCAGACCGGAAAGGGCTTCCACCTGCCGCCCTTCAGCCTGCTGGAGGAGCCGGAGGCGCGGCCGGCGACGCAGGACGAGGAGAGCCTGCGGATGCAGTCCAAGCTGCTCGAGAAGAAGCTGGAGGACTACGGTGTCAACGGCAAGGTGGTGGCCGTCTCGCCGGGGCCGGTGGTCACCACCTTCGAATACGAACCGGCGCCCGGGGTCAAGATCAACAAGGTGGCCAACCTC
>JALOOU010000121.1 GCA_025454255.1 Desulfobacterales bacterium | reverse complement strand
CGGCGACGAACTGCAATCCGAACCCATCGGTGCTCGACCAGACCACTTTGCCCTTCACCACGATCTCCTTCCCGGTCTTGTCGGGAATCTTCATGGTGATGACCTGCCCGGTCCGCAGCATTTTGCCGGACTTTACGAAGGCGCCCGAGGCGCTGATGTCGACGGCCAACCCCTCGGCGATGAGATTGTCGGCCGCAAACCGCACCTTGCGGTTGAACGGCCGGCGGGGGTGCCGGCGCTGGTTGCGTTTCGTCGCGGGCACGGGGGAGGGACTGGCTTGGGCGATCTGCGCGCCGTAGCCGTAGAAGAAATGCGACTCTTCCGCGAGCTCCTTGCGCCACATGATGATGGTGCGATGATAGCTGAAGTCGCTGGGCCGGTCGTCGAAGGGCGAGTCGCGCAGCCCGATGAAGACCTCGATCCCCGGGTCCATGAGAGCGTCGCTCTCGAAGTAGAACCCGTTGTCGCTGTAATTGAAAAGCCGCCCGGATTGGATTCTTCCCGAGGAGGCCTCCTTGATGGTGATGGGGCAGACATGGGGCAGGCGCGCTTTGTCCCGCCGTTCCAGGTTGGGTGCCGCTCGCATTCGGTTTCTCCTCGATGCATTGAAAATCGCAGCAGAGGTGCCGCTCGTCTAGTGCTATCGCCCCACTGGCGCCGAAACTTTAGCCTGGAATCCTATAGACTTGAGGGGGGAGATGGGTCATAATTGCAAGGTGGATACCCTGTTAGTAACGAGGAACGAGTGAAAAGAAGGGTCCGAGGGGAAACGAAACACCATTCACCAAACACCGACACCATCGAGCAGCGAACCGCTGCGACTGATGCTCAGATGAGAGCGCATCCACCCTCCACCGGCCGGAAACTGGCGGCCGTTTTTCTGTTCATCCTGCTTGCCGGGGGGTGTTATCCCTCCGATGACGGCAATGCACCCCGGGCGGCGGTCCCCGGGGTCACGGCCGGCGAGGTGCTGCTGGGATCTTCGCTGGCGTTGAGGGGTCATGCGAGCTTTCTCGGGACCCAGACCCTGAGCGGGGCGATGAGTTATCTCCACCATGTCAACGCCCAGGGCGGGGTCCATGGCCGCACCATCCGGATGGTGGCCTACGACGACAGCTACGATCCGCCCATGTGCCTCGCCAACACCCAGAAGCTCATCATCCAAGACCAGGTCTTCGCCCTGTTCTGCTACGTGGGGACCCCCACCACGGTCAAGGTGCTGCCCCTCATCGAGGAGGCCCGGATCCCGCTGCTGGGCATGTTCACCGGTGCCAACGCCCTGCGCGAGCCCTTCAACCGCTACCTGATCAACGTGCGCGCCTCCTATTACCAGGAGACCGCCGCCGCCGTGGAGCACATGGTCGGCGGCCTGGGGTTGAAAAAAATCGCCGTTTTCTACCAGTATGACGCCTACGGTTTCGACGGGTTGACCGGGACGGAGCTGGCCCTCCGGAGGTTCAACCTGGCCCCGGTCACCACCGGCTCCTACAACCGCGGCACCCTGGACGTCCAGGAGGGGTTGAACAAGATCACCGCCTCCGGTGCCGAAGCCGTGGTCATGATCGGCACCTACGACCCCTGCGCCAAATTCATCCGACTGGCCCGGGAACAGGGCTTTCGGCCCCTGTTCTACCTGGTCTCCTTCGTCGGAGCCGACGAACTGGCGCGGCGGCTGGAAGACCAGCGGGACATCACCGTCGTCATGTCCCAGGTCGTCCCGCCTCCGGACCGCAGGGACCCCAACCCGCTGTTGACCGGGCCCGAGGGCTACGTCACCCTGCTCAAGCGCTATTTCCCTCAGGATCAGCCCAATTTCGTCGGCTTCGAGGGGTTCATCAACGCCCGCGTCCTGGTCGAGGGGCTGGAGCGCGCCGGGGCCGAGCTGACCCGCGAGGGGTTCATCGATGCGATCGAATCGATCCACGACCTCTCGCTCGGCCCGGAGCTCACCATCGCCTTCAACGCCGACGACCACCAGGGGCTCGACCGCGTCCACTTCACCCGCCTCGACAAGGGGCAGTTTGCGCTCATCAAGGACTGGGCCGAGATCAAGGCCCAGCTGGACGCAGTGCGGCAGGAGCGGCCATGAAGCCCCGCGTCATCCAAAAAGCCGCCAAACGCTTCCGGGACATCAGCCTCAAGAACAAGATTTTCTTCTCCACCATCGCGGTCATCCTGGGCATCAGCGCCATCATCGCGCTCCTCGCGCGCTGGATCCTGGTGGACAACCTGATCCACGAGCTCGAGCTGCGCGGCATCGCCATCGCCCGCACCATCGCCGAGCGCAGCAGCGGCTACATCCTCGACAAGAACACCCCTGAGCTGCTCAGCCTGATTTTCGAGGAGGCCAAGCTCAAGGAGCGCCAGCATCTGGTCTCCTACATCTTCGTGACCGACCGCGACGAACAGGTCTTGAGCCACACCCTCACCCGGCCTTTTCCCGAGTCCCTGCGCCTGGCGAACCTGCTGCCGCCCGATGAGGTCAAGAGCGTGCGCCTGTGCCGGATCGGCGACCAGTCGGCCTATGACATCGCCACCCCCATCACCCAGGGGATCTACCGCATCGGCACCGTGCACGTGGGGCTCAACAAGAACCACATCGACCAGCTGGTCGGCAAGCTGCGCACGACGTTTCTGGGGTTTCTCTCTCTCGTGGTCGTGATCATCTTCGTCCTGACCCATTACCTGGCCAAGTACATCACGCTCCCGATCTTCAAGCTGACCCAGATCGCAGAGGAGCTCAGCAAGGGCAACTTCGACGTCAAACTCGACGCCGAGCAGGTCCAGAAAGGCGGCCAGCCCCTCGAATGCCCGGCCTTCGCCAACCCCGATGCGCCCTGCCGCCACCTGGACGGGGCCGTCGGCGCCGACCCCTCGGGCGAGGCGGGCGCCATGAGCCCCGTCTGCCGCAACTGCCAGTTCTATCGCCGCCAGAAGGGCGACGAGGTGGCCCAGCTCGCGGACGCCTTCTACAACATGATCTGGGGCATCCGTCTCTATCGGCGGCGCCTGCGCGAATCCGAGAAGAAATACCGCTCCCTTTTCGTGAGCGGGCCGGACCCCATCTTTGTCGTCGGCCACCAGAGTTTCGAGATCATCGACGCCAACCCGCGCGCGGTAGAGGTTTACGGCTACAGTCGGGAGGAGCTGATCGGCCGCCCCTTCATGGAGCTCGCCCCCGAGCACACCCAGGCCTATTTCGAATCCCTCCAGGGGCAGGGGGACACCCATCGATTGGTCACCTACCCCAAGACCCTCCACTACAAGAAAGGCCGCAAGCCCTTTTACGTGAACCTGCACGCCTCCACCACCACCTACAAAGGGCAGCCGGCCATCGTGCTCGCCTCCACGGACATCACCGAGATGGTGGAGAAGGACGCCCAGCTGATCCAGGCGAACAAGATGAAGTCGCTCGGAGAGATGTCCGCCGGGATCGCCCACGAACTGAACCAGCCGCTCAACGCCATCAAGATGGGCAGCGATTTTCTGGCCATGATGGTCGAGCAGGAGCGCGCGATCCCCCCGCCCGATCTGCACCAGGTGGTCCGCGAGATGAGCACCCAGGTCGACCGGGCCGCGGAGATCATCAACACCCTGCGCTCCTTCGGGCGCAAGGCCGAGCTGGTCATGGAGCGGGTGGATATCAACAAGCCCATCCAGGCGGTCTTCGCCCTGGTCGGCCGGCAGTTCGAGCTGGACAACATCCACCTGGCGCTCGACCTCGACCCCGGGCTCCGCCCGATCATGGCCCACGACAACCGCCTGCAGCAGGTTTTTTTCAACCTGGTGGCCAACGCCCGGGATGCCATCACCGAGAAAAAGCAGCGGCTCCCCGACCGGCCGGCCGGCACGATCCGGATCCGCACCAGCCAGGAGGACGGACGGGTAGTGGCCGCGGTCGCAGACGACGGGATCGGCATCAGCGATGCGGTCCGCGACAAGATATTCGAACCCTTCTTCAGCACCAAGGAGAGCAGCATCGACATGGGCCTGGGGCTCGCCATCACCTACGGGATCGTCAAGGACTACGGGGGGGAGATCCAGTTGACGAGCCGTGAGGGCGAGGGCACCACCTTCACCCTGAGCTTTGCCGCGATATGAGGACCCCGCATGGAAAAGATCCTGGTCATCGACGATGAGAAACCCACCCTGATGATGTTTCGGCTGACGCTCTCGGCCTACGGCTACGAGGTCCTGACGGCGGAGAACGGCCAGGAGGGGCTGGAGCTCTTCGGCCGCGAGCGGCCCCGCATCGTTCTGACCGACATCAAGATGCCCGGGATGAACGGCATCGAAGTGCTCCAGCAGATCAAAGCGATCGACCCGGCCACCGAGGTGATCGTCATCACCGGCCACGGCGACATGGATCTCGCGATCCAGGCCTTGAACCTCGATGCCACCGACTTCATCAACAAGCCCATCCAGCGCCATCTGCTCGAAGCCGCGATCCGGCGCGCCCAGGACCGCCGGCGCCTGGCCGGCGAGCAGGCGGCGGAGCTGGGACTGCAGACGACCGAGCAGGCCGCCGTGATCGTCATCCAGGGCAGCATCACCGCTGCGGCCGAAGCGCGGCTGCAGGCGCTCTACCGCGAGGCCGCCGCCCTCGACAAATCCCGCATCGTGCTGCATTTCCTGGAGAGCGCCACCGTCAACGGAGCCGGCATCGGGGTCCTGACCCAGCTTCTGCTCGAGAGCCGGAGTCAGGGCCGCCACGTCGTGGTGGCCGAGCTCTCCGAGAACCTGCGCAAGGTGTTCGAAATCGTCGGGTTGTCCAAGATCGCCCCGATGGTGGACTCGCTGGAGAAGGCCCTGGCGTGAGATGACCATGAAAGGGGGAACAATGAGACGTGTGTGCTGGCCGGCCATCCTGATACTGATCCTGGGCCTGGCGGGGGGCCTTCCTTCGGCCGCGGCCGCCGGCCTGCCCAAGAAGGGCGACACGCTGCCGGCCTTCGAGCTGCCGGCCCCGGCCTCCGAAAAGGCCCGGGAGTACCTCGGTATCAGCAGCGAGCGCTTTCGGCTGGCCGATATCCCCGCCCGGGTGCTCCTGCTCGAGGTGATCGGCGTCTATTGCCCGCAGTGCTACCAGCAGGCCCCTGCGTTCAACACCCTCTTCACCCGGATCGAAAGAGGCCGGCTCAAAGGCCAGGTCAAGATGCTGGCCCTTGCCGCCGGGGGCAACGAGACCGAGATCGCCTACCTCAACCAGCAGGTGCAGTATCTCTTCCCTGTCGTTGCCGACCCGCGCTTCGAGGTCCACAAGCGGCTCGGTGAGCCCCGGACCCCCTTCACCCTGCTGCTCGACCCCAGCGGCAAGGTGCTCCACACCCACATGGGCGTGGTCGAGAACATCGATGCGTTTCTCAAGCTGATCAACGAACTGGTGCGCTGAGCCCCATGGCTTCCCCGCCATCGCCCCTGCGGGAGGCCGCCGCGCAGGCCTCCCGGACCCAGGCCGAACTCGAACGGCGGCTGTTCCAACTGAAGTACCTTCAGGCGGCGGCCGACGAGTTCTCCAACTTGACCCAGCCGCGACGGATCATCGAGACCTTTCTGCTCACCGCTCTCGGCCTCTTCGGCGCCGCACACGGCCTGGCCCTGATGGTGAACACCCAAACCGGCCAGGGGACCATCACCCAGCGGGGCTTGAGTCCGGCGGAGGCTGAGGCCTGCGAGCGCAACCTGTCCCGGATAGCGGAACACTACCTGCCCGAAGAGCGCCTGCCCCGCCGGGCCGAACTCCTTGCCCCCGGGCCGGAGCCGGATCCCGGCCTGCTGCCCGCCGACACCGCGCTCGTCCTCACCCAGCGGGTGGACGGCACCTATGCTCTTCTCTCCGCCTTCGGCCCCCGGCTCTCGGGGGAGGCGTTCGGCGCAGCGGACAAGAGCGCCCTCCTCAACCTGGCCGACACCTTGGCCGGCGCTCTCTCGCAGAACCTTTTTCACCGCGAGATCCAGCACCTCAACGCAGGGCTCATGCGCCAGGGCCAGGTGCTCGAGCAGGCCCAGCGCGACGCCGCCCAGGCGCGCGAACGGCTGGACCTGCAGATTTTCCACCTCCAGACCCTCTATGACTTCACCCGCGACCTCAGCCCGCTATCCGCGACGGACAAGCTGCTGGAGAGCCTCCTCCTCACCGTCATGGGCACCTTCGGGGCCGGCCGCGGGTGCGTCCTGCTCTGCGACCGGGAGAGCGGCCGCGCGCGCTGGCTCGCCCGCGGCGTTCCGGAACCGCGCCGCTGGACCTTCGAACAGGCGGAAAAGCTAATCTACCGGGGGTTCCAGGCGACCGAGGAGCGGCGCCTGGAGCCGATGACGGCCGGGTTTATCCTCGACCCGGCCCAGGCCCTGCCGGAAGCGGAGCTGGGCTTTTGCGCCCGCACGGCCGCGCTCTTCACGGTGGACGAGACGCTCTTCGGCCTGCTCGCGCTGGGCCCGCTGATCAGCCAGCCGGCCCTGCCCGAGGCCTCGCGGGAGCTGCTGCGGGGGCTCACGATCAACTGGATGGCGTTTCTGAAAAACGCGCGCGCGTTTGAAACCATCCAGGCGCTCAACGCCGACCTCCACCGCACCAACGCCGACCTGCGCCGCACCATCGCCGAGTTGACCGAGGCCCGCGACCGGATCCGGCTTCTGGAGGTCGCCAAAAACCGCCTGCGGCAGGTGATCCGGCGCGAAGTGGAGCAGGCCGGGCGCTTCCGCTGGGCCGACCTGCTGGGGATGCTGATCATCGCCGCGGTCCTGGCGCTGGTCTTCAACGCTTCCAGCCCGCACGGCATCCCACTGTTGCCGGAGAGCTTTTTTGAAACCCCGGCACCCCGCATCGATGCGCTCACGGCGCACGGGATGCTAACCCGCAAAGAGGCCGTCCTCGTCGACGCCCGGCCGCCCGAGCTCTTCAACCAGAGGCATATCGCCGGGGCGGTCAACATCCCAGCAGCGCTCTTCGACGTGATCTTCCCCATGAAACTCGGCCCCACGCTTACCCCCGAGCAGGTCGTCCTGATCTACGGCAGCACGCTCAGCAAGCGCTACGACGAGGAGCTGGCCCGGCGGTTGCTGGAGCGCCACGAACAGGTCCGGATCCTTGGGGGTGGGCTTTCGGCCTGGGATGCGAGCGGACTGGAGGTGGCGCCATGACCATGAAGGCATGGCTCACGGCGGCCCTTGCGCACCCCGTTCTGGGGCTGGTGCTGCGGGTCTACGTCGGGGCGGTGTTCGTCCTCGCCAGCATGTACAAGATCAACTTTCCCGGGGAGTTCGCCGAGACCATCGCCGCCTACCAGCTCGTGCCCCACTGGGCGGTGAATGCACTCGCCCTGGTCATGCCCTGGGCGGAGCTGGTCTGCGGCAGCCTCATGGTGCTTGGGGTCCGCACCAAGGCTGCGGCCGCCGCGATCGGCGGGATGTTGGTGCTCTTCAGCCTCGCCATCGTGATCACCCTGCTGCGCGGCATTCCCATCGGCTGCGGGTGCTTCACTTCGATGGAGGATCCCATGGGGTGGGACACGCTTCTGCGCGACCTGCTGTGGCTGGCCATGACCGCGCACGTCTATCGCTTCCCTTCCGCTCTGCAGCTCGAAATGGGTCTGTTCAAGCCCCTGCGGGAGGTGGATGCATGAGGCGCGCGTTCATAGTTACGGCACTCCTGTTGATCGGGGTGATCGCGGGCGCCTGCGACTCCCGGCACGCATGGGAGGGGCGCTACAGCGGCCGCCCTGAGGGCGGGGATCCCGCCGCCGAGGTGATCCTCACCCTGGAGAGCGGCGGCAAGGGGCACTGGCAGGTTGCCGGCGAAAGCACGCCGCTGCGGTGGGAAGAGCGCGGCGGCGCCCTCTGGATGCACCTCAAAAGCGGCGGGGTCATGACGGCCCGGCCCCTTCCCGGCCAGGCCGGGCTCGCCATTGACCTCCCCGG